>JAFDIS010000166.1 GCA_019307945.1 Deltaproteobacteria bacterium | reverse complement strand
TATTTCCATTCGTGTGTAAAAAAGGAAATAGTGTGTAGCCTCACCCACCGCCGGCTACGCCCCCCGGAAACGGTCAGCCGCCCTGCCGGGACGCCGTCCGGCAACTTACAAGGAGGTCTCCGCCTCAACAGGTCTCCGCTCTGGCAAGCAGGGCGTCGCCACTGACTGTCATCGATACTATTTCCTCGTCCACACTGAAATGACACTTTATCGCTTCACAATTCAAATCGGATAAGCTCTGTGCCCCGGTTTCGGGCAATCCGAGTCTGAATGTGGCTTCCTCTGGCGTTATTTCCCTCATGACTCTTCCGGCAATGGTGTTGAGCAATTCTGCCTGGAGATCAAGAAGGGTCTCGTCGGGGATAGATTCGCCTTCCGTGCCAAAAAGAATCCTTGCCATCTCCGTGAGCAGGGATCTGGGT
Organism: Deltaproteobacteria bacterium; assembly: GCA_019307945.1. Classification (GTDB taxonomy): domain Bacteria; phylum Desulfobacterota; class DSM-4660; order Desulfatiglandales; family Desulfatiglandaceae; genus B17-G16. The sequence goes on along the minus strand of JAFDIS010000166.1, from coordinate 3,773 downwards.
GCTGCGAGGCAAAGTTCGCCGGGGAAGGGGTCATGGACCAGCAGACTCACTCGCAAGAGACCGCCTTCATCCGGAGGATCGTCAGGGACTTGCACCCGACATACCTCCAGAAAGGCCATTTCCTCGAAAGTCTCTTCCAGCGCAGAGCTCATGATTTCGGAAAGCTTGTTGTTTTCGGGATTCATTGGGATTCCTCCTTTTCATCTCCTGCGCAGAATGCACTGCCCCAGTGTTCTTCCATTCCCGCCAGAGCGCCGATGGACTCTTTCAATATCTCCGGGGAAACAGGTTTGCCCAAGACGGCAAGGGCGCCCATGGCCAACACCTGTTTCTCTTTCGCAGCATTTCCCGCGCTGGAAATCATTACCACTGGGATGTCGTGGGTCTTGGGGCTGCCCTTGACCCACCGCAGAAACGTCTCTCCGTCCATGACGGGCATGTTCAGGTCGGTCACCACCAGGTCGGCGGGTTCCTGCTTGAGGATGGTGAGCGCATCCTTGCCGTTTTCCGCTTCCAAAAATGTGGCATCCCCGAATCCTGCAATCTCCAGACACCGCCTGACCACCATGCGCGCCGTACTGGAATCATCGACAATGAGGATCCTTTTCATGATGTTTCGTCCTCCCTCCCAAACATAGACGACCTGGTCCTTTTGAATTCCACTTCCACATCAAGCATGATTTTCTCAAGATCACTCTGCGAGATCTTAATGTAGTCTGAAAATCCTGCGTCGAGACAGTACATCATATCGTCACTCCCGGTGCCCGTCCCTCCCATCATGGCGATGATATCTCCCAGATGCACGGCGTATACGGGGGCCCGGACCTCCTCTTGCGCCCGGGCGGGAGTATGGTGGAACCGGATGATCTCGGGAAGAGGGCCGGCCAGTTTCCACAACCGGGCGACCTCAAAGCCTACGGTGCAATGATCCATGCCAAGCATTTCCTGCTCTGCCGATATATAGTCCGCGGCATGTCCCGCATCAATTTTCGAGACGATATCACCTGCGGAACCATTCATAAATTCAGACAAAACCGCCTTTCCTATGTCGTGAAGGATTCCCGCTGTAAAAGCGATATCCGAACTGATCTCTTCCTTTGCGAACCCCGCCACTCTCCTTGCAGCTATTGCCGTCATGAGATTATGTTCCCAGAGTGCATCGCTCCTTCCTTCATAGCCCTTCATCGGCCGCCGCAAAATCGATCCTGTGCAGGCGTCCAGAGCTATCCCCAGGACCATTTTTTCTCCCAGATAAGATACGGCGCGGGCAATGGAGGTCGTGGGTTGCATCAAGGCAAAAGCGCTGGAATTTACAACGCGTAAGACCTTGGCCGTGAGCCCCAGATCGCATTCCACTATCTTTACCGTCTCCTGAAGATCACGATCCGGCTTGCCCATGAGCATCATCAGTTGCGAGGCGCTGGTGGAAAGAGGGGGTATCTCTTTGACCCTGTTCAATATTTCTTCTTTTATGGCCATCCCTCTTTTTGCCTTTCTCATATACTCCAATCATTCCTGCCGGACGACGAGATAACCACCCGCCCCGTATCCACATGGACGGCCACGGTCCGGCTGATGTTTCCTCCCACATCTTCAGCAACCACACCCATTTTAAGGGACCAGAGTACCTTCTTTATTGCCAGCACGTTTCTTTTGCCTATGTTAAACGTATTGTTGGGGTCCATGATCCTTGCCCCGCCCACAAGCTTTACGATCATGCCCCTGCCGTTTCCGTTGCATCCAAGATGTTTCATCTCACTGAGCAGCGCCGGTACGCCGGTATCCGCGAAATACCCTGGGGTTTCCTGCGCCTTGCCATTGTTGATCCTGGATTCGGGCAAGGCGATATGGGCCATGCCTACGGTCTTCGTCCCGGGATCCAGGAGCAGGACGGCCACACAGGATCCCAGGGCATGAGTTCTTATCACGGTCCCTGGATCTCTTGCAGCTCCCAGCCCCCCCACTCCCAACGTCATGACGCCCACGATCAGCGCTCCTGCACTAACGTCAGGACTTCGGCGGCGATCTTTTCCAGGGGAACCAGTCTTTCAGCACCTCCTCGTTCATAGGCCGCCTTGGGCATGCCGAAAACCACGCTGGAGGCCTCATCCTGCGCAAGGGTCCTCGCCCCTGCTTCCCGCATGGCCAGCATCCCGCCCGCCCCATCGCTTCCCATGCCTGTCAACATGACGCCGACCGCATTCGCCCCGACATTCTTTGCTACAGAATTCATCATGACCTCCACGGACGGGCAATGACCGCATACCTTTTCCCCTTTACTGCAGTCCACCCGATAGACACCTCCGGACCGAAGAATGGTCATATGGTAATCGCCCGGCGCAAGCAAAATCCTCCCCGGCATCACCCGGTCCCCGGTTTCCGCCTCCTTCACCTCCATGGCGCACAGGGTATTGAGCCGTTCCGCATACATCTTGGTGAAGCCCGCGGGCATGTGCTGCACGATCACCACTCCGGGGCATGCGGCAGGAAGCGGGACCACCACATCCTTGATGGCCTCGGTCCCTCCGGTGGATGCACCGATGGTGATCACCTTATCCGTGGATTCAGCCAGCGCGCTGGATGTCACCGTCGACCGCACCGGAGGCGCGGCCCTCTTGCTCTTCCAGTGCGAAACATTGGCGGTTGACGCAATCTTCACCTTGGTCCTGAGCTCCATCATCATGTTGCTCAATCCCCGGGCAACATCCGTACTCGGCTTGCTCACAAAATCAACCGCGCCCGCATCCAGGGCATCCAGGGTGATCTGTTTCCCCCGCTGGGTCAGGGCGCTCACCATGACCACCGGCACCGGGTACTGGGGCATGAGGCGTCTTAAAAATTCCACGCCGTCCATCCGCGGCATCTCCACGTCAAGGGTCAGGACATCAGGCCGGTGCTTGATGATCTGGTCCCTGGCCACATAAGGGTCGGATGCCTTTGCCACCACCTCGATGGCAGGGTCCATGGCAAGGCCCTGGGCCAGGATGTCCCGCACCAGCGCCGAATCATCAACTACAATCACGCGAATCGGTCGCGCCATAAGGTTCCCTCTCTCACTTTCTCCTGTAAACAGCAGGTTTCACATACTCAAAGAAGGCCTGTTTTCGTCCCAGGGTCTCCGAGTGCCCGATGAACAGATACCCTCCCGGCACCATGCTCTCATGAAAACGCTTTATGAGGGCATCACGGGTGGGCTGGTCAAAGTAGATCATAACGTTGCGGCAGAAAATCACGTGAAACGGCTTTTTGAAAGGAAACCGCTCGTTCATCAGATTGAATCGCCTGAATGTGATTTCTCTCTTGAGTTCATCCACCACCTCACACGTCCCGTCACCCTTCTTTCTGAAATATTTTCGTTTCAGGGGTCTTGGAAGTTTTTCCAAGCCCTCATCAGGATACACACCCCGCACCGCGGTCTCCAGGGCCTTTGCCGAAATATCGGTGGCAAGGAGACCGGCCTCCCACATGGCATAGTTTCTTCCGAGGTATTCCCGGATGAGCATCTGAAGGGTATAGGGTTCCTGCCCCGTCGAACACCCCGCGCACCATACCCTGAGATCCCGATGATTTTCTCCGGTTATCATCTTTGTCATCTCGGGCAATACCACCGTGCTGAAAAACTCAAAGTGATCGCTTTCCCGGTAAAAAAAGGTGTAGTTGGTCGAAATGCGATTCACCAAGGAATCCAGGGCACGGCCGGTCCTGTCTGCCAGGAGGTATTCATAATAGTCATGGAAAGACCCGAAGCCCTGCTTGCGCAGCAGCTTGCCCAG
>JAFDIS010000069.1 GCA_019307945.1 Deltaproteobacteria bacterium | reverse complement strand
TGAAACCGACCGAAAATTCGCCTTTCGTTTTTCCACGAAGGCCGTGACCCCCTCCCGGAATTCCGGCTGGAGGGAGCTCAAGGCGATCCCCTGCCGTTCGCTCTCCATCTGGGACTCCAGGGTCTCGGAAAGGCCCGCCCGGACCAGTGCCTTGGCCCGCCCGTAGGTTCGGGTAGGCCCATCCGCCAGTTTTCGGGCCACGGCCGAGACTTCCTTCTCGAAACGGTCAGCGGGAATCACCCGGTTGACGAGGCCCAGGTCGAGGGCTTCCCGGGCGCCGATGGGCTTGTTGAGGTAGACGATTTCCATTGCCTTTCGTGGACCCACCAGCCGGCTCAAGGTGTAAGTGGAACTGCCATCGGGCACCAGGCCGATATTCGTGTAGGCCATCACGAAACGGGCCTGGTCCGAGGCCAGGCCCAGGTCGCAGGCCAGGCTCATGCTGAAACCGGCACCGGCCGCAATACCGTTGACCGCGGCAATCACGGGTTTGGGCATCCTGCAAACCTCCGCCACGAAGGCATGAAGGTACATGGCCAGGTCCCGCAGGAAAAGATCTGGTCGTCCCGACGTCTCAAGCTCCTCTGCCATGTCCTTGACATCGCCTCCCGCGCAAAAGGCCCGATCCGTACCGGTCAGCACCACGGCCCGGATTTCCTTTTCCACCGTGCAGTGGGCCGCGACCCTGCATAGCTCTTTGGCCATGGGCAGGTTAAGGGCGTTGAGGTCCTCGGGCCTGTGCATCCGGATCCAGGCCACCCCGTCCACTTCCTCGAAGATCAGTGTCTCGTATGATGATTCCATATTCCTCCTTGCACGGTTTTTTTCTCCCCAAAGCGGAGATTCTCAGATTTCGGGTTTCTTGAGAGTCTCCCCGAGAATTTCCTCCACCACGGAGTAAGGGTCGTTTCGTCTCTCGATGATCTCGCGAAGGAATTCCTCTTTCCGGCCGGTCCCCTCCAGGCCTGAAATCACGTGCTTTTCCAGGGCGTCACGGAAGATCAGGCGCAACTCCCGCTCCACCCGCCTCTCATTTGCACACCTCAGACCCGGAGTCTCCCGCAGATGGGCCTGGTGTGCCAGAATCGCCTCTTCCAGAGCCTCCATGCCGGAGACGTCGCCGGGTCTTCGGGCCCAGGCCACCGTGGGGATGACACGAGGATTCCAGGCCCCTTCCGTCCTTCTCCCGCCCGCATCCTCCAGGACGGCCTCCAGGCTCCGGAGACAGGCCCCGGCGCCTTCGAGATCCGCCTTGTTCAGGACGATGAGATGGGCGATCTCCATGATCCCCGCCTTCATGGCCTGGATATCGTCGCCCATGCCCGGGGTGAGCACCAGTATGCAGGTCTGAGCCACGTGGATGATGTCGATCTCGTCCTGGCCCGCCCCCAGGGTCTCGATGATAACCACGTCGTTTCCCATGGCCTCCAGGATCCGGCAGACATCCGTAGTAGCCCGGGCCAGGCCGCCCGTGTAACCCCTCGAACCCATGGACCGCACAAAGACACCTTCGTCCATGGCGTAGCGCTGGAAACGGACACGGTCACCCAGGAGCGCCCCCCCGGTGAAGGGACTGCTGGGATCCACGGCCACCACGCCCACCCGAAGGTCCCTTTTCCGAAACCTCCCTATGAGGTGGTCGATGAGGGTCGACTTACCGCTCCCCCCCGGCCCGGTGATCCCCACCAGCATGGAGCGGCCGGTATGGGGATAGACCCGCTTCATCATCTCATCGGCCCCGGGACCACCGTTTTCCACCAACGTTATCAGGCGGGAGGCGGCCCGCCTGTCCCCCCGCACCAGCCTGGCCGCCAGGTCCTGCGGCCGGTCTTTTTTTTGACCCGGCATAAGAGATGTCTCCTATCTTCTCACATGTTCACGGATGTAGTCCACGAAAGACTGGGTCAGGGATCCGCCGCGGAAGACCTCGTCCGCCCCCATCTCCTTCATCACCGGGATGTCTTCAGGCGGAAATGCCCCTCCCACCACGAAGAGCACATCCTCCAGGCCGTTTTTCTTCATCTCCTCCACGATCCTGGGGGTGAAGACGAGATGCTCGCCCGACAGATAGCTTACCCCGATGACGTCGGCGTCCTCGTCCACCGCCGCCCGGACGATGCCCTCAGGACTCTGGTACATCCCCAGGTACACCACCTCCATGCCCGCCTCCCGCAGGAGGGACGCCACCACCTTGGCCCCCCGGTCATGGCCGTCCAGGCCCACCTTGCTGATCACCACCTTAATTCTCTTGCTCTCCATGATGTAAACTCCTTTACCAGCGAGGATCATCGGAAGGGGGACTCGATGATGTTCATGGGATCGTAGGAATACCCATACGCCTCGCGCACCGTCCCCATCAGCTCCGCCGTAGTGGCCTGGGCCTCGGTGGCCTCGATCATGTATGGAATGGTATTTTCCCCGGCGGCCGCCGCCTCCCTCAGTCTTTCCACGGCCCGCCGGAGGCGATCCGCATCCCGCGTCTTTTTCAGCTCGATCACCTCTTGGATCTGTCGCTTTGCGGACTGCTCCGGGACTCGCTGCACGCCCAGGGGCGTTTCTTTTTCCTCCTCGCTCGGAGCGGGGACCCTTGACAGGACCGAAAATCCATGTTACTTTCGAATCAAATAAGTTTACCGGTCGGTCAACTATATTAAGCCCGCACGGGCTCAGCGTCAACCCATTTTTCCCCACGGCGAATTTGCTCCAAGCAAGATGGACAGGTGAGTCACGGCACTATGGGATACCAGGGGGCCCGCATAGATCGAAGATCCCCTGAGTAGATAACGCGGCGGGGATCAGCCGGATCCCGGGAGGAACGCCCGGTTCCCAATCATGACGATGATAAAAAGGGGGCGATCTTATGACATTCAACACGCTTATTTATAAAAAGGAGGGGGCCGTAGGCATCGTGACGCTGAACCGGCCCGAAAGGCTCAATGCACTCAGTGATGAGCTGCTGCTGGAATTGGGACAAGTCCTGGAGGAGATCGACGAGGATGAGGCGGTCGACGCCCTCATCATCACCGGACAGGAGAAGTTTTTCGGCGCTGGGGCGGATATCAAGGAAATAGTGAACATCCACACCCCCGTCGAGGCCAACCGCTTTGCGAAAAAGGTGCGCAGGGTATTTAACAAACTCGCCGAACTGAGGCAGCCCACCATCGCGGCGGTGAGCGGACTTGCCCTGGGGGGCGGCTGCGAGCTTGCGCTGGCCTGTGATGTCCGGATTGCGGCGGAAAACGCAAGCTTCGGCCTGCCAGAGATTAAACTTGGCGTGTTGCCCGGGGGAGGCGGGACTCAGAGGCTTCCCCGGCTGGTGGGAGCAGGTCGAGCCAAGGAAATGCTGTTTTCCGGAGACCCCATTGACGCCCAGGAAGCCTACCGCATCGGCCTCGTCAACAAGGTCGTGCCCTTGGGCTCCCTCATGGAAGAGGCGAAAAAGATGGCGGCAACCTTCGTAAAACGTCCGGGTTATGCCATCAAGACCATCAAGTGTCTTGTCAACGAAGGGCTCAACATGGATCTGAAGTCCGCCCTGGCACACGAGGCACGCAACTTCGAGATCCTCTTTTCCACGGAAGACCAGAAGGAGGGGATGAAGGCCTTCCTCGAAAAACGAAAGGCATCCTTCAAAGGACGGTAGCGGCGGAAATCGGGATCGGCACTTAGACCTTGATGTCTCAACCCTTCATGAGGTACTCCCCGGGGTCCTGTGGGATCTGGATTCGACCGTAGAAAACTGCGACATCTCCTGTGCTTCCAGTCCCTGCCGGATCCCCTCTGCGGACCGCCCCGGCCTGATTCCGGAGCGGTCGTTCCCGCAGAAACACCGGCACACCGATTTTGACGCACGCCTCAGTGCGCCGGCGCGGCCGGAGGAGGAGACCCCGATTCCGTCCCAAGGCGGACCGACCGTGTCACTTCTTTTTTGGGGCCGTGATTACTAATTTACAGGCGGCCACCAGCTTTGAATCCCAGCTCTTGGCCTTTAGAGTATACTCGCCGGGAGGCAACGGCGGATTTTTAGGATCAGGCGTAGGTTTACCTTTCTTGAAACGGAAATGAAAGAATCCCTGCAGGATGCTTAAGATGTTCATCTTGGTGGTAAATGCCCCCGATGCGTCCGCTTCGGCAAAGGCCACCGGTACGTCACGTCCTTTATCGGCGCCGGCGAGTACAATTTCCACACGATCCTCGGGCTTGAAGCCTGACCCTATTATTTTTACACCGGCCATTGCTTTGGGTGCAAGGACTACGGTTGCAGGCTCGGTCTTAAGGCGAGTCCCTCCCAGGGCCTGATGCCCCATGAGAAGCATGCCTAATGTTGCAAAAAGACATACAACCAGTCCCTTGGCAAACATGTCTTTTCCCATGATACGACTCTCCTTTCTCCCAGCCGATATGCCGAGGGTCGGGTTTATCCGATCCAGCGCTTTCGGCGTTTGTAGTGCTTCACTTCCCGGTAACTCTTGCGCTCACCGATGGCGCTGAGACCCAAATAAAATTCCTTGATGTCCTCGTTTTCGCGCAACTGTTCAACCGGGCCGTCAAGGACGATTCTACCGTTCTCCATGACGTAACCGTAGTCGGCAAGCGTAAGGGCCTGCTTCACGTTTTGCTCCACGATCAAGAGGGGAAGCCTTTTCTCCTGATTGATGGTCCCGAGGATGCCGAATATCTCTTTTACCAGCAAAGGGCTCAGGCCCATGGAAGGCTCGTCGAGAAGCATAATCTTGGGGCTGGACATGAGTGCCCGCCCGATTACGAGCATTTGCTGTTCTCCGCCGGACAGATAACCGCTGGTGTTGCGGCGAAGAGATTTCAATCGGGGAAAGTACCCGTAGACCATCTCCAGATCTCTTTTGACCCCGGCCCTGTCCTTGCGGATGAGACCACCGCCCAGGAGGTTTTCTTCGGTCGTCAAATGCTCCAGTACCAGGCGTCCTTCGAGAATCTGGATAATCCCCATTCTGGATATCTCCTCAGGGGATTTCCGATGGATCTTGACTCCGTCAAACTCTATGTCGCCGTGGCTGACCTGACCCTCTTCGGTGCGGAGCAGTCCGGAAACGGCCTTCAAAGTGGTCGTTTTACCGGCGCCGTTTCCGCCCAGGATGGTCACCACCTGGCTTTCCCTCACCTCCAAAGACACGCCCCTGAGGACCTGGATGACATTGAAATAGAGCACTTCAATGTTGTTGATATTCAGCACTCGGACATCCTCCGCCTGTACTTTCCAATTTGGAACATGCTACTTCTTTTTCATCCAAGGGGGCAGAATTGTCGGGGCCTTCATCCAGCCCGTGACCATGGAATCCTTCAGGTTTTTGACCCTGTGCAACACCATGTAGTGGCCGCCTCTGTGATCAACGCCCTTGTAGTAGGTAATGCCCGCCTTTTTCGCGCGAAGACCGTTTATATCAAAATTCTTCATCCTGAAAATACCGTGTTCCCAAAGGCTTTTTCCGGTCAACTTGCTGGGCGGGACTTTCTCCAGAGCGAGGCGAATGCATTCCTCCATTACGGCGCCTACTTCCCAGCCCACATACCAAACACCGTCGGGATAGGGCCTTTTTTCCACATGATATCCCGCTTTCCCCTTCATATATTTCCGGTAGTGCTCATTGACCCACTTGATGGCCGGGCGGGTCTCATCCCAAAGCGTGTAGGCGCCTAGAAGAAAATAGGCCCCTTCGGCGGCCTCGCCCGCCAAGTCCACCATCTCGGCCGCATCGGTGTCGGTGCACGTTCCGAAGGGGATATTGATGCCCAGTCTCTTCATATCCTTCAGGATCACCGCGGCCTGGGAACCCAGAACATTGCCGATGATAAAATCCGCCTTGGCTTGCTTGATGCGCAATAGCTGGCTAGTCATGTCTATGGGTGTAGGAGGAACGGGTTCCTCGGCTACGACTTTGACGCCCTTGCTCTCGGCGTACTCGGGCCCTCCCCAGAGTATGGCTCTGCCGAAGGGTCCATCATAAAACATCAGGGCAATCCGGGGCGCTCTCTTTTTGTTCCAGCTTTTCAGGATCCAATTCACGTAGGTTCCCACATCATCGGCAAAGCTGGGCCGTAGGCCGAAGATCCATTCCGGCGGCCAATGAGCCACCGTATTCGTGGAAGTCTGGAAGCAGGGTATCTTGTCTCGCTTGAAGTCCTTCTTCAGCCCCTCGAGGGCCGGCGAGGATGTACTGTGGCAGGCAACAACTCCTTTATCAACGAACTTTCTGTAGGCGTTTTTGAACAATGGAAGTTCATAGCGGCAGTCGGCATACAGGACTTCGACTTTGACTTTTCCCAGGACCCTGCCCGTCTTGGGGTCCAGATACGGGATGCCTCCCTTTTCCTTGTTCACATACTCGTGGAAATAGGCGATCAGCGCGTCGCCGGGGGGACCGCAAGTTCGCCCGGCCGGACCAGTCCATTCGCCCAGGTGCCCGATTCTGATGGGTTTGGGTTCCGCTGCAACTGAGACTCCGGAGAAAATCAGTAGTGCCGAGATAAGGAGTGTGAAAAGAGACGCCCACATTTTGTACCCGAATTTACCATTCACCATGACACGCCCTCCTTGTTCAAGAGTTTTTATGTGCCGGCTAGTACGGAAACGGGTATAGCCGGAACTTGGTTTTGATGATTTCCCACCGGTGGGCCAGCCCTCGTGGTTCGAAAACGAGAAAGAACATGATCACCAGGCCCAGGACCACGAGGCTCATGGCGGCACCGAATTCAATACCGAGCACCGGGACCGCCCTGCTGATCAGGGGCGCAGTCTCCATGATTAAATTCCGTAAAACGACCATGAAAATGACCCCGAATATTGGTCCCATGGTTTGTCCGAGCCCACCTACGATCAACATGGCGAGATACCAGATCGAATCCATGAGTGTGAAGTACTCGATATTGATGGTTTGCAGGTAGTGGGCATAGACCGATCCGGATATGCCGGCGAAGAAACAGCCCAGAAAGAATGCCAGCATCTTGTTGTAAAACAGCGCGATTCCCATGCCTTCTGCTGCCAGGTCGTTGTCCCTGATGGCCACGAAGGCCCTGCCAACGCCGGTCCGGGAAATGTTTTTGACGAGATAGGTGGTGATGACCGCCATGGGCATGGCAAGGTAATAATAGGAATAATCCGTCTCAATAAGGTAGCCGAAAAGACTGGGCGGCGGCACGTCCAAGGAGCGCACCCCGCCCGTGAGACTGGGCAGGTGGATGATGACGAAGAGGATGATGAACTGTGCCCCCAGGGTGGTGATGGCCAGATAGAACCCCTTAACCCTGAGCGAAGGCCCGCCGAAGACTAACCCCGCGAGCCCCGCGGATAGGCCCGCCAGGGGCATGGCGATCCAGAAAGAGAAACCCAGATTATTGCAAAATATTGCCGAAGTATACGCCCCAACGGCCACAAATGCGGAATGCCCCATGGAGATCTGGCCGCAGTATCCGGTGAGGAGATTCAGGCCGTGGACCGCGATCACGCTGCAGGCGATGGTGATCAGTGTGTTGAGCTGGGATCTGGTGGCGAAAGCGGGTATGAGCGCAAGAAAGGCAAGGAAGGCAATGAGCCACACCCAGTGGCACCATGTTCGGAGTATTGCCATGTCCTCTTTATAGGTGACGTTGTAAATCCCGGATGGAAGCGGCATCGCCTAAACCCTTTCAATGGTTTCCAGACCGAAAAACCCGTGCGGCCAAAAGATAAGCACTACGATCATAACTATATAGGCCACAACGTCCTGTACCCCGTGGCCGATGTAACCGGAAGAAAGCCCCTCGAGCAATCCGATAAGAAGTCCTCCCACCACGGCTCCGGGGATGGATTGAAGACCGCCGATAAGGGCGGCGGGAATCGCCTTGATCCCGATATTAGCCAGGGGGATGTTGATGCCGTTGATGCTGCCCAGAAGGATTCCCCCGATGGCGGCCAGTATCGCGCTCATGGCCCAGGAGTTCCTGAAGACCCGGCGTACGGAAATGCCCATCGCCTGGGCTACCTTGTGGTCCTCGGCCACTATGCGCATGGCCAGCCCGGCCCGAGTGTATTTGAAAAACAGCGAGAGAACCAACACCACGACAACAGCGATAAAGAATCCGTATATGTGCTGTTGAGGAAGAAGCAGCTTGCCCACACGAACCGGCTCGGGTGGCAGCAGAGGCGGCTTGAACACCCGCCAGGACATGCCCCCCCATATGGCCGTAAGGAAACCGCGCAGGCATATCCCAACGGCCAGGGTAACCATGATGATGGCAAACAGGGGCTGGCCTATCATCGGCCTCAAGGGAAAGCGCTCCACAACCATGCCGAAAAGGCCGGCAAAGGCCAGGGTCCCCGCCACCGCCAACCAGGGCGGGAGTTTCAATTGAAAGATGAGGGCCCAGCAGACAAAGGCTCCCAAGATCAGCAGCTCTCCCTGGGCGAAGTTGAAGACCTCGCTCGATTTTACAATGATAACGAATCCAACGGCCACCAGTCCGTATATGGCCCCTACCATCAACCCCGAAATCGCATACTGCAAGAAAATGGTCATGACGTTGTATCCACTTTCCAGATCCTGAGAGCCGTCGTCACCTTTCCTGTCTTGCCATCGCGGTAGGTGACTGCGGCGTTTACGGAAACGGAATCCGCATCCGAGTAGAGGCCCTCGATCAGGTCCGAGTACCTTTCCTCGAAGAGTTTTCTCCTTAGCTTTCTTGTCCGGGTCAACTCCGCTTCATCCGCATCAATTTCCTTGTGAAGAAGAGCGTATTTCCTGATTTTGACCTCTTCGGGAAGGACCTTGTTGACCCGTTCGACGTCTTTCAGGATCAGCCGGGCCACCTCCTCCTTCTGCGAGAGGTCGAGATAGGTCGTATAATTAATGCGGTTTTTTTCGGCCCAGCGGCCCACGGTGTTGTAATCGATGTTGAGGATGGCCGTAAGGTAGTCCCTGTCGGCACCGCCGATGACCACGGCCTCCTGCAGATACGGGCTGAAACGGAAACTCCCTTCGATATACTGGGGCGAGTATTTGCCGCCGCCGGCCAGCTCACCCAGTTCCGACAACCGATCAATATAGATGATATGCCCCTCATCGTTGATGTACCCGGCATCCCCCGTTCTGAACCAACCGTCCACCCTGGCCTTCTCCGTGGCCTCCGGATTTTTGTGATACCCGGAAAAGAGCGCCTCGCTTCTGACCTGAATCTCGCCTTCATCCGAGATGCGCACCTCCACGCCGGGCGTGGGGAGTCCGATGGTCTCGTACCGGATGTTTGTTTCGTCGCCCTGGTGCCCGCACACGGACCCCGATTCGGTGCTACCGTAAAATTGACGGATCGGACAACCGATGGCGTGAAAATAGCGGAAGGTGTCGGGGCTTATGGCAGCCGATCCCGTGAAATAGTATTTTGTTTTTCGAAACCCAAGCTGGTTTCTCAGAGGGCGAAATAAAAGGAGGTCCGCCACCGCATGAAGTCCATTCCAAAGGAGGCTCTTTTTGCCCTGGAGGTGAAGGTCGGCCACCTTGTAGCCCACCGGCAGAAACATCTTGTACAGTGCCCGCGTTACGATATTGGCATCAATGATCCTGGATTGGACCAAAGACACCATACCCTCCCATATCCGGGGACCGCCTCCGCTGACCAGGGGAGATATTTCCCGGAGGTCTTCCATAGCGGTTTCGGGCTTTTCCGGATAGTTGATGATGAGTCCCTCGAGCAGGTGCCCAGACTCACCCATGAGGGCGGCAATCCAAGCGGGCGGCATGATGGCCACGAAATCGTCTTGGGGTTTCACGGGAAAGATGGCCAAGGCGCCTTCCATTGTCCTGATCAGGGATTTATGCGTCCGCACGGCCCCTTTTGGAAGCCCGGTGGTTCCGGACGTGTAATAGATCATGGCAATGTCGTCGGTGCTGCCCTGGGCCACGAGATCTTCAAACAGGCCGGGATGAGTGCTTTCCATTTCCTTGCCCATCTCGATCACATCGTAGAAGAAAATCAGGATGGGATCGTCATAATTCCTCATCCCCTTGGGTTCCCAGTAAATCACTTTTTCCAGTAAGGGAAGATCCTGCTTGATCTCTAATGCCTTGTCCACCTGCTCCTGATCATGGGCCAGAAGGAATTTGGAATCCGAATGTTCCACGATGTACTTTACTTCTTGGGGCAAGGAATCTGTGAACACACCAACTACAATCCCTCCCACCGACATGATAGCGATTTGGGCCCATGTCCACTCGGGATCGGCGTCTCCCACAATGGCGACCCTGTCCCCTTTTTCCAGGCCCAGGCCGATCAGCCCGAGAGCGAAATATTTGGTGTGCTCGTAATGATCCTTCCACGTATATTCGTTCCAGATCCCATACTTTTTCTTGCGCAGGGCCACCTTTCGGTCTCCCCATCTCCGGAAATTTCTGACGAGGTATTTGGGCAGGGTATCGGGCGCTTGCGGGGAATTTCCCTTCGGCCCGGATTTGGGATCTAGGATTTCGGATTTTTCATTAAAAAGCATACCAACTTCCCACGTTCTAATCTCCCAGGTAGGCGCGGATCACTTTGGGGTCCACGGCGATCTCCTGGGGCGGGCCGTCCGCTATGACTCGGCCCCAGTCGAGCACCACGATCCTGTCCGAGATGTCCATAACCAGTTCCATGTCGTGCTCGACCAGGACGATGGAAATTTCCTTTTCCTCGAACACGTCGATAATGAACCGGGCCATGTCCTCTTTTTCTTCCGGGTTCATTCCGGCCATCGGTTCGTCCAGCAGCAGCACCTTGGGTTCCATGGCCAGGGCCCGCCCCAGTTCCACCCGTTTCCTCTGGCCGTAAGGCAAGTTGCCCACCACTTTTTTCCGGATGGATTGAATTTCCAGGAAATCGATGATGTCCTCCACAACCCGCCGGTGGCTGATTTCCTTCTTAAGCTCGGGACCAAAATAGAGGGCCCCGGTCAGGGGATTGGGCTTGAGCTGGATGTGGCGGGCGGCGATGATGTTTTCCAAGGTGGTGAGCCCGTCGAAAAGGGCGACGTTTTGAAACGTGCGTGCCAGGCCGAGGGCCGCGCGCCGATGAACGGGAAGACGGATGATGGATCGTCCGTCGTATAGAATGTCGCCCTCCTGGGGGTGATAATATCCGGTGATACAGTTCAACACCGAGGTCTTGCCCGCCCCATTGGGACCGATGACGGCCAGCAGCTCGCGTTCGAAGAGGGAGAAGCTGACCTCCGTAAGGGCCTTGAGCCCGCCGAAGGACAGGGTCAATTGGGAAAGCTCAAGCACGGCTTTTCGGTTATTTTCCATCGGACGATTGTCTTTTCTCAGACCCGAAGATCCGCATGCCTCTGTTGGGGGGGGGTGTGAACTCATCCATGGCAAACAGCATACGGCCCTCCACCGAGGAGTATGAAATCATGCCCCCCAACGTTGCAATCTTGACCTAGGCATTATCGCAGGAAGATGCGCTTTAGTGCCGGTTGTTATGCCTCTTTCCAAGGACGGATAAATTTCACACGACAAAAACAAGAAATTACTCATTAGTCGGTTACATTTCCTGACTAGTAAGTAAAACGGTTTTTTTCGATTGTCAAGTCCTTTTTAGTTTTGCCTAATCTGATCGGTTTTTGTCTGGCACAACAGAAACATAGGGCTTCATGCCGATTTTTGGGCTGAATTTCCGTCGCCGGAGCCGGCTGCCGCCTATAAATCGGCCTTTTGATGATCAAAACGATGCCGATAATGTCAGAAAACCTGCCGGCCCCCGTCTCAGTGGCTCCCGCATAGCCCGCACGGGTCCCGCGAAATGGCATCAAAACGAACCACCTGCCTGCTCGTGCCGTCGAGGAAAAACAGAACAATTGCTTGAAAATCTCGCTGACCGCTTGGCCCTTGCGGCTTCATCTGATGGAACCGAAGAAGGTCTCCAACTGGGGGTAAATCCCAATGTTGCGCAGATAGCGCACGAAAAGGTTCAATCCCCTTCGGCCGGTCAGGCTCTCGGAGGTGATCTCCACCCCATCGATAATGCTCTTGCTTTTTGCTGCGAATATGATGGATTTTTTCATGATTGGGTCCCGCCTGTCGGGTTGTCGGTGTGCTGGCCGACGAATGGCTTCACAACCTCATTATACCGCACACTTAGCCCTTCAGGTTGGATTTTTTTGCATACCCAATCGATCAGAATAGGTGGTAATGTGTCACACATCTAGGAACCGAGGATTCGGCCCAGGATCATTCTCTGCACCTCTGAGGTGCCTTCCACGATTTGCATCAGTTTCACGGCCTTATAGTAGCGGGATACCGGGTATTCGTCCATATAACCGTAACCGCCATGAATTTGGAGCGCGTCACTTGCCACCTTTTCGGCCATCTCCGTGGCATAAAGTTTGGCCACTGTGGCCTCAAAGGTATGTTTTCTGCCCTGGTCCTTGAGCCAGGCGGCTTTAAGATACTGGTTTCTGGCAAGCTCGATTGACACGGCCATATCGGCAAGTTTGAATTGAACGCCTTGAAAGTCGAAAATGGGTTTACCGAATTGAACGCGTTCTTTGGCATAACGAACGGACTCATCCAAGCAGGCCTGGGCTACGCCCACACTCATGGCGGCCATACTGATGCGGCCGGTCTCCAATACGCTCAGGTGGTGGGCAAACCCCCTGCGCGGATCCCCCAACACATAGTCGTTTGGGATTCGACATTCCTCCAGAATGACCTCATGGGTGGCCGAGGCCTTCCAGGACATCTTCTCGTATCTCTTCCCCAGGGTAAAGCCGGGGGTGTCTTTCGGGACAATAAAAGCGGATATGATATTTCCCTTTTTATCCTCGCCGGTCTTGGCCGCCACCAGAAGTACGGAAGCGTTCTTGAGACCGATGTTGGTCACGAACTGCTTGGTCCCGTTGAGCACCCATTCGTCCCCTTGCTGAACCGCCGTTGTTCTGAGGGAGCCGGCGTCCGATCCTGAATCGGGTTCGGTGAGGCCAAAGGCCCCTATGGCTTTCCCCTGTGCTATGGGTGTGAGCCACCTTTGTTTTTGCTCCTCCGTGCCGAAAACAAAGATCTCTTGGCCTGCAACGCTTGTGGTCACATCGAGCAAGGCACCCAGGGTGATGTCACCCCGGGATATCTCCTCGATACATACATGCATGCCTACCCAGTCACCGCCACTGCCCCCGTATTCCTCTGGAAAGGGGATACCCATCATTCCCAGTCCAGCCATTTGGTCGATGATGTCATAAGGGTACTCTCCGGTACGCTCCATCTCCTCCCCTCGGGGTACAATGACCTCATCGGCAAAATCCCGTGACAAATCCCGTATCATCCTGTGTTCATCAGTCAGATCAAAATCCATTCTATGGTCTCCTTAATCTTATAGAGAGGCTCCGTCCGCCCGGTCCTACAATTCATTCCCAAAGATGCCGACGCAGCAAACAAGACTACCGCAGATGCCCCCATGGCTGTGGGTAAGCCCGAGGCTCAGGTCGCCCTTGACCTGGCGCTCTTCCGGCTGAGCCTTGCCCTGAAGTTGCTTATAGATCTCATAGGCCATGTGTATGCCGGAAGCCCCGATCGGGTGGCCAAAGCACTTGAGGCCGCCGTCACTCTGACAGGGTATCTTGCCGTCAAGGTCATAGAAACCCGCGTCCACATCCTCCCCGGCCCTTCCCACAGGTGAGATCTGAAGACTTTCGTAAATAATCAGCTCACTGATGGAAAAGCAGTCGTGGACCTCCATGAGGTTGACCTCCCCCCTGGGATCTTTGATGCCTGCCTCTTCATAGGCCTTTTCCCCGGCAATAAGGGTCGAGTCCAGGTGGATTCCGTCCCGGCTCCGATGCCCAATACCGGTGGTGGGTGTGAGGGAAATCCGGAGGGCCTTTACATAAATGGGGTCGGGTCTGAACTCCTTTACCAGCGAGGCTCATCGGAAGGGGGACTCGATGATGTTCATGGGATCGTAGGAATACCCATACACCTCCCGAACCGTGCCCATGAGTTCGGCCGTGGTGGCCTGGGCCTCGGTGGCCTCGATCATGTATGGAATGGTATTTTCCCCGGCGGACGCGGCCTCCCGGAGTTTCTCAATGGCCCGGACGAGTCTGTCCCGGTCACGTGTCTTTTTCAGCTCGATCACCTCTTGGATCTGTCGCTTTGCGGACTGCTCCGAGATTCGTTGAACGCCAAGGGGCGTTTCTTTTTCCTCCTCGCTCGTGAAAACGTTGACCCCCACCACGAGCTTTTCGCCCCGGTCCATCTCCCGCTGGCGATCCACCGCTTCCTGCTCGAAACGGCGGTCCAGCCACTCGGTCCGGATGGCCTCCTTCATGCCGCCCAGGGATTCGACCTCTTCCATGATCTTGAGGGCCTCCTCCTCTACACGATCCGTGAGGCTTTCCACATAGTAGGATCCGCCCAGGGGATCCGCCACGTTGGTGACTCCCGTCTCATACGCTATGATCTGCTGGGTCCTCAAGGCCTGAAGGTGCCCCTTTTCCGTTGGCAGGCACATGGGCTCGTCATAGGAGCAGCAGTGCAGGGACTGGACCCCGCCCAGCACGGCCGCCAGGGCCTCGAAGGAGATCCGCACCAGGTTGTTGAGGGGCTGCTGGGGGATGAGGGAGCAACCCGCCGTGTGTACCGCAAAACGGAATTGCATGGACCTGGGATCCCTTGCACCGTACTTTTCCTTCATGAGCCTTGCCCACATTCTGCGGGCCGCACGTATCTTGGCTATCTCTTCAAAAAAATCGATGTGGCATGAGACGTAGAAGGTGAACCGCGGGGCGAATTCGTCGATGTCCAGGCCCCGGGCCAGGAGTTCCTCGATGTAGCACATGGCGATGCCGAAGCCGAAGGCCACCTCCTGTGGAGCCGTAATGCCCTGCTCCCGCAGGTCGTACATATTTACCGTGGTGTAATACCACCTGGGCATGTGCCGCGTGCAGAACTCCATGACGTCCGCCCCCAGTTTGATGGAAAGGTCCAGGGGGCAGGCGGGCCGGAACCCGCAGTAGCGAAAATGGATCGGGTCGTTCTGAATGGAGCCCCTCAGGGTTTGGATGTCATAGCCCTTTCTGCGCGCCACGGCCACATACTGGGCCATGGTGACCGAGGCCACCGTGGAGGCCGTAATAAGGGACCAGCTCACCTTGTCCAGGGGAATATCTCCCACCAGGGTCTCCATGTCCTTCATGCAGGAGATGTTCACGCCCGTAAGGCCGACCTCGCTTCGGGCCCAGGGGTGGTCGGGGTCGAGGCCCATCTCGTAGGTGACGTCGGCGATGGTGTTGAGCCCCGTGCCTCCCTGCCTGAAACAATAGGCGGCCCGCTCATGGGTGTCCGCCGGCGACCCGATGCCCACAACCTCCCGCCGGGTCCAATAGCGGCCACGGAACATGTTTCGATGAATGCCCCGGGTGAAGGGGTATCGGCCCGCATCCCCGATGTCCCGCTCGTAGTCCGTCGACGCTCGGTCCTCGGGCCCATAGATCTCCTTGACGTCCAACCCGGACCAGGACCTGAAGCTCAGGGGTTTTTCGTAATAGGACTTGAGGTAGGCGTCCCAGTCCGTGTCCCGGCAACCCACCTGTGCTTTTTCCATCGCCTTTCCTCCCTTCCCCTCGGCCGAGGGACATGAGGCGCCGGCCCCGCCCGAACCGATTCCACGCTCCAAGACCCTTGACCGGCAGAACAGCATATGTTACTTTCCAATAATAAAACTTTACCGACTGGTAGTTTATGCTATGTCTTAAGGGCCGGGCAGTCAACTTTTTTTTGGCCGGGCCCGAAAGGGCAAGCGCCCCGGGAAAGCGAATGGAATTCAGGAACCAGGACAAGAGTCTTCGACGGCAGATGGTCATCGATGCGGCGGTCAAGGTCTTCCATCAGAAAGGGTACAGGGCCGCCACCCTGGATGACGTGGCCTCGGAGTTGGGCCTCACCAAGCCTGCACTCTATCATTACGTCTCGTCCAAGGAAGACCTCCTATCCCAGATCTACCTCCGCGCACTGGAAAGCTTTTTCCAGACCATTTACGAGATCCGGGAGATGGACCTGTCTCCCCTGGACAAACTACGCTGTTTCGTGAGGCGTCATCTCGAACAGATCGTGGTCAAGAACCTGGCCATGTTCAGTGTTTTTTTCAGCGAAGAGAACGAACTGCCCCGCAAGGACTTCCTAAAGATCAGGACTGAAAAGCGGAAATTCAGCCGGGTGGTGGAGGACATCATCCAGGAGGGAATCGACCTGGGTATCTTCCGCGCCGTGGATCCCAGGCTTCAGGCCAACGCGATCATAGGCATGTGCAACTGGCTCTACCGCTGGTACCGGCCCGGCAGGAGCCCTTACAGCCCGGCCCAGATCGCGGAACAATTCCTGGTGCTGGTGGAAAACGGGCTCACAAACGATGCCGAAAAAGACCAGAGGGGAAGGGCCCGGGACCGAAAGAAACTGGCCCGGGATCTGCGCGCCCTCTCCGCAAAAATGGCCCTGGCCGCCGATGCACTGGATCCGGGCTCGGGCTAGACCGCGAGCCTTGCCGCAAGGCTCCTTACTGTAGCCTCTGCAAAATCCACGGCCAGTGCGGGAAGCCGGGGATCCACGTTCCGGAGTGTGTCTTCGGGCCGATGGAGATGTGGGATCAAGCCATTTTCGTCTTGGGCCGAGAGGGTGAGAGACGGGATTTTGCCCCGCTCAAACCAGATGGTGTCGAAATCTCCGGTGTGCCACCTGCCTTCCTTGATTTCCGCGAAACGAGGATCCTCTGAGGCCCTCTTCAGGGCCTCATCCACCAAAGCGTTACCGGGAATTGCCCATGGCGGCCACGGGGCCCGTCTTGACCATGATCAGGCCCATCTTGATGGTATCGGCGCTCACCCCCCTGGCGGCATGGACGCCCGGGGCGGTGAAAAGACACAGAACAATCGCCGCGGCCAGCGGCATGACCCAAAAAATCCGTTTTCGCATGACACCCTCCTTCATGGTCTTGTGGGTTCGTGTTGTAAAACGCCTCTCGTCGGGGAACGGCATTCTTCACCCCCTTTCTTCTCTTCAACCCCCGGTAGGACCCGCAGGGCCCCATCGCGGTATCTTATTGTGCGGATCCAACCCACTTGAAAGCCTCCGACTCCTTCAATATGTAAAAGGCCAGGTGCTCCACCACGCCTCCGAAGGCCATGGTGGCCATGGCCAGGTAGAGTCCCTTGAGCCGGAGGCACGGAATGCCGACCAGGATGCCGGCACCCGCCGAGATCAGCCCCGCGCAGGGGACCGCGGCCCAGAAGGGAAGACCCACCGAGGTCGCCAGGATGGCCGCTGCATAAGATCCCAGGGCCATGAAGGCCGCGTGGCCCAGGGAGATCTGGCCCGTACACCCGGTCAGGATGTTGAGTCCCAGGGCTCCCAGAACGGCGATGGCCGAGATGTTCACCAGGTACGTGATTATGCTATTTTCTGAAAAAAATCACCGGACGCACCTCTTTCTTTTGCCGGCACGCGGGTCCGAAAAATAAACCCCGACTTGTCTTGCGGAGCTTGCGCCGGGAGAAAAAAGGGCTCCGTCTTGACTCCTGCGCGGGCAGGGCTTAGTTTTCATATTACAGGCCGATCGACCCCCCGGTTCCCCCTTTTGCCCCGGAGACACTTACATGCGTGTTGTTTACTTTGGCTCAGGCCCCTTTTCGATTCCCGCCTTCCGCAGGCTGCTGCAAAGTCCCCATGAATGCGCCGCGGTGATCACACAACCCGACCGGCGGGCTGGTCGCGGAAAAAAGACACAGCCCACCCCATTGGCCTCCCACGCTCTCAGGGAAGGCATCGAACCGATACGGGCCGAAGACGTCAACACCCCGGAATTCGTGGACAAGATACGTTCTCTCAACGCCCATCTGGGGGTGGTGGCGGCCTTCGGCCAAATGATCAAGGCACCCTTGAGGGAAGCCTTCCCGGGAGGATGCATCAACCTCCATGCCTCGCTCCTTCCCAGGTACCGAGGTGCCGCCCCCATTCATTGGGCCATTCTGGGTGGAGAGAAAAAGACAGGCGTAACGGCTTTCAGGCTCGTGGACCGGATGGACGCAGGCCCCATCCTTGTACAGCGGGAGACCATGATCCGGCCCGACGAGACCGCAGGGGAACTACACGACAGGCTGGCCCGGGTGGCGTGCGACGCCATGGACGCAACCCTTGTCATCCTGGAGCAGAATCTCGACTTTCCCGGAGAGCCACAGGACGAATCCCTGGCCAGCCTCGCGCCAAAGCTCTTCAAATCGGACGGGTACCTGGACTTCCGGGAACCCGCCGAACGCCTGGCGCTCAAGTGCCGCGCCATGTGGCCGTGGCCCGGGGCCCGGTGCCTCTATGTGGGATCCGGGGACAAGAAGGAAGAAGTGACCATCGCCACCGCCCAAGCCCTGACCCCTGCCGTAGATGCACCTCCGGGGACACTCACGGAGGATCTTTGCGTAGCGACTTCGGAAGGCGCCCTGAGGATCCTCGCCATTAAACCCGCAGGGAAAAGGCTCATGGCCTGGGAGGACTTTGTGAACGGCCGCAGGGTCGTGGCCGGGAATCGTTTCGAATCCCTCAAATCCTGAAAAGCGGCCGATTCGAAGACATCCGCCCCGGAAGCGGAAAAACCCCGCCTATTTCCAGTGAATCACCGGGGCCTTGCGCTCCGGGAGACGGTGATAGGGAAAGACGGGGTAGCCCAGCATCATGGGGTAGTGGTTTCCGTGTCCCTTGGGGAGGCCAAGGGCCTCTTTCGTGGGCTCCCAGTGCAGCAGTGCAGCCTGAACCAGGCCCGCCCAGCAG
>JAFDIS010000068.1 GCA_019307945.1 Deltaproteobacteria bacterium | reverse complement strand
CCTGGGAGGATGGGGCCTGACCATGGCGGGCCTTGCATCCCTGTTCGCCGGGGGGGGCCTGGCGAAAGGCGGCCTGGTTTTTTCCGGCGTCCTGCTTCTCTTGACGGGATGGGCTCAGGCAAGGGTCCTCGTGCGGCGGGATGTCCCGGCGGTCCGAAGCGGTGTCAGGATCCTGATCCTGTCACTTCCCTTGCTTGACGCGGCTTACGTGGCCGGGGTCAGGGGTCCCGCAGCGGCCCTGTCCGTACTGTTTTTCCTGGTGCCGGCCTTGTTTCTGAGCCGGTACTTCCAGGTGACCTGACAATGAAAAACGAGGAGCTTGCTGATGGCGAAGATCTATGAACCCATGGTCCCACCGCTCACCGCACGGGAACTGCTGGACCTGTACTATCTGGACGCCCGGTGTCACCTCCTGGAGACGGCCGCGATTCTGGACCGTATCGAGAGGGCTCGGGGAGGGGACGAAGCCCTCAAGGATGAACGCGTGATGAAACTGCTGGATGCCTGCCGCCTCTTACGGGAGACCTCCGGAAACCGGGCGGAACGGTTCCTCCGGCTTTTCTCGGATTCCCCGGGGCATGAAGTGCCGGGAGATTCAAAGGGAGGGAATCGGCCATGAAAGTGATCGAGCCCCACATACATATGATCGCCAGGACCACCCAGGACTACGAGCGCATGGCCCGAATGCACACGGTGGCCTGCTGCGAGCCCGCATTCTGGGCGGGATATGATCGGACTTCAGCTAAGGCGTTTCACGACTATTTCACCCACATTTCCGAGTTCGAGCCCACCCGTGCGGCCCAGTACGGCATTTTGCATTACTGCTGGATCTGCATAAACCCCAAGGAGGCGGACGACCTGGTCCTGGCACGGGAGGTGATCGAGTTTATCCCGGACTTCCTGGACAAGCCCACGGTGCTGGGCCTTGGTGAGATCGGCTTGAACCGCAACACGAAGAACGAGATGACGGTTTTCGAGGAGCAGGTGGAACTGGCCCTTCAACACCATCAACTCATCTGGATTCACACACCCCACCTGGAGGACAAACTCAAGGGGACTCGGATGATGCTGGACTACCTCAAGGGTCACGGGGGCGTGGACCCGGAACGGGTGGCCTTCGACCACTGTGAAGAGCATACCTTGAAAATGGTGCGGGATGCCGGGTTCTGGGCGGCCATGACCATCTACCCCATCACCAAGAATTCACCGGCTCGCGTGGTGGACGCCCTTGAAATGTTCGGGACTGATCATATGTTGGTGGATGCCTCGGGCGATTGGGGGCCTTCAGATCCGGGGACCCTGCACGACGCGATCTTCGAGATGAAAAGGAGAGGTCACCAAGAGTCTGACATAGAAACGGTTTTTTACAACAATCCCTGCATGTTCCTCGGTCAGTGCGAAAAGTTCAAGCCCAGGCCCATCGCCTGGACATGAGGGGAAATTTCCCGAGGGGCGAATCCGGTCGCTGGGGTCCTTGCTTTGTGCCCCGGTGCCATTGTGTTTCTGATTTCCGGAGTTGTTGATGAAAAGAAAACGTGTCATCGTAATGGACGTGGTGGGCCTGAGCCCGGATCACTTTGAATCCGGTGCCGAGATTCCCCACCTGCGCGGTCTGTTTGAAAACGGTCGTCTTTACAGGACCCGGACAGTCTTTCCCGCCCTGACCCTGCCGGTCCAGGCCAGCGTGACCACGGGGCTTGCGCCCGCCGCACACGGAGTGGTGGCCAACGGTTTCTATTTCCCGGAGCAATACCAGGTGGCCTTCTGGGAACAGGCATCGTCGCTGGTCCGGGGCGAGCGGGTCTGGGAACGACTCAAGGCGAAGGATCCCTCCATCAAGACCGCGCTCCTTTTCTTCCAAAACAGCCTCTACGCATCCAGCGACGTGGTGATCACCCCGAAACCGCTTCATACCGAAGAGGGGCTTGTCCAGTGGTGCTATTCCAAGCCGGTGGGCCTTTACGAGAGTCTTTGCCAGGAGATAGGGGCATTCGAACTGATGCATTACTGGGGTCCCCTGGCTTCCATCGAATCCAGCCGATGGATCGCAAGGGCCGCCGTGCAGGTGCTGGACCGGGAAAGGCCGGACCTGATGTTCGTGTACCTGCCTCACCTCGACTATTGCAGCCAGAAGATGGGACCCGAGGTGCCCGAGATCCTGGATGAACTGGCCCTGGTGGACGAGGCCGTCGGGATCGTGGTGGAGGGTGTGAGAGACCTTGGCCTGTATGAAGAGACCGTCTTCGTGGTTTTTTCAGAGTACACCTTTTCGGAGGTTCGAGGCGATGTTTCCTTGAACCGGGTCCTTCGGGACGAGGGCTTTCTCAGGGTGCGAGAGATCAACGGGCGGGAGTACCTGGACCTGGAGCTGAGCCCGGCCTTCGCCATGGTGGACCATCAGGTGGCCCATGTCTACACCAAGCCCGGGATGGAGGCACCGGTGCGCAGGTTGCTGGAGGACACCCCGGGTGTGGACCGGGTCATGGATCGCAAGGAACAGGCTCTTGAGGGAGTGGACCATCCCCGCTCGGGGGACCTGGTTGCGGTCAGTGCAAGAGATCGGTGGTTTTCCTATCCCTGGTGGCATGACGCGGACAGGGAGCCTGATTTCGCCCGGCACATTGATATTCATCGCAAGCCGGGCTATGATCCCCTGGAGCTCTTTTTCGAGGAGGGCACCCTGGAAATCTCCCGGGACACGGACCTCATTCACGGGTCCCACGGCTACCCGCCATGCGAGGCCCGGGACGACACCGTGCTGCTGGTAAGCGGCGATGTAAACTCGGCCCCAGGGCCGGGAGGCGAGGTTCGGATCACGGACATGGCGGGTATGATCCAGGGCCTGTGCCTGGGCGAGACCCCTGCCTGAGTACGCAGGGGCGGCGTTGCGGCGGCAATTTGGAATGCCGCTCATACCGTTCAGAGGTCGACCAGATGGATGACGTTCGAAAACTGAGAAACATCGGTATCAGCGCTCACATCGATTCGGGCAAGACCACGCTCACGGAGCGGATCCTCTATTATACCAAGCGCATCTTCGCCATGCATGAGGTCCGCGGCAAGGACGGAGTGGGCGCCACCATGGACTCGATGGAACTTGAAAAGGAGCGAGGCATCACCATATCCTCGGCCGCTACGTACTGTGAATGGGGCGGGCACCGGATCAACATCATAGATACCCCGGGCCACGTTGACTTCACCATCGAGGTGGAACGCGCCCTGCGGGTCCTGGACGGCGCCATCCTGATCCTTTGCGCCGTGGGGGGGGTCCAGTCCCAGTCCCTCACGGTGGACCGGCAGATGAACCGCTACAAGGTCCCCCGGATCGCCTTTGTGAACAAGTGCGACCGTTCCGGCGCAGATCCGTACAGGGTGGTGGATCAGCTCCGAGAGCGGCTCGGTCACAACCCCGTCCTCATGC
Source organism: Deltaproteobacteria bacterium (assembly GCA_019307945.1). Classification (GTDB taxonomy): domain Bacteria; phylum Desulfobacterota; class DSM-4660; order Desulfatiglandales; family Desulfatiglandaceae; genus B17-G16. The sequence continues at coordinate 15,413 of JAFDIS010000068.1, read as the reverse complement.
AGATTCCCATCGGACTGGAAGGGGATTTCAGGGGAGTGGTGGATCTGGTGCGCATGAAGGCGGTCTATTTCGACGGGCCCCACGGCGAGGAAGTGCGGGTGGAGGATATCCCGGCCGAGCTCCTGGAGGAGGCGGAGAAGCGGCGGGAGGATATGCTGGATGCGGCTTCCATGTTTTCAGACGAACTGACCGAGGCGGTGCTGGAAGACCACGTCACGGAGGATCTGATTCACGATGCGGTCCGATCGGGAACCCTCTCCCTCCGGATGACTCCCGTGTTCGTGGGCTCTGCGTACAAGAACATCGGGGTCCAGCCGGCCCTGGACGCAGTGGTGCATTATCTGCCCTCGCCCCCGGATGTCCCTGTCCATGCCCTGGATCCCGATCACGACGAAAGGGAGATTCCCCTCCAATGTACCCCTGATGGGCCAACCGTGGCCCTGGCCTTCAAACTGGAAGTCACTCCATACGGGCAACTCACCTACGTGAGGATCTACCAGGGCTCGGTGGGCAAGGGAGACGACCTTTACATCATCCGTTCAGGAAAAAAGATCAAGGTGGGACGGCTGGTGCGGATGCACGCGGACGAGATGGAAGACATCTCGAGGGCCTATGCGGGGGACATCGTCGCGCTTTTCGGGGTGGAGTGTTATTCCGGGGACACCTTTACGGACGGGAGGGTGAACTACACCATGTCCTCCATGTTCGTCCCCGAGCCGGTGATCTCCCTTGCCCTCTCACCAAGGGACAAAAAGGCCCAGGACAACATGTCCAAGGCCCTGGGACGGTTCGCTCGTGAGGACCCCACCTTCAGGACCCACGTTGACCGGGAGTCGGGCGAGACGATCATCTCGGGCATGGGGGAACTCCACCTGGAGGTCTATGTGGAACGGATGAGGCGGGAGTTCAATGCCGAAGTGACCACGGGCATGCCCCAGGTGGCCTACCGGGAGAGCCTCACCAAGCGCGCGGATTTCGACTACACGCACAAGAAACAGACCGGAGGCGCCGGTCAGTACGGAAGGGTGGCAGGCTTCATCGAGCCTTCCCGGGAGGGGACGTTCGAATTCGTCAACCAGGTCAAGGGAGGGGCCATCCCCACGGAATTCATCCCGGCCGTGGAAAAAGGTTTTCGGTCCTGCATGGAAAAGGGCCTGCTGGTGGAGTTTCCCGTGGTGGGCATGAAGGTGACCGTAAATGACGGGCAGGCCCACAGCGTGGACTCCTCGGAAAGGGCCTTTCTTGCGGCGGCTGTGGGGGCCTTCGGGCAGGCGTATCCAAAGGCGGGCCCGGTTATCCTTGAGCCGATCATGAAGATCGCCGTAGAAACCCCTTCGGAGTTCCAGGGGACGGTCATGTCCAGCATCAACCAGCGAAGAGGCTTGATCATGAGTTCGACCGAAGACGGCACCTTTTCCACCATAGAGGCCGAGGTCCCGCTTGCCGAGATGTTCGGATATGCCACGACCCTGCGGAGCCTCACCCAGGGGAAGGCCGAATTCACCATGGAATTTTCCCGTTACGCCAAGGTGCCGGAGGCCGTGGCGGAGGAACTCAAGTCGCGCAAGCGGCGCAAGTGAAAAGGGGGCTGGGAGAACATGGATTCCTTCATCTCGGTGAGCCCGTTGAAGATCCTGGAAAAATCATCCCGGAAAGGGCTGGGCAAGGGAAATCTGGGCGTGCTCATCGCCCGGGCGGGCGTCGGTAAGACCGCCTGCCTCGTTCACATAGCCCTGGACAAGTTGTTTCGGAAAGAACGACTCGTACACGTTTCCCTGGAAGAAGGCCCTGAGAAGGTGACGGCATATTACAACGTGATGGTGTCGGATTTGGTCAAGGCCCTCAACCTGGAGGACGAGGCGGAGATCCGATGGATAATCGACCGCAACCGGATGATTCTGGCGTATCTCAACCGGAGTTTTTCCATGGAGCGGCTGGAAAGGAGTCTCACCAGCCTCGTCGATAACCTGGACTTCGCGCCCGAAACCCTCATCGTGGACGGGCTTGATTTCGAGTCGGCGGACCGTGAGATCATAGAGCGGTTCAAGGACCTGGCCGGAAGGTGCGACGTGGAGATCTGGTTCTCGGCCCTTTCCCATCGACACATCACGGAAACCAATGAACGAGGGATCCCTTATCCCTGTGAGCGGTTCGACGACCTTTTCAGCCTCATTATCCGGCTCGATCCGGATCCCACGGGGGTGTTTCTGCGGCTGCTGAAGGACTACGACGCCCCCGTGGCGCCCGGGATGGCGGTGAGGCTCGATCCCAATACGTTCCTGGCGCTGGACTGAGGGGTGAGAGCCCTTGAGCGGGCCTAACGCAGGGGGCTCGGGGAAAATGCCGAGGGAGCCGACGCATGCCTCCCCGGCCGGAGTGTTGTAACATCATGATGTGTATTTGCGGAAACCCATTGATTCTGATGAGGCGGTGAAGCGGCGTCTTCCTCGTCTGCAGGGTCTGCGGATCGGAAAGAGGGCTGAGACCTGAAGACATCGACGACGAAATCGAGGCCATGCTGGCCTCCATCCGCTGTGATCGCTTGTAACGAGCTGGGCTCCCCCGGCCCCAATTTCGAAACCGAACGGGGCGATTGATTTTGTCCCCCGGGATTTGCTAAGGTCTGGAGGGGGAGCGGTCCGGGCCTCGAGAGGATTGGTCACGTGAGGGCAAAAGGACAAAGAGGCCTTTGCCTCCTGGTTTTCATATGGGTCTTTTTCACGGTCGCGAACGTCACGGCCGGGGAAAGGGATTCGGATCTTCGAATGCAGGGGGCGGATTCGGAACTCACCGCTCTTCAAAAGGCCCTCCGGGAAATGGAGGACGCCAATGCGATGCTCATGGAAAACCTGGCCAATTGCACCGAGGAGAACGAGGCCCTGACCGCGAGGCTGGCGCGCTGTGGGGGAAAAGTACGGACGCCTGAAAAGGATCGACTGGTCCGGGAACTCCGGAAAACCCTCGATGTGCGCTGGTCGGACATGGCCTTTCTTACAGGACTCCGGGAAGACGAACTACGGTTTCTTCTCAAGGCCGTCCGCGAGCGGATCTCCGCAGGCGGACGTGTGGACTGATTGATGAAAAACAGGATCGGTTTGAAAGTGGGGCGCAACGACCCCTGTCCGTGCGGGAGCGGGCTCAAGTACAAGAAGTGTTGCCTGGGGCGCGAAAGGCAGCCGGAGCAAGATCTCCAATCCCTCTATTTGCGGCGATACAAGATTCACCTGAAGACCCCGCGAGAAATTGAGGGAATCCGGAAAGCGGGGCGTCTGGCCTTGCACATCCTGGATCGCGTGGAACAGGAGATCGCGCCCGGCATGAAGACCGGCGATATCGACCTGCTGGTGCATCGCCTTACACTGGAAGGGGGTGCCACTCCGGCGCCTCTTCATTACCGGGGTTTTCCCAAGAGTGTGTGTGTCTCCGTCAACGAGGTGATCTGTCACGGGATCCCCGGCGAACGGATCCTGGAGGAGGGTGATATCGTCAATGTGGACGTAACGCCCATCCTGGATGGTTTCTACGCGGATGTGAGTAAGACATTTTTCGTGGGGACGCCGGGCCCGGACGCCCTCAGGATCGTCTCCGTGGCGCGCGATTGCCTGCGGGAGGGTATCTCAGCCGTTAGACCGGGCAACACGGTGGGGGATATCGGGTGGGCGGTCCAGCGCTGCGCCGAAGGGCAGGGGTGTTCCGTGGTTCGTGAGTTCGTGGGTCACGGCGTAGGTTGTGATTTCCACGAGCCCCCGCAGGTCCCCCACTACGGTCGAAAGGGCGAAGGTATTCCGCTGGCGCCCGGCATGGTATTCACCATCGAGCCCATGATCAATCTCGGTAAGCGGGACCTTTATATCCTGGAGGACAACTGGACCGCGGTTACGCGGGATGGGTCCCTCTCCGCCCAGTTCGAACAGACGATCCTGGTCACGGAAAAGGGTCGAGAGAGTCTGACCCCCTATGACCTCTGAGGCCCTCCGAGGGAAAGAATATGCCCGGGGCGCTTGACGGAAGGGGGGGAGAAGATTTTTTCTCCAAGGCCTATGCCCTGGGTTTTGCACGCGTCGGTGTTGCACCGGCCGGCAGGCCGCCATACCTGGAGGCGTTCCAGGAGTGGATAGCCGAGGGCCGACACGGGGGCATGACCTGGATCGAGCGGCACCGGGCCCTTAGGGCCGATCCGGGCACACTGCTTCCAGGGTGCAGGGCCGTCATCACCCTCGCATTTCCATATTCTTCAAAAAAACCCGCCACGCCCGATGGATTCACCATGGCCCGGTATACCCGGCCTCGAGATCCCGATTATCACCGGACACTTCGGGATCTGTGCCGTGACTTGGCCCGGGAGGTCGTGCTGCGGTACCCTGGATCCAGGTGCCGCGTCTGCGTGGATTCAGCGCCTGTACTGGAAAGGAGCTTTGCCTGGGCAGCGGGCATTGGATTCTGGGGTAAGAACAACATGCTTATCATCCCCGATCTTGGCTCTTACTTTTTCCTCGCGGAGATTCTCACCACCGCCCCCCTGGAATTTCCACGGGCCCAGCCGATGGAGTCCTTGTGCGGATCATGTACCCGGTGTTTGGATGCCTGTCCCACGGGCGCACTGGGGTCGGATCACCGCTTCGACGCCCGCCGGTGCCTTTCTTACCTTACCATCGAACACAAGGGTCCCCTGCCGGCGGGGACCGGCGATCGCATGGGAGATTGTTTCTTGGGGTGTGATGCGTGTCAGGAGGTTTGTCCTTTCAACGGGGAGAGCGGCGCGCGAGACATCTGCCTCCCCACCCCGGATACCTTTCTGGAAATGGATGATACCGCTTTCGATGCTGCGTACGGTTCAACGGCCCTGGCGCGCGCCGGAATCGTCAAGATCCGGGAGAACATTCGGGCAATGGAACGGCCCTAACCCCGTTGGACAACCTGTTTGCCGAAGGCGAAGGCCTGCTCCAGTATTTCGGGGCGCTCCTTGGCGTCCGACTTTTTTTCAATCTCCCAGAACAGCAACTCGCCGTCGTAGCTCATGTCAAGGGCATCGAAAAAGTATTTTGCCACGAGCCTGGCCCCTTCGAACAGGTTCTTGCCCCTGGTGGCGCCCACGGCTATGAAGTATCCCCGGCCGCCGTCATGCCGCTTCCACTGATCCTTTGGTTTTTCGAGGATCTTTTTGGCCCACATGGCCTGGGCCCGGTCGATGAGGGCCTTGGCCTGGGCCGTGACGCCGTAAAAGAAGATGGGAGATGCCAGGAAGATGGCCTGAGCCTCCTCAAACAGGGGGTAGACCTCCTGCATGTCGTCCTTCACCACGCACCTGCCCGTCTCGTCGCACCCCCCGCACTCGATGCAACCGGACATGCTGAGTTTTCGGACGTAGACCTTCCTGATATCCGCTCCCTCGGATCGGGCGCCTTCCAGGGCCCTGTCCAGGAGTTGATCGGTGTTTCCACCTTTCCGGGGGCTGCCGTAGATGCCCAGTACTATCATTTTATCACCTCGCTTCTCTTACGGTTGATCTAACCCGGGCCCTGTCCGGGTCTCCCGGCGTGGCGGGACCTCCCGTGTCCTCAGCCCGCCGAACCATCGGCCCCCGGGAGGGACGTATGGGGGCCCGCCTACCACCAGCGATGGAAGTGGTGAAGGGGACCGTTTCCTTTGCCGAGCGTGTACCGCCCCCCCTCGCGGAGCGCTTCCCGGAGATAGTCTCTGGCACGCCCGACGCATTCCACCGTGGGCAGGCCCTTGGCCAGGAAAGAAGCTAGGGCCGCAGACAGGGTGCACCCCGTGCCGTGGGTGTTGACCGTGGGAATACGTTCCGCCTCGAAAGTCACAAAACGATCTTCGGGGCCCAGGTAGAGGAGGTCCAGGCAATGATCCCCTTCCAGGTGCCCTCCCTTGACCAGGACGTACGGACACCCGCTCTCGGCAAGTTTCTTGGCTGCCGCTGCCATGCCCTGCCTGTCGATCACCTTGAGCCCGGTGAGCCGGGATGCCTCGGGCAGGTTCGGGGTCAGAAGGGTGGCCAAAGGAAAGAGATGCCTTTTCATGGCCTCCACGGCGTCTTCAGACAGGGCGAGAGGCCCGCGGGAAGGTCCCAGGACGGGATCCACCACCAGGGGCGGGGGCCCATGGCCGCGCAGGGTGTCCGCCACGATCTCGATCTGTTCGGGGCCCGGGAGGAGGCCGGTCTTGACCGCGTCGGGAGGGGCATCCGACCAGAGGACCTCCAACTGGTCGCGTATTAAAGATGGCGCCAGGGGGTACATGGAACGCACACCCCTCGTGTCCTGGACCGTTACCACGGCGATCACGGAGAGGCCGTAACAACCTAGGGCCCCGATGGTCTTGAGGTCGGCCTGGATGCCGGCACCGCCCGAAGGATCAGACCCCGCGATGGTCAGGACCGTGTGGTAGGCATCCCTTGGGGGGTGATCCGCGGTGTCCCCGGTAGAGTTTTCACACGAAGAGTCCATATCCCAGGAGGTTAGTGGAATTCAGCGACTTTTTCCATCGTTAAATGGATCAGGTGGTCATCCCGCGGTGAGCTTCGCTCCCAGAGTCGATCAGGGGGTTGACAGATCCCCTGGTCATTTCTCATGATTGACGGGCGAATGCTCTTTTCAAGAAGGGATGCGCCACATGTTCAGCATTTCGGAAATCCTGGACCTTGCCATGCGGCTTGAGAAAAACGGCGAGAATACCTACCGGGACGCAGCGGCGCGGACAACCGAACCGGCACTCCGGGGTATGCTGGAAAAACTGGCCGACGACGAGGTGCGGCATGCGGAGTGGTTCGCGGAGTTGAAAGAGACCCTGCAGGTGCCGGAGGGCGACCCCGACCTGGAAGAGATGGCCGGGGAGATCCTCGGGGGTGTGGTGGGGGATCAGACTTTTTCCCTCAAAGAGGCAAGACTAGGTGAACTGAAGAGCGTCGAAGAAGTGATCGAGCGGGCCATCGAGTTCGAGGAAGATACCGTGCTCTTCTACGAAATGCTTCGTGCCTTCATCCAGGACGAGGACACCTTGAAACTATTGGAAATGATCATAGCGGAAGAAAGGGACCATGCGGCGGCCTTGAGGAAATCCCTGGCCTGAGCGGGGTCCGGGGTGTCACCCCGGACTTTCTCGGTGATTCAGGGAACACAGACGCGCCAACTCCTTATCAAAGCCCTTGATGGCCAGTTCCCATGAGTGGCGGGCCATGGCCCTGGAAAGCGCTTCCCTGGCCGATGAAAAGGCCGCCGGATCATCAAGTATGCGGGCCAGCTTGAGGACCAGCTCTTCGGGACTCTTGTAAAGAAAATCCTCGTGAAAGTCCCCGGGGAGGATCTCCGGATAAGAGAGGCGCGCCGGGAGGAGCGGCAGGCACCCGTGCCGGATCGCTTCCACCACGGAGATCCCGAAATTTTCCTGAAGCGCGGTGCTCACCACCACCGTGCCCCGGGAAAGCCAACGGTAATAGGCCTCCTTGGCGGGTTCATATCCGTAGTGGACGATGCGCCCGCAAAACCGCCTTCGGGCCTCCAGAAAGACCTTGGGCACGGCCTGATAGTTTTCTCCCAGCAGAACGACCCTGAAATCGATTCCCCGCGCCGCAATGTGCTCCAGGGCCTGGAAGAAGGTGCCGGGATCCTTGTCGAATTCCCACCTGTGGTTCCAGATGATCAGGGGTGGTCCCTGCGCCGGTTCGGACAGTTTCATTCTTGCGGGGAACCTGCATCCGGGATGAAGAAAGTCGGCCTTACGGCGGATCGCCTCCACCACCCACCCGGGCCGATACTCGGGCATCATCTTCAAAAAACCAGGGAGCCTGTCAAAGAACGATTCCATGTGCGTACGGGAATTGAACAGGACGCGGTCCGCCGCAAGGGCGGTGGTGATATCCGTAAACCCGAAATGGTAGTCCATTCTCTCGCCGGGGGCTAGGGGATAGGTGAGCTGGGTTTCGTGAAAATAGACGAGTGCCGGGGGGCACCGGGGGCCGGAGAGGGCCTTGAAGTCTGCGAGGCTCATAAGACTCGTGACCAGGAGCCCGTCGTAGACGGAAAGATCCGCGATTTTTCGAACAAAGTGGAGTGCAGCCCCCCGCATGCGCCACTTCCAGAACCTGGGCGGCAGAGTCAGCAGATCGACACGGCAGCCTGAATTGGCTGCGAGGCCTTCCGCGAAGTCCCGGTGCGATCCGCCGAAAAATGGCTCCAGAAACAGAATCCTCAAAGGCGTTCCTCCGTGGTGCGGCTTTGGGAGGCGCCCGGGGTTACATCCTGAAGAAGGGATTGGTGCTCTTTTCCTGTTCCACCGTGGTTACGGGTCCGTGTCCGGGCAAAACGAGCGTATCGGGCGGAAGAGTGAAGATCTTGTCGCGTATGTTGCGAAGGAGGCCTTCCATGTCGCCCCCCGGGAAATCGGTCCTGCCTATGCTGCCCGCAAAAAGTGCGTCCCCGCAGATCACGAAGCGCGCCAGGCGCAGGCCCTTTTCCATTTCAATTTCCCCCTCGAACACAAACCCCAAGCCGCCGGGCGAGTGGCCCCGCAGGTCTATCACCCGAAACCGGATGCTCCCCACCTCGAGGACGTCTCCCTCCTGTATGAACCGCACGGTCTCGGAAGGTGCCGTGCCCGCTATGACGGCCCCCGCACGGGCGCCTCCCTGTGCGAGGCCCGCGGCCTCGGCCCTGTGGGTGAGGATGGGCGCGCCCGTGGCTTCTTGGAGAGCCTGGTTTCCACCCACATGATCCCAGTGCGTATGCGTGTTCAGGATATATTTGAGCCGAAGCCCGTACTCGTTCAAGACCGACAGGATGCGATCCGCATCCCCTCCCGGGTCAAAGACCGCCGCCTCTCCCGTGTCTTCGTCTCCCACCACATAACAGTTGACCATGAGCGGTCCTGTTTCCAGCATCTTCAGGATCATGTCGAGCCTCTCTTTCAGGAATTCTCCGGGGTGATTCGCTTTTGCCGCCCACGGGGCGGTCAGGATTTCCGGGCACTATGGGAAAAAATCGGGCGCCGTGTCAAGGGCCGTGTTCATTTTACACTTGTCTTTTGTGCCCTTTTAGGCTAAATAAGCAGAGAATCAGTCTGTTCAGAAGGGGAAGGGGAAGAGGGGAAGAGAGGCGCACCGCGCCCCGGGATGAATGTCCGCCAGGGACCCCTGAAAAGGGGGTTTGTTCATCACGGAGTGAGATCCATGGATCACGTCCTGCTGCTCAACATCACATATGAGCCGCTGAGGATCATCAACTGGAAAAAGGCCATCACGCTCCTGTTGCTGGGCAAGGTGGAGGTGGTGGAGGAATACAAGCGGGAAATCCGTTCCGTGACCTTCTCAGTGAAACTTCCCTCCGTGGTTCGGCTATTGCGCATGGTGAAACGGCCCAACACCCCGGTCAAGTTTTCGCGGCAGAATATCTACGCACGGGACAAATACCGGTGCCAGTATTGCGGCACCCGGTTCAGCCCCGAGGAGCTTACCTACGACCACGTGCTGCCGCGGTCCCGCGGAGGAAAGACCCAGTGGGAGAACATCGTCACTTGCTGTATCCCCTGCAATCGGAGGAAAGGGGGGCGCACCCCCGGCGAGGCCGGAATGAGCCTGGTCAAGAAACCCACAAAGCCCCGTTGGATTCCGGCCATACGGATCACCATCGGATTCAGGGAAGTCCCTCACTCCTGGCGGGACTATCTCTACTGGAACGTGGAACTCCTGGAATAGGGGGGAGCGCCCCTTGAGGCGCTCCCCTTCAGGGCAGGGCGGCCGAGATCTTTTCGGCCGTCTTTTTTATTTCATCCATGTCGCCGGGTTTCAATTCCCACGTGGTGACCGGGAGTTCCGGAGTCCCTTCCAAACGGGGCATAAGGTGAAGATGATAGTGCATGACCACCTGGTTGACCCCGCGTCCGTTCAATTGAAGGCATGCGATCCCCGCGGGGTTGAGCGCCTTTTTCATGGCGCCGGCGATCCTTTTTGCGGCCGAAAGCACCGAACAGAGATCCTTCTCCGGGATCTCCCAGAGGTTTTCCGCGTGCCGTTTCGGGATCACCAGTGTGTGGCCCTGGGAGATGGGATTGATGTCGGCAAAGGCGAAGACCGCCTCGTCCTCATAGACCTTGAAAGCGGGAATTTCACCCCTGATGATCTTGCAGAAAATACAGTCTTCCATGGATTACCTCCTCAAACTGATGATCAACGACGGCTGCTGGGTTGCGGCGGGTGTCGATGAAAAACGGTACCGCCCACCTGCGGAAACACAAAGACAAGGCTCCCCGCAGTCCTTTTCCATGCCATCCGTCGTGTGGGGGGATGACGGAACAAGATTACTGCCGCACAGGATACCAGAATCGCCGGGAACAGTCGATTGCTTTTGCTTTCACTACGAAGGCTTGTGTCGGATCCTGCCCGTATGGGGCAGGCACAAAGGAAGGAGTCACATTCCTTTGTGCCTGCGGCCTTGAAAACGATCGGTTTTGACCGGTTGTTGCGGGCTTTCTTCAATCCGCGTTCCGGTGTCTCCCGGGCGATTACCGGGCCCAGGTTCATGGGATTTCACAAGACCCATGGCACCTTGGGCGTTTCTCACTGTCCTAGTCTGAACAAAATGGTAACAATGCCGTTTTTGACTTTTCCTGGAACAGGGAACCTGAGCTGTTTGAGGACAGTCAATAGGCAGGAGTCAAAAGACTTGCGGTCGGTAGCGTTCCCCAAGACCTTTGCACGCATTACCTTGCCTTGAGAATCCAGTTCCAGCCTTACGCGAATTTGGTTTTTCCGAATGCCTTTTACGGCAAAGGCGTGTCCGAAGCAGCGTTCGATTCGGGGCCTGATTTTTTCCAGGTAAGCCAGGATATGTCTCTTGGAAAGCCCTTCGGACACCTTCGGCAGTTCAAACCGGAGGCGTATTGCCTTTTTGCTTTTCGGTAAGGCCGCCGGGGTATCTCTCAGATGCGCCCTATTGTCCACCATCAGCATTTCAGTTAACCCGCCGCCAAGCGGTGCACGGCCGCTCTTGCAGGCATATCCCGCCCTGCCCACGGCCAGGTTGGAGACGCCTTGCGGCAGGGGAAGGGGTTGGTTCACGGTTGTTGCCTTCTCTCCCGTCACGCGAATCTCGGAGTCGACGGCCACAAAGGACGTGTAAGCCGTCATGAGGTTATAGGTCAGACCGAGACTGGTCACCTCCCTGACGATCTCCCCGTCTCTCTTGACTCTTGCGTAGTCTGAAAGCACTCCAATCCGGTATCTCGCCCACAGATAACGAAGTGCGGCATTGGATTCGAGGGGCCTGGTCCCGGCCACATCGATTTCGTGCGAATAACGCGATTCTCCCGTGATCCCCTCAATGCGTATGCGGCCTCGGGGCTTTCCCCTCCACTTCCCGAAAATGATCACCGGTCGATCGGCCATTACGTCCGGAATGCTTCGTGGCTCCACATCGTAGACCTCAAAGTCGCCGAAATCCATCTCGATGGCGGTCAGCACCGGTGTCTGAATGAGTTTTCTGAATTTGGTGGCCGCCCTCTTGGCTTCTTCCTCCCTGGTGACAATGAAAGGCTCACCCATGCCCACCCTGGCCATGCCTTCTATGAGGTAGCGGTTGACGCTGGATCCGATACCGAACGTGAACACATTGGCATCTCCAAGATGGTTGCGGATCAGGTCAAACGCCTCCCTTTCCACGGTCACGTAGCCATCTGTCACAATCACCACGGACCTGGAAACCCCTTCAATCTTGGGGATGGCAAGGGCCCTTTTCAGGGCGGAGAGGAGCCTGGTTCCCCCGCCCCCTCTTTGGCGTTCGATGAGGTGGGTCGCCCGAGACACATTCGCCGCCGTTGCCGGAAGGGAAGTGTTTGAAAGGACCTTGGATCCTCCTGCAAAGAACAGGACGTTGAACCGGTCACCGGGTCGAAGGTTGTTGATCAGGTCCTTTAAAAGCCTTTTTGAAACCGAGAGCGGGAATCCGTGCATGGACCCTGAGACATCCATGATGAAGATATACTCCCTGGGGGGAATCTGCCGTTCGGCCACCCTTTCCGGCGGCTGGAGCATGGCCAGGAAAAAGTTTTCGTCTTTTCCCTCATATAGGAGAAGACCCGATTCAATGCGCTTGCCCGAAAGCCTGTATTCCATAATGAAATCCCTGTTGCCGCCATGGCTTTCTGCGCGATCCAGCCTTATGGAGGCCCGGCGGGGGTTTTCATAATCGATTTGGACCCGATGCGACGGGCAAGTGATTTCCTCAATGGGAAGTCCACCCGCCAGATGGACCTGGATGTCAAAGCGGTAGCTGGGCGCTTCGCCTTCGTGCAGGTAGGGATTTCTCGTCCACTGCTCGGAGGCGGGGACCACTTCCCCTCCCCTGAATTGGGCTGAATAACGGGGGCCGACCACCGTGGGATATACGAATCTGTAAATCTTGTCTTCGGGGATCAGCAATTCCGTGTATCGCAGTTCCACCTCGATCCGATCTCCCGGCAAAATATTGGCAACGTTCATCCGGAAGACGTTCGGCCGGTGCTGTTCCAGTAGTGACGCGGTCTTTCCCGCTCTCTTGGCCTGCTCGTAAATTCTCCTGGCCTCATCCCGCTTTCGGATCCTTGCGACAATAGTCCTTTCGCCGATGGTCATTTTCATGCCGTAGACGGCCGCCCTTGTTGATGCGGGAAAAACGTAAAGGGCCTCAAGCGGTCTTTTCCCTTCGTTCTCGTAGGTTTGTATGACGGTGACGTCGGCGATCACACCGGCGATATTCACTTTCACGTGAGTTGATTTCAAGGGAAGGCGATCCACGTGTGGGTCATCCGTCTTGACGAAAAAATAGGGGGAAAGGGTCCTGTCCGTGTCCTGTTCGCCCCGTGCCTGAAGGGTGCCGGACACAAGGACAAGAATGGTTGTGATGCATACCGCGGCAATACCGGCCCTGATTTTCATGACGAATTCCTCCTTATCGGTTTGTGTCTCTCTGGTCTCATAGACAGGGGAGATGCGGGAAAAGTTCCAGGAAAGATTGGATTGACTCCCAAATTCAGCGATTTTCGAATGGACTTCTACGCATCTATGTTTGACACCATCGCGGTATGAAAAGTTCCGGATTTCCGAAAAACGGAGACAGGCGCGGCATTCTTCAAGACCGGGTTCGGGCACGCCTGATCAACGTGTGTCATCCAGGACTTCCAGGGCCAGTTGGATTCGTCGTATTCGATCCTCGGCAAGGTCCTTGGCCGGCCGAATGTTCATCGCCCGCATCACATCGTAGGTCCCGTCCTCGAAGACCACCGGGATCTGGATCCGGTAGTCCGGGTTGTGGCAGCAACCGGGAGCGAAGTAACGGCCCGGCCTGCGGCCTTCCTTCAGACGATCCTGAGCGGCCCGAAACCGTCCGGGCGAGACCACCACTCCGGCCTGCCCGGTGAAGGTGGTAACGTAATTACCCGGTTCAAAAGCCCTCTTTTCCATCACCAATGCCTCCCTCCATCAATCTGCGGGGCGTGTCCAGGGACCGGTACACGCCCCCGCAAAGCGCCTGGTCCAGGTCCCTTCCACCACCTCCCGGAGCGGCTCCAGAGCGGGATCTCCCAGACCCAAGAGGCGCGCCCTGAGGCCGGCGACGGCGGGAGGAATGTAGCGCTCAAAGTAGCGTTTTCCCCTTGATTGGGCAAGAAAAGAGAAGGCGCCCAGGATTTGGAGATTGCGCTGCAGCGCCAGGTACTCGAAGGTCTCCTCGAAAGTCTCCCAGAGAGTAGATGAATACTCTCTGAGCAATGCTTCATAGGCTCGGCGTATTTCCACGGCCGCTTCCTGTTTCAGGGGGACGTAGGGGTCGATGATCAGGGAGGCGAGGTCGTAGCCGGGTGGTCCGGGTCTTGCCCCCTGCCAGTCCACGATACCCAAGCGGTGCGGTCCCACCAGGATGTTCCGCGACTGAAAATCCCTGTGTATCAGTACGAGAGGCCGGGCAACCGCAGCCTTTCGGGCCATATGATCAAAGGCCTCCACGAGCCCGGAGACCTCCCTCTTCAGTCCCAGAAAACTCCCCAGAAAGGCATCCGCGAAGTAGTCCGATTCATAGCGTCGCATCACCAGGGTGTCGTAGGCCCTGGTCTGGCAACACCACCCGGGGTCGAATCCCTCGATACCCCGGATCTGCAAACGGAACAAGAGATCCAGGACCCGGCGATAGAGGGGAATGGGATCTTCACCTCCAAGGACCCGCTCCTGGAGGGTCGAAGCTCCCATGTCCTCCATCAGGAACCACCCCCGGTCCAGGTCAAAGGCGTAGATCCTGGGAACCGCAACACCCCTGGCGTAAAGATGCCTGCCGATCTCGAGATAGGCCCGGTTTTCCCTGCGTTTGAATGCGTTACGGGGCGGGCTGGATACGGCGACGAGGGAGGGGCGAGTCCCATAGCCCGGGATCCGCCAGAAGGTTCGGTCCGAGCCGTCTCCCGCCATTGGTTGATGGGTTATCCCCCGGGATCCACCGAAAATATCCCGGGCCGCGGATCGGACGAATTCCAATAAGCCTGGGTCCGGTGAAAGCGTCATGGGAGAAGCCGTCATTTCATTGGGCGGCAGGACCCGGGGGTGACGCGTTCATGGAAACCGGATCCGTGCCGACCGGTGGTTGAAGCGGTCCTGTGGCCTCATCTTACGGGGGCGGGGTTGAAAAATCCACCCCCAAACCCCGAAGAAACGGGTTCCAGGGGTTAGTGCGGCACCTTTCATTTTTGGCTCGAAATGTGCATTAAGAAGATGATTGGACGTGGCTTTCCGATGAAATCAGGGGCACCCGGTTCCCTCGGAAGGGGTTCTTCCAGGGGACGGGTTGCGATGAGGGCGGTATGGCCTCCTGGAGAGGGAATGCATGGACGTTTACGTAGCCAGGCAGCCCATTTTCAACAGGAAGAAAAAGATCTACGGATACGAACTCCTTTTCAGGGACGGCACCTCCAACGCCTTTCCTGATCTGGATGGCAATACCGCTACGTCCAAACTCCTCAGCAGCAGTTTTTTCACCATGGGGATAGAGCAGATTGCCGGGGGAAAAAAGGCATTTATCAACTTCACACAAGATCTGTTGGAAAGAAAAGTTCCCACCATGTTCCCCCGCGACAAGATCATGGTGGAGATCCTGGAGGATGTGGAACCCACGGCCGAACTGGTGGCCTCATGCAGGGAGATTGCAAGGGAGGGGTATGAGATCGCCCTGGACGATTTTTTTTACCACACCGACCTCAAGCCGCTCATCGAAATCTGCCAGGTGATCAAGATCGATTTCAGGATGACGCCCATGGAACAGGTGGCCGAGTATGTCGAGAACCTGTCCCGTTATCATGTCAAGTTTTTGGCGGAAAAGGTGGAGACCCATGACGAATTCCAGAAGGCCGTTGACATGGGTTTCGAGTATTTCCAGGGGTATTTT
>JAFDIS010000067.1 GCA_019307945.1 Deltaproteobacteria bacterium | reverse complement strand
GTTGCATAAGATTTCCTCCTTCGCTCAGTAGAATGTTTCCTTTGGCGTTATCATGATCATCGTCTACTATTTTTCAGACGAAAATGCAAGCAATATCTTTACAAAGCCAATTTACTGCCGCCTCTTTTATGTCTTTTTCAAGTTCATTAGATACTCCACCAGGGAATGCACCGCGGTAGAAGGATTGTCGGTCCCGGACCTTTGATGGTATTGCTTAACTCTTTGCGCATTGGTAATGGCGTCATCCAGTTTCTCCTTGATTTTGTAGAAAATACCCTGGTCTCCTTTGCGGTATGTGGGTAAGTAGTTTTTCAATTCTCCGATAACCTTGGAACAAATAGAATCACCGGGAGGGGCATCGAATGGTCTGGTCGTATATCTAAAGTGCAGCAGGAGCCAGAATTCGAAACAGGGAACCGAAGGAATGGCGAATATTTTACTTCCTTTGCCAAGGCGGGTGTGACGAATCTTATCCAGTGCCGCCGGATAGGTCGTGTGCCTGTCGCGGTCAAAGACGCAGTAGACACGATCAAATTCCGGTTCCTCTCGAAAACTTTCAATGGCGAAATTCACAACGCTGAGAGGATCGGCCCCGTGACCTGAGACTTTGATATTGGCGTTACTCAACCGGAAGGCCTTTTTCAATTCGTTAAAATAGTTGGGCTCTGTTTTTTTTCCTTCGCACACGATGAGCACCACATCATAAGGGGCCTTCATCGCTTGTCGGCGGCGCAATGATTCAGCCTTGCGCTCTTTTCGTCTGTAAAACAGATTGTCTGTTCCCATCAAAACCTCAATTCACCCGGAAAAGGCAAGGCCCCATACCTGCCGTATAAATAGCCCTTTTGCAGGGCTTCTCCCTTACGTGGTCTGTAATCTGAGAGTGGATAGAGCCTGCTGGCATTTTCTTCATCCTTTTCAATGAACCACACTTGATCTCTGCGCATCAGGGTTTGATCCAGGATCGTGGTGTCATGGGTAGCAAAAATTAATTGGGCATTGTTCGGATTTGTTTCGGAGTTATGGAATAGATTCAATAGAAATCGGACAAGGAGAGGATGCAGGCTTGTATCCAACTCGTCTACAAACAAAATAAAACCATTATCCAGGACGTCCAGCCACGGGCCTGCCAATGCGAAAAGTTTGCGGGTACCGGCCGATTCTTCGTTTAATTCAAGGGATATGCCTTCGCCACTATCAGAAGATGGATGCATGAGAAATACACGAGTGAATTTCTTGCCTTCAAACTCCCTGCCGATTTCCTCCTTAAGTTTTTGCGGCATATCAGATGGTAGATCCTCCATTGAGAATTCCTTTTTCTCCAGGGAGATGTCGGTAATAGACAAATCCGCCGCGTTCATGAACTCCAGGATTTTCTTTTTTTTGTCTTCTTCCTCACATTCGCCAGCACTGAATGCCGGAGCAATGCTTTCCCCCTGACCGATAACATGCAATTTATGATCAAACCAGTTGAAAACGGGCTTTAGCTGTTCGTTGTTCAACTGAATCGCAGTAGAGAGGAAAAGGGCATTGCTGCGGGTGGCCTCCTGCCACACCTTTTTGCGGCCTGTAAGTTTGGGACCGAAATACCAGACATCCTTTTGGGACTCAGGATCATGGTTTCTCTCAAACCACTTCTGGACCCTGCCTTCAGGATAGGCAAATAACCATTCCCCTGTTACCCTTTGGGAATTGACGGCAAAGCCATACTGGTAACGGACGCCGGCCTGGATGAAAAGGACTTCAAACTCCGAAGGTGTTCCGCGGTTTTCCTCGCTGAAAAGAAACGGCGTTACGTTGATCTTTTCTCCTTCCTGGCTTTCTTTTGCCGATGACAGGACAAATCTCTTCATAAAACCAATAGCCTGTATAAGATTACTTTTGCCGGCTGCGTTAGGGCCATAAACGACAGCGGATCGCAGAAGGCGCGGTAGATTTGATACAGGGGAGGGAAAAGTGTTCTCTTCCTGCAACTCGGTAGCGGTGTTTGCCGCAAGCGTCAGGGACTGGGTTGTCAGGAAAGATCGATAATTGGTGACGCTAAATTCGATAAGCATGATGGCCCCCCAAATCATAATTTAACGCCAATAATTGCAGAAAAGACGCAAAAAGCAAGCCAAAAATGCATGGAAGCCACTTTTTATACGTTTTGCTCCTGTAAAAGTCCTTACCTTTCATGATGATCAATACCTTTACAACCTCTTTAAACATACCTGACATGACTAGCTTGTTGTCGCCCCGGATCTGCCAGGCATATTTATGAGATCGTCAGACAGTGATCCCGTTCCTCATATCCCATCTCAACCCCTGCCAGCCGTCAAGAAGGCCTTCATCTTCACACTCGGGGCAAAACCAGTGGATTCGGCCATCTATCTCAAATTGAATCTGCAAAATGCATTACAGGGTTTCCTTCTCGGCCGCCGCCGGCATCTTGGAGCTTTTCCCACGGGCAGACCACGATCGCGCGATGTTGCATAGGTTATGATCTCCGCCAGTTTCCTTATTTTTGATTTCAGTTGAGGTACGGCGGGTCCGCTTTTCTCTTCATTAAGCCAGTGCCTGATATCGATTATCCACATTACTCCTCCATGGTATTGCAATTGATCTGATACTCTGCATCGCTTATTACATCCTCATTCCAGATCCGGGAGTTCTTGTCGGGAAAGCAGGAGACGTATTGATCGGGGCTGACGCGGTGTTCTTTCTATAAAGCCTCTCTTTTCCAGAGTTATTACCATTTGATGTACAGAAGGCGGGGAGACCCTGAAATACCGCTGCATATCTGCCTCTGCCGGAGGATATCCATGTATCTTGGTGTAGTAATAGATAAAAGCAAGATATTGACCCTGGCGTTTGGTATATTTGCTTTTTGCACCGCCTCCCATCTCGATTCCATTTATCCGCATTCGCAGAAGAGCAGGGGCTTTCCCGTGGGGCTCTATTGCAGGCAGTTTTCGAGTTCGAGGGCCAAAACAACCTTTTTTGAAATTTCTCTCATTGTGTCGGGATCGAGTGTGCCTAGATATTTCACCATCCTGTGCTTGCCAACAGTGTGAATGTTGTCAGCTTGAACAAAAGATGGTTTTGGAAGATTTGCTTTCTGCCCGACAAAGACCTCGGTCGGGTACCCCTTGCTTTTGGTTGTTACTTCGGCTACTGAGACCTTGTTGAGATATTCTAGGACGTTTTGCCTTGCAAGGATGACCGCCGGTCTCTTGCCTGCCTTCCCGCCTAACTCTATCAGCCAGATATCTCCACGATTCATCAATCACTCCATTCCTGTGCATCGGCCCATATGTCCGCATCCTTGGAACCATCAGGGTTTTTCTTGATGCTCTGTATCCACTGTTCCTCGAATTCTTTTATCTCCCTTTCCTGAATCCAGCGTTTCAGGGCTTCTCGTATAAGGGCCGAGCGGGATGTCTTCGCTGATGCAGCCAAGCGGTCTAGGGCATCCAGGAGATTTTCATCAAAACTTATTTGCACGTTTCTCATCAGGCGCACCTTTTATATGGGAATAGATATCATTTATGATATATAAAATTATATCTTTTTTGCAACTACTTGTCCAGTTTTTTCAGACATAGAATGGAAGCATTTCACGCTAAGTGGGGCACCATGACACAGGAAACGCAGATGTCGGTCGCAGTCACTCGATGTTCTTGCTCAGTAGAATTTTTCTTACGCCATTGGCAAGACTTGGCGCGGATGCTTCTTGCTGAGTTGGTTTTGAGTATGTCTAGGGAGACATGAGTTCAGGACGCGCTACCCGCGACATATGGTCTGGAGATGAGTCCGAGGTGCTCCGTGGAAATAGCCTCGGTGGGGGCGCCGGAAGGGTCGAACAAGCCCAAAAATCGGAAAAAGAAGTGACCGGATGTTGAGCGCAAAGGAGATATTCCCCCCCCGGGGCATCACGGCCGGTATCCCAAAGGGGGCACTTCGAAGGGATCTCTTTTCACCTCCCCAGACTCTGCTCCGTGCGCGCTATAATGGAGTCCTGCAAACCCTTGCTCAGGTCCACGAAGTAGGCGCTGTAGCCCGCGACGCGCACCACCAGGTCCTGGTGTTTCTCAGGCTCGCGCTGGGCCGCAAGCAGGGTCTCGCGGTCCACCACGTTGAACTGGATGTGGCTTATCCCCAAATCCCCCCACGTGCGCAGGTAGCTGGTGAAAAGGGGTTTCATGGTTCCTTCCAGCATGGCGGGGGTGAATTTCTGGTTGAGCAGGTGATTGTAGGTTCGCGTGGTGTCGATCTTGGATGCGGACTTGAGCACCGCCGTAGGCCCCCGTGTGTCCCGACCCTGGGAAGGGGAGAGAGTCGCGTCGGCGAATGGATCGCCCTGCTTTCTGCCGTCGGGCGTGGCCGGCGTGTGAAGGGCCAGGCCATAGGTGCCCGATACCCCGCTTCCGTCTCCGCGGCAAGGGTTACCGAAACGGTCCTTGAATTCGGCCAGGACTGCGGAGGTTTCGTGGTGTACGCGAACAGCTATTCGGTCCGCGTACTCGTCATCGTTTCCGTGTCGAACCTAACCCCGATGCCCAGGGTGGAATACTCCAGATACCTTCCTGCGTGAATGAAGAAAAAGGATTGAAGCGCCTCGAGAAGCGTTCGGGGCGGATACTCGGGTACCCTTTCGCATGTCGCCGCGATCCCCATCAGGCGCTCCCGGTCTCTAGTGGTGGATCCCCGGGCGGTACATCCCGCGGGCCGCCTCCTCGGGTTGGTCCCCGCGCCTGACGTTTCGTACCGCTTTGATCACCAGCCTGCTCTTGATATCCTCAGGACTCCCGCTCATAAGGGTTCCTCCCGTATCCGCCTTGATTAAGGTGCAGGAAAATCCGAACGGCGTTTAGATTAGATTACAATGTTTGAATTGTCAATACTTTCAAACCACCTGGTTTTATTAGTAGACAACGGCAACATGGCGTGTTAGGATCCACCCCCGAAGGATCAGGAGTCACCCTTCCTCGGGCTGCGGGAGAGGCGCACATCGAGGTGCCCATGCCCAAAATCGACACCTTCAAACGGCTGAAGGAGCAGGAAAGAGAAAAGCGGCGCACCATTATCCTGGACGCAGCGGAATACCTTTTCGCATCCAAACCGTTCACCGAAGTGAGCATGCGCCGAATAGCCAAAGAGGCAGGGATCTCTCCGGCCTCCATCTACACCTATTTCCCCGACCAGGAAGCCCTGTTCCTGGAAAGCTTCCTGCGCGGCTGCAAAGGCCTGGTCAAGACCCTCCAGGAGACCATCGAAGCCCACTGTGAGACAGGCGACTTGATGACTGCCTTCACCGAGGCCTACGTGCGGTATTTCACGGCGCATGATACCTACTTCCGCATGATGGCGCATTTCATGCTGTATGCAAAGCTCAAGCCCCGTTCCGCCGTAAAGCTGAACCGGATGATCAGGTCCATCCTGGACGAAATGGATAGGGTCTTCAAGGCATTGGGCATGGAAAAGGAGGTCAGGTTTTTTTCGCACACCCTTTTCTCCTCCCTCAACGGGATCCTCATCACCTTCCGCAGGTACCCCGGGCGCACGGAGGAGAAAGTGCTGGAACACATGCTCAAACTGAGCCGGAAACTGATCGGGTTCATGGACAGGGAAATGGAAGGCCGTCTCCAGGGGAAGACCACTGCGCGTTGATGGGAGGAGGATATCGATAATGAAGGATATATCAGAACTGCTCGGATGCCGTTACCCGGTGATTCAAGGGGCCATGGGCGTCATCTGCAACCCCGAGTTTGTGGCAGCCGTGTCCGAGGCCGGGGGTTACGGTCTGCTGGCCACGGCCTTTCTCACGGACCCCGGCAAATTGGAGGCTCAGGTGGCGGCGGTGAAAAAGCTTACGGACAAGCCGTTCGGCGCCAACCTCATGGCGGTCAACCCCAAGTCCCTTGAGTTTGCCGAGGTCCTGGCCGACGCGGGCGTCGGGGCCGTGACCACGTCGGCAGGCTCCCCGAAGAGACTCGTTGCCTATCTCAAGGAGCGGGGCGTTAAGGTGCTACACGTGGTGGCGAGCGTGGCCAATGCCCGCAAGGCCGAGGCCTCGGGCGTGGACGCGGTCATCGCGGAAGGCTCCGAGTCGGGCGGTGTCCAGGGCTTCAACGGGGCATCCACCATGGTGCTGGTACCCATGGTGGTGGACGCCGTGAAGGTGCCAGTGGTGGCGGCGGGGGGCATCGGCGACTCTCGGGGCTATCGGGCCGCTTTTGCCCTTGGCGCCAAGGGCGTGCAGGTGGGAACCCGTTTTATAGCCTCCAAGGAGTGCATCGCACACCAGAATTACAAGAATGCCCTGATCCGGGCCGAGGAAACGGACACCCGGGTCCTCAACATGGAGTGGGCCCAGGTGCGGGTTGTCCATACCCCCCTGGTGGAGAGGATGACCGAAGGGCGTGACAAAGCGAATTTTTCCGCCATGGAAGCCAGCCTCGAGGACGCCTGGGTGGGCGGAAACCTGGAGGCCAATACGATTCCGGCCGGACAGATCACGGGGATGATCCGGGAGGTGTTGAGCGTCCGGGAGATTATCGAGGAGATGGTGCGATAGGAAACCGGTTCACAGGCCTTTTCCAAGGCATCCTGATTCTCCTGGTGCTGTTGGTGCCGACGGCAAGTCCGGGAGCGGTCCTGTCCGCTTCAACGCCGTCTGAGTCAAAGGGAGGCGAAAAGCCCGTCATAACGGTTCCGGACGTGGGCGGTGCCATGAAACGGGAGGCGGAAAAGGTCCGGCAGGAACTGCAACGCCGTGCCCAGACTCTGTTCGACAGGGCGCCCCTCGGTTGGGACCTGGAGACCCTCCGACACCTCTCCGGTTCGGTACTGGTACTGCCCCTGAAGATTCCCGCCTTCACGAAGCATGTGGCTGAGCAGGCCAGGGTCCTGGGAGTGGTGGGTTCAGCGCTGGTGCTCCTGCTGGCGGCGGCGGCCCTCTATGCCCTGGTGGGACAGACCAGGGTCCTGGAGAGAATCGATCGCAGCATCCGTCCCCTGGAAAAGCGCTTGCCCCGCGGCTTTTACCCGTACCTGCTGGCCCTTATCAACGTGGTGGTCTCGGCCCTCATTCCCCTGCTGCTACTGGGGCTTTTCGGGCTGGTCCGTCGCATGATCGACTACAGGGCGGCGTGGTTTCTGCTGGTAGGAAGGCTGCTGGGTCTCTGGGCCGTGGGAGCCCTTGTGCTGCGGTCCCTGAAAGAGATCCTCACCGGAGGCCTCTTTCAGGCCGCCGCCGGGTACGGCGGCAGAATGTTCCGCTACGGCCGGCTGGTTGTGCTTTATATCCTGGCGGGTATTGCGCTGAATTGGGCGGCGGAGGCACTGGATCTGCGACCCGATCTGCTTGCGTTTTTCCGTTTTGCAGTCTCCTGCTCCATCGTGACCGTTGTCTCCCTTTTTTTCCTGAAAAAGAGGGCGTTCCTCTCGCTCTTCCCGGAACTGGAATACCGATCCTACCAGTGGCTCGTGCGGTTTCTGCGGAAATATTACTATCCCTTGCTGGCCGTTTCATTCCTCGCGGGCCTACTGTGGTGTGTGGGGTACCGGCCGTTGGGCAAGGCGATCCTCACAAAGATCTGGTACACCCTGGGAGCTTTCTTGCTCATCATCCTGCTCTATCAGGTCGTGGACAACAGGATCAAGGTCTGGTGGCGGCGGCAGGATCCATCCGACGAGGCCGCGCGGGGACTGGAGGCTTCGCTCAAGACCCTTTTGCTTTACACCACGTTGCTGGCGACGGCGGGAGTGGTTCTCAATCTCCTTGGACTCCTCGGTCCCCTGAGCCGTCTCATGTCCTTTCCCATGTTCCGACTGGGAGCAAATCCGGTTACTCCCTGGATCGTGGTCAAAGCCCTGCTCATCCTGCTTACCTTCATTTTCGCCACGAAGCTCTTTCAGGCCTATATGGACTACAGGGTCTACCCGAAGCTGGGTATCGACCCGGGCCTGGCTTATGCCCTGAACACCACATTCAGATACACCGCCCTGGCCGTGGGCGTTATCGTGGCTCTCAAGGTGGTGGGTTTTGATCTCCGGGTCTTCCTGGTTTTTGCGGGGGCTGCGGGCATCGGCATCGGCCTTGGGCTCCAGAACATGGCGGCCAACATCATCAGCGGATTTTCCATCATCTTCGGGGGCAAGATCCGTAAAGGGGACTGGATCGAAGTGGGACAAACCCTTGGAACCGTGACCGACATCTACCTGCGGGCTACGAAGGTTCGCACCCGTGACAATATCGAATACCTCATCCCCAATTCGGATCTGATCTCCAAGGCCATCGTCAATTACTCCCTGTCCTCTCCCCTGATCCGCATTGAACTGCCGGTGGGGGTCTCTTATGACGCCGACCCTGAAAAGGTGAAGGAGATCCTCCTTCAGGCCGCCAGGTCCGAGCCCCTGGTCTCAAAACAACGTGACCCGTCTGTGCGGTTCATTGGATATGGTGAGAGCTCCATCGACTTTGACCTCCTGATCTGGATCGACGTGCGCCGCATCCCGCGCCGCAAGGTCCGCAGCGCCCTCTATTTCACCATCTTCAAGGCCTTCCGGGAGGCGGGAATCGAGATCCCATATCCGCAACGGGACATCCATATCAGGAGCCGCGCGGAGTCGACTACGATCGGCTGAGCCCGAGCGCTTGAGGCACTGAGGCATTGCTTGATCTTGTCCATGTGCTTTTTCCGCGCCGTCGCAGTATTGTGACCTCATGTGCGCGCCTTTGTCCGAATTAACCTTTTCCCGAAGTCTCCCCCCCATTCCTGGCAAAGTGGGACAAGAACCCGAAGGCAGACCCTGAAAAGACTTTTTTTCTTGACGCGGAAAAGAAGCGGGTGGTATTTCGTATACGAAAGGATTTGGGGCGTGGCCGCTTATGAGGAACGCATCGTTTTTGTGTTGGCGAAGGCCCACCAGCGGGCCCTCGGCATCATGAATCGGACGCTTCAACCCTATGGCCTGACACCGATCCAGTACCTCATCCTTGGGGCCTTGTGGGAAGAGGAGGGGCTCACGGCAGGGGCCAACGAAGAGATCCTGGGGGATTTCACCGTGGAGGAAAAGGTATTGCTCAAACGGCTCCTGCGCGACGTGAAGGGGTGATTTTTTAGGGTTCTAATGTTTCGCGTACGAAATATTTCTCACCACTTTTGCCCTCGAGCAGGAGGATGTGCCCGGCATGAGGGGGAAAGGAGGCCCGAAGCGTGTCCCATGAAAACGTGTACGAAGAATTCGTTGCCTGGTTGAACAAGGCCTGGTGGGGAGTGCCCGACTCCGAGCACCTCATGCCCACGGTCAAGGCCTTTTACAGCCCCGAAGAGGCCAGGCTGCTGACGGGGGTCCCCTTCAAGAACACGGACCTCGAGGCACTGGCTGAGATGAAGGGGATGGATCCTGGTGACCTGGGTAGGCGGCTGGACGAACTGGCGCTCAGGGGGGCCGTGTGGCGAAGCGAAAAGCGGGGCAGGGTCCGCTACAAGCTCAATGACAGCTTTTTCACCTTTCTCCGCGGTCCCTTCTGGTCCACGGATCCGGATGAAGGGACACGCGCCACTGCAGGGCCCCTGAACCGGTACTTCAAGGACGGGTTCATGGACCAGTTTGCCGAGGCCCATACCAAGGGCCTGCGTGCCATCCCCGTTCACAAGACCGTGGAAGACCCCCGAAGGATCCTCCCTTACGAAGACGTGGTGCACTACGTGGAATCCCAGGACTACTGCACCGTGTCAAACTGCCCCTGCAGGCAGCGAAAAAGCCTGGACCCGGACTCTTCCGTTTGTGACCATCCCATGGAGGTGTGCCTGCACTTTGGAACCTTGGGCCATTACATCGTGGAAAACGGATTGGGGCGCGAGATCACCAAGGAGGAAACGTTAGAAATCCTTGAGCAGTGCGCAGAATCCGGGCTGGTCCACGCCATATCCAACTGGCAGGAGGGGGCCGACACCATATGCAACTGCTGCAGTTGTTGTTGCCTCTTTTTCGAGGCCTATCACGTGCTCAAGCACCAAAAGAGCCATGATGTTTCCAACTACAGGGTGCGCACCAACCCCGAGACCTGCAAGGCCTGCGGCCTTTGTGTAAAGCGGTGCCCCATGGACGCCTTGAGCCTGCAGGAGTCGGAAAGGGCCACGAACAAGAAGGGAAAGGCCGCGGTGCTGAAGCCGGAACTCTGTCTGGGTTGCGGCGTCTGCGTGTATAAGTGCCCCACCCAGTCCCTGATCCTGGAACGCCGCGAGGAGGAGACCCCGCCCCCAAGGGACGCGCGGGAGTGGATGGAGCGGTGGTACCGGGACAAGAAGGCCTCAAGATCGGACGCTGCGGCGCCTTCACAGGCTGGACAATCCCGTGACCACGTCTGATCAGAGGAGGAATGCAAATGGACGATGCGACCTTGTATGACAAACTGGCAGAACACTTGGACAGGAACGTGGTGATCGGCGCTCCCAAGTCGCCGGCGCTCATCGAGATCCTCAAGATCCTCTTCCCGAGGGAGGAAGCGGAGATCGCCCTTCACCTTCCCATGCAGGACAAGACCGTGGAGGAACTGCGGGAATTGTTGCCGCGCGAGATGGAAGATCTTGAGGAAAAGCTTCAGCGCATGGTAACGCGAGGCACCGTGTACACGAGCCGGAAGCCCGGAAAGGACAGAAAATACCGCCTGCTCCCCTCGGTGGTGGGCTGGGCCGAGACGCCGTTCTGGCCGGGCAAGGAGACGGAAGAGACGCGCAAACTGGCGCCTCTGTGGCTCAAGTACAGGGAGGAGGCCTTTGGCCGGGAGGTGGCCCGAGGCGGCGTGCCCGTGGTCCGCGTGGTGCCCATCTCCAAGCGGCTCAGGGATTCGTCCGAGGTCCTTCCATACGAGGCCCTCAAGCCACTGGTGGAGGCCCAATCCTTCGTTGCCGTGGCCAACTGCCCATGCCGCCAGATGAAACGAGCCGTGGGAGAGGGCTGCGACCACACCCTGGAAAACTGCCTGCATTTCGGGTCCTTCGGCCGGTACATGGTGGAGCAGGGCCTGGGTCGGGAAATCACTACCGAGGAGACCTTGAAGATTCTCCGGGAGGCCAATGAAGAAGGCCTGGTCCACGCCGCTGACAACATCAACGGACATCTTTCCACCATCTGCAACTGTTGCGGGGACTGCTGTGTGTTCCTGGACACGAAAAAGAAAATGGGGCTGCATACCATATCCCAGTCCAACTACGTGGCACGTGTGGACGCGGATCTCTGCGCGGCTTGCGGGACCTGCGAGGAACGTTGTCCCGTGGGTGCCGTTACGTTGAATGGGGGGGATGCGGCGCAAGTCGACGAGGACCTCTGCATCGGTTGCGGCGTATGCACCCCCACATGCCCTACCGAGGCCGTGGACCTTGCCAGACGGGTGGAGATCAAGCCGCCGCCTGACGTGGGAGAATTCCTGGCGGCGCGATTCAAGGCGGGATGATTTTTCCCCGTAGGTCCCAGAGTGCTCTACGAGGGGCGTGACGGACCCTCCCGTTTCGTGATAAGAAGAACGGGAAACACCGAATGTGGGGGGCCGTGCCTTTGCCGGCCTACAACCTCGAAGGAAGGAGAACAACCATGCTAAAAACGAGAATGACCGAAGCGCTTGGAATTCAATACCCCATCCAGTGCGGGACCATGCAGTGGCTGAGCCGCGCCGAACTGGTGGCGGCCGTGGCCGAGGCAGGAGGCCTTGCGTGCCTGGCCGGTGCCACTTTTCCCACCAGGGAAGATTTGCTGGACGAAATCAAGAAGACCCAGGATCTCACTGACAAGCCCTTCGGGGTGAACGTATCGCTGTTTCCGGCCCTGGTTCCGAGACCCCCGGAGGAAATGATCGAAACGGTCATCGATGGGGGCGTCAAGATCATCGAGACCGCCGGGCGGAATCCACAGCCCTACCGCGAGATGATCCAGAAGGCCGGGATGATCCACATCCACAAATGCGCCAGGGTTCGGGACGCGGCCAAAGTGGACAAACTGGGCGTGGATCTGGTTTCCATCGTGGGGATCGAGTGCGGCGGTCACCCCAGCATGGAGAAGGTGACCTCCCTGGTTCTGATCCCTCAGGCCGTTGACGCGGTGACTAGACCTCTGATCGTGGGCGGCGGGTTCAGCGACGGCCGGACCCTGGTGGTGGCCCTGGCCCTGGGGGCCTCGGGTGTGAACATGGGGACCCGTTTCATGGCCACGAAGGAGTGTCCCATCCACCAGTCTTTCAAGGAAAAGATGATCGAAGCCCGGGAGACGGACACGGTCCTGGTAATGGAATCCATCCAGAATCCCGCCCGCGTCATGCGAAATCCGTGGGCGGAAAAGATCCTTGAGATGGAGAACAAAGGGGCATCCCTCGAGGAACTGGCGCCCATGATCACCGGTAAACTAAGCATGACCGGATGGCTGGAAGGAAAGTACGAGGAAGGGCTTTACCCGGCGGGCCAGGTGGTGGGCCGCGTAAAGGATATACCAACGGTGGCGGACCTCATCAAGCGCACCGTGGATGAGGCCATGGAGGTGAAGGAGAAACTGAACGAGATCCTCGGCTGAACCACTTTGCGTCGAACTAGGAGAAAAGATCCCGTGGGAGCGTTGCATCCCTGGGGCTGAGGAAGGCGGGTTGCCATGGACGAATTGACCGCACTGGTTACGGATTACGTCATGAGGCAGGGGGCGTGCGCTGCAGGGGTTGCCACCTTGGAGACCCTTGTTGGGGGACCGCCTTCGGCGGATATCACCTACGTGCTGCCCGAGGCGAAATCCGCGGTGAGCTTTGCCGTACCCCTGGAACAGGAGCACATCAGGCCCTTTCTTTCCAAAAAGGACTTTCAGTCCCATGAGCAGGATAATGTCCTCAAAAACGCACTTTCAAGCGGCATAGGGCTTCACCTTTCAGACTTCCTTGAACAGCGTGGGTATCCCTCGGTGCCCCTGGCGGCCAACCTCCGGTATCGTACGGACACGCCCCGCGGGATGCGGGATCTCATGCCGCCGATTTCACTCAGGTATTTGGCAGTGCGCTCGGGCGTGGGTTTTTTCGGGCTTTCCGGCAACGTGCTCACGAAAAAGGAGGGCGCGGGTATCATCCTGGGGGGCGTGGTGACGGCGGCCGAGCTTACGCCCACCGATCCGATTGCGGAAGAGGAAAACTACTGCGACGGGTGTAAGCTGTGCATGGCCTCATGTCCCTCGGGACTCATGGATCCCGAGGAGAAGGCGGAGATCACCCTGGGGAATCGGACATTTTCCTATTCCAGGCGCAAGGGATACGTCCGTTGCGAGTACGTGTGCGGCGGCTTTGCGGGACTCCATTCGTCCGGCAAGTGGTCAACCTGGTCCCCGGCCCGTTTTCCGATCCCTGAAAAGGACGAAGATTTCAGAGAGGTCTTCAGGCCGGCAGCCAAGGCATACTGGAAGCGGCCGGAGGGAGGCGGCGGTTTCTATCATCCCTTGATGAAGACAAGGATCTGGCAGACCTGCGGAAACTGTCAGATCGTATGCCACCCTGACAAGGAAGAGCGCAAGGCGCGCTACGAACTCCTGACCCGGAGCGGCGTGGTGGTGGAAAACCCCGACGGTTCCAGGGAGGCGGTCTCGCCGGAAGAGGCCGTTGCGCGGATCGAGGCCATGGCCCCGGATCGCCGAGCGCTCTACGAAATGCCATAGAAGGCCGGGTTTCAAGGTCCAGAGAAAAACGAATCGGAGGGACTATGTGATGACGGAACAGGTTTACAGGGAGCTGTGCGAAACCATGGCCAAACGAGGGGGCCGATATCCCGGGCGGGATATCCCCGAGTTTTTCGACCTGGTAAAGGTCTTGTTCACGCCGGAGGAGGCTGCGGTGAGCAATGCCATGCCGCGCGGTATCTCAACGGCGGCCATGGTGGCCGAGGCCATGGGAAAGGACGAGGTGGAAGTCGCGCAAACCCTGGAACAGATGGCCGACAAGGGCCTATGTTTTTCGATCCAGCAGGACGGGACACGATATTATGGAGGCCCCCCCTTTGTCCCGGGGATCTTCGAATACCAGTTCATGCGTGGAACAACGACGGATCGCGATCGCGAACTGGCGAGGCTCATCCACGCTTACAAGCAGGCCCTTGACGCCAAGGTGGGAATTCCCAAGCCGAGTTTCCCGGTGGAGCGGGTCATCACCGTGGATAGAAAGGTCAAGGCGGGCAACAAAGTGCACACCTATGACCAGATGGCCGCTTACGTGGAAAAATACCATCCAATTTCAGTGGGGACGTGCTACTGCCGTCACGAGGCCAAGCTCCTTGACGAAAAGGATGATTGCGGCATGCCCAATGACGTTTGCATGCAGTTCGGAACCGGAGCTCGGTTCATGATAGAACGGGGCATCAGCAAACAGGTGAGCAAGGAGGAAGCCCTGGAGGTCCTGCGGCGCTCCGAGGAAGCGGGGCTGGTCCACTGCAGCACCAACACCCAGGAGATCGATTTTGTCTGCAATTGCTGCGCCTGCCACTGCGTGATCCTGAAGACCGCGCTGGCGCAGCCCAAGCCGGGCCTGGCCGTGAACTCGGGGTTCCAGCCCGCCTTTGACGCCGAGCTCTGCGTGGCCTGCGAGACCTGCGTGGAGCGCTGCCCGGCCGACGCCCTGGTCCTGGGGGACGATGAGTTGCCGGTGGTAGACCTGGACCGGTGCATCGGGTGCGGCGTGTGCGCCACGGGGTGCCCTTCGGATGCCATCGAGATGATGGAACGCCCCGGGATCCCCGTGCCACCTCCAGACCGCAAGGGTCTGAAGGCGGCCTTGAAGGCCGCCGTGAAGTGAGAGACATTCGGATGAGGAGTGCATCACGGCCCGGGGTCCAGGGTCGTGGGCACACCCCTCGACCAATCCCAGCGCCGCGATAAGAGCTTCCCCGCCCTCCGTGCCCATCGTGCGCCCGTCCGGGGGATCGGCCTTTCGCGGCGCCCTGCCCTATGCCGAAAATGAGAGAGGTCCGTTGATGGTATCTCCCAAATGCGAAATCGTGACCATCGGCACCGAACTTCTCCTGGGGCAGATCGTGGACACGAACACCACGTATCTCGCCCGGGAACTGGGCCGGATCGGTGTGGAGGTGGTGTACCGGACCGCCGTAGGCGACCGGATGGAGGAAATCGTGCAAGTCCTCCAAGTGGCTCTGGGCCGTTGCGATCTGGTGCTGAGCACGGGGGGAATCGGACCTACACTGGACGACATGACCCGGGAGGCCGTGGCCAGGGTGGGGGGGGTGCCGCTGGTATTCCGGGAAGATCTCATGGCCGGGATCGAAGGCATATTCCGGCGCTATGGGTACACCATGTCCGAGAACAACCGGCGGCAGGCCTATGTTCCTCAGGGGAGTACGGCGATCTCCAACCCGGTTGGGACCGCCCCGGGTTTTATCCTGGAGGTGGAGGGAAAACCGGTGATTTCTCTCCCAGGTGTCCCGTCGGAACTCGAGTTCCTCATGACCCGGGAGGTCATCCCCTGGTTGAGGAAACGGTACGGCCTCAAGCGTCGGAATATCAAGTACCGGCTCCTGAAAGTGGTGGGGCTGGGAGAGAGCAAGGTGGACGCGATCATCGGGGATCTCATGAAAGAGGGGGCCAATCCGGAGGTGGGTCTGCTGGCCTCGGTGGGTGAGATCACCATCCGGATCGCAGCCGCGGCGGAAAGCGAAGAGGCCGCAGACGCCCTCATCGAACCGGTGGAACAGGAGATCATCTCGCGCCTAGGGGACCGTATTTTCGGCAAGGACGATGAAACCCTGGAGGGAGTCATGGAAGACCTGCTTGCCTCCCAGGGGCTCACGCTTTCGATTCTCGAGACATTCACTGGCGGAAAGGCCGCCCAGAGGCTTCATCGAATCCGGTCTCGATCACTGCTTCAGGGCATCACCATGGCCCACCAAGAAACCCTCGCGGCGTGGCTGGGAGACGTCCCGGAGGAGGAAACGGTGGTGGAGGCCGCTGCGGAGGCGGTAAGGGTCCGCAGCGGAGCCGATGTCGGCCTGGCGATAGTGGGATTTATCCGGGATGCGGAAAAAGGCCTCCGGGTGCGCGCGGCCTCTGCGGTCCGGGGGCCGGCACTCAGAGGGGATTACGGGTGGGAGATGGGAGGCGACCTTCCCAGGCTCCAGGAACGCGGGGCCCTGGTCGGCCTCAACACGTTGAGGCTCACCCTCCTGAAACATCGGGGCGAGGGAGGCCCTTGATTTCCTGTCACCTCCCGCCATGCTTGCGCTATGGAATCAGCCGCACCACCGTGTCCCGGTTTTCAAGGACCCGGCGGAGCCCACCTTGTCTCAACGATGTCCGCCCGGTTCAGCGCTCTTCCCCGTCCTGCCGGTCGGGCGTCTCTTTTTCGATGAAATGGATTTCACAGATGGGGTCCCCGGCGGTCATCAATTGGACATGACGAATCTCGATGTCCGGGTTGACGATCTTGGCGGCCTCCTTTTCAAAGCACCCCAGGGCCTCGCAGAAGCTCGGCGGAATGTCCAGGTCCGGGAACCAGAGGCAGGGGGGATGGAGCCGATAACTCACCACATTCGGTTCCGGTCGGGTGAGTTCCGCCTTGTAGCCGATGATGTCGCCGGTGGCCAGTTTGAAATAGCTGGCCAGGGACCAGGCATCCTTGCCTTCCAGTCCGAAGCTCTTCATGAGTCGAATGTCAAGGTCAATGAACGTCCCCCCCACCGCTCCTCACCAAGACATGGGTATCCGCTTGGTTGTTGTTCCGCCAAGACATCCGGGGTTTGCTCAATGGTCCCTTTGCAATTTTCCCCTCCTGGGTCGCACACGCCGCCGCCGGGCCATGCTTCATAGGTCTTCCTGAATAGGGCAGAGATTATAAGGTAATATAAGATCATATCTGCCCATATTAGAAATAATAAGAAATATTGATTTTTTGAACTTGACAATTAAGGGCTTATATGAACGATAAGTTTCTTGTTGGCGGGTCTGCCATTTTCAATGGAAAGGCTCCTTCTTTGTTGACCTGATTCAGAGGAAGTAAGGAGGTTTGAATGTCAATGAGACGGTATATCGCATTTAGCCTGTTCCTTGTCTTCGCATCCCCCGCATGGGCGGCTGGTGGTGTGGTTCTTAAGATGGCCACCACTACGAGCACGGAAAATTCGGGCCTTCTGGATGTGCTGATCCCCGCCTTTACCGAGGAGACCGGCATCCGCGTCAAGGTCTTCGCCAAGGGGACCGGAGCCGCTCTCAGGGACGGTATGGACGGCAACGTGGACGTGGTCTTCGTCCATGCCAGGAAGAGGGAAGAGCGCTTCGTGGCCGAAGGGTACGGGGCCTATCGTCTGGGCGTGATGCACAATGATTTCGTTATCCTGGGTCCGGGACGTGATCCTGCGGGGATCAAAGGGATGAGTCAGGCGGCCTTAGCTTTTCGAAAGATCGCGGAGACACGCTCCCATTTTGTGTCCAGGGGTGATGACAGCGGCACCCACACCAAGGAACAGGCGTTGTGGCGCGCCTCGGGTGTGCACCTGTCAAGAAAGACCACGGAAATTTTCCGGAAAGGCAAAAAGCGGACCCTCACATTTCTCTACCCCGGGGGCCTGGGCCGATGGTATCTTTCCATCGGGCAGGGGATGGGAAAAGTGCTGACTTTTGCCGAAGAAAAACAGGCCTACACCTTCTCGGACCGGGGGACCTACCTGAAGTTTCGCTACGGGAGGCGTCAGGGCCTGGACCTCGGGATCCTTTGCCAGGGCGACCCGGTCCTTTACAACCCGTACGGCATAATTCCCCTGAACCCCAAGCGTTTTCCTCACGTGGCATTCCGGCAGGCCGATCGGCTGGCACGCTGGCTGGTCTCCCCTCATGCCCAGCGTCTCATCGCGGGCTACCGCATCGCAGGTCGCCAGGCCTTTTTCCCGGACGCACTCGGCAATGAGCGATGAAGGGGTAAATGCCTGGGGTAGATATGGGGGCGGCCGTGTCAGCCAGGAAGGCTTTTGGTTTACTTTCAAGTTCGTTATTAGTATTCTGGCCTCAAAATAACTTATATGCCGGTAAATTCACTCATTGAGGCGCGCGTTCCATGAGCTTTCTGGCCGACAGCCTGCTTTCCGCAGTCCACCTCCTGTGGTCCCTGGATCCGGACCTCTATACGGTCATCTTTGTCTCCCTGAAAGTGAGTCTCACCTCTACTCTCCTGGCCTCGCTCCTGGGAATCCCGGCCGCCTTTTTCGTAGTTTTCAAGGAGTTTCGAGGAAAGCGGGCGGCGATGACCATCCTGAACACCCTGATGGCCCTTCCCACCGTGGTCATAGGCCTGCTGGTCTATGCCTTCCTCAGCCGCAGGGGCCTTTTGGGGTCGCTTAACCTCCTCTACACTCAAACCGCCATGGTGATCGGGCAGGTAATCCTCATCTTCCCCATTGCCACATCCCTCACCATTGCGGCCATCGCCAGGGTGGACCGGCGGTATCGTATGACGGCCCTGACCCTTGGGGCTACTCCGGTACAGGCGGCCGTGGTTGTCTTCCGCGAGGCGCGTTTCGCCGTGGTGGCCGCTGTGATCGCCGCCTTCGGGAGGGTCATCTCGGAGGTGGGGATCAGTATGATGCTGGGAGGAAACGCCAAGGGATATACCCGTACAATGACAACGGCCATGGCCCTCGAGTACGACAAGGGGGAATTCGTTCTGGGCGTGGCCCTGGGACTGGTACTCCTCTTCCTGAGCTTTTCCGTCAACGTGTTTTTCCACTACCTTCAGGGAAGAAGCAGGGCATGAGTTTGTTCAGGCTCAGAGGTCTCAGGCGGGTCTACGGCGACAGGACGGTCCTTGACATTCCGGAACTGGACTTTCGTGAAGGGGCCATCTGCGCCCTTTTGGG
>JAFDIS010000165.1 GCA_019307945.1 Deltaproteobacteria bacterium | reverse complement strand
AGGACAAACCGGGGACCCATCCGGAGGATGGGGAGTCCGAGCAAAGCGAGGACAAACCGGGGACCCATCCGGAGGATGGGGAGTCCGAGCAAAGCGAGGACAAACCGGGGACCCGACCCGAAGGGGTGGGGTCTGAGCCTGCGCGAAGCGACGGCAAAGAAATCCCCCAGGAGTGCGGCGTACTTGACAGTACGCCGCAGCGACGAGGGATAAGCATAACCCGAGCAGATGGGCGTTTCCCGACAGCCTCCTAGCGGTTTCGAGTCCCTTAACGGTGGGAAAGCCCTTGGCGCTTTAGGTGGCGCAATGATGCCCCGTTATGGATGTACGGCCTGGTGCCGGGGGGGCGCGAGTGGATCGAGATGGCACATCTGTTGAAAACCTTTTCAATCACGCCTCGGGACTTTGTCCGGGCGGGCGAGATTTCCATTGCGATCCAGGGAATCCTGAAATCGGTGGGTTTCGGCCAGGATGTGATTCGGCGCGCCTCGGTGTGCGCCTATGAATCAGAGATGAACGTAGTGATGCACGGGGGGAAGGGGACCTTTTTCCTCGCCGTGGAGCCGGAAATGATCGTGATGGAGGTGGCCGACGACGGCCCCGGCATCCAGGATATCGATCTGGCTATGCAGGAAGGCTACTCAACGGCCTCGCCCGAGTACCGGGAAATCGGATTCGGAGCGGGCATGGGGCTTCCCAATATCAAGAAGAATGCGGACGAAATGGAGATCACCTCCGAAAAGGGAAAGGGCACTCGGGTGAAGATCTTGATCCGGGCAGAGGAGGAAAGTGGAGGAGCAGGTTAAAAACGCTTCCTGGGACCATTTTGTACGGATCCACGAGGACCTTTGCAACGGATGCGTGCTTTGCATGAAGGTGTGCCCGGCCAAGGCCATCCGGGTGCGTGGGGGGCATGTGGCCCGCACCGAGGGCCTGTGCATTGATTGCGGCGAATGCATGCGCGTGTGCCCCCGGGGGGCCGTCAAGGCCATCACCACGGGAAGCCGCAAGATTGATCGTCCCACCGCCGTGGCAATCATTTCCCCGGTGCTCTACACGCAGTTTGGGGAGGACATCACGCCCGGGGATATCTATGAAGCCGTCAAGGGGCTGGGATTCATGGACGTCGTGGAGCAGGCGGAAGTGATGGCCCAGTACGTGAAAGCCTTGGAACTGTACATTCGCGAAAAAGGGAAAAGCCGCGACGCCCCGCGTCCCCTCATTTCGCCGGTGTGCCCGGTGGTGGTGCGGTTGATCGCCTACCGTTTCCCTTCCCTGCTCAAGAACGTGGTCCCCATCATCACCCCCAGGGAGCTTTCGGCGCGGGAGGCGCGCAAGAAGATCGCCGAGCAAAGGGGAGTGGACCCCGAAGAGGTACGCGTCTATCACGTGACACCCTGCGCGGCCAAGATGATCTCCATCAAGCGCCCGGTCCTGATGGAACGCTCTTACCTGGACGGGGCCATCGGGATCAGCACGATCTATCCCGAGGTGCTCCGGGAACTCAAGGCGCGCAAAGAGAAGAAGGGGGAGGCAAACGCCCGCAACCGCATGGTAGAGTGGGCGGCCTCGGGAGGAGAGATCGACAACATGGAAGAAGGGAACCTCCTGGCCGTCTCTGGTATGCAGGAGACCATCCGCTACCTGGAGCGGATCGAGATGGGCCTCCTCGAGTCCATTGATTACGTGGAGTTCAGGGCCTGCGGCGAGGGGTGTATTGGAGGTCCCCTCACGGTGGCGGACAAGTACCAGGCCAAGTACACCATCAGGAAACTGGGCCGCCGCCAACGACAAGGTCTGCAGGCCGACGTAGCCCAGGTCGAGGAGCGATACAAGTCCGGCTGGTTTTTCACACACTGGGAACCGCGGCCGATCGGGCACCGGGAACAAACACTTCCCCTGGCCGAGGCCATCCGGCGGCAGGAGCAGGTGGAAAAACTTCGAAGGGCCCTGCCTGGAAAAGAGTGCGGGGCCTGCGGTTCGCCTGATTGCGCGACCTTTGCCGAGGACGTGGTGGATGAACGTGCGTCCATCAGCGAATGCGTGTTCCTGAAACGACCTCGGGAAAAGGGGGAGTCGGGATGAGCATAGACGAAATCCGCAAGAAACTCGGGTTGGAGTTGGCCGCAGGCGGGGGAGGGCTCCACCGGGAGGTCCTGAGCGGCTACTGCGGAGACCTCTTGAGCGACGTCATGGCCAACTGCGGCAAGGGAGCGGTCTGGGTGACCATCCAGGGACATCAGAATATCGTGGCCGTGGCCGTCTTGCGTGAGATGGCAGGGATCATCCTGGCCAACGGCAGGCGCCCCGACCCGGAAACGGTGACCAAGGCGGAGCAGGAAGGGATTCCCGTCCTGTGTTCCCCGCTGGGGGCCTACGAATTGGCTGGTCGGCTCAACGCCTTGGGCGTGGGCGGTATGGAGCAGTGAGGCGGTTCCGAGCCGACCTTCATATACACTCCTGCCTGTCGCCTTGCGGGGACCTGGATATGAGTCCCAGAGGTATTGTACGGCAGAGTCTCGACGTGGAACTGGAGGTGATCGCGGTGTGCGACCACAATTCCGCGGAGAACGTCGGCGCCGTGATGCGGGCGGCGGCGGGCAGCGGCCTCAAGGTCCTTGCGGGGATGGAGGTCCATTCCATGGAAGAGGTGCACACCCTGGCCATCTTTGACACGGAGGAGCAGGCCATGGCCATGCAGGCCGTGGTTTACGAGCACCT
Organism: Deltaproteobacteria bacterium; assembly: GCA_019307945.1. Classification (GTDB taxonomy): domain Bacteria; phylum Desulfobacterota; class DSM-4660; order Desulfatiglandales; family Desulfatiglandaceae; genus B17-G16. The sequence goes on along the minus strand of JAFDIS010000165.1, from coordinate 2,088 downwards.
GCGCGGAACGAATCGGCCCGATATTTTCGGGGACCAGGTCGTGGCCAATGAGCGCGACGAGGTGGAAGGGTTCAACGATCGGCTCTTGATCGGTGCCACCACCTTGAGGCTCGAGGAGATCGTCGCCCTGGTCCACCATCTGGGCGGGTTGAGCGTCGCTTCCCACGTGGACCGGCCGAGTTACAGTGTGACGAGCCAGTTGGGTTTCGTTCCCGCTGACCTGGGCGTGGATGCATTGGAATACGCGGGCGAAGAGATTTGGGACGCCCCGAGGGAGGACGGCAGTCGTTTTCCGGCCGTACGTTTTTCAGACGCCCATTTCCCCGCGCAGATCGGGCAAAGGTTCACCGTGTTCCTGATGGAGTCTGCAAGCGTGGAGGAGATCCGAAAGGCTCTCAGGGGCGAAGGGGGGAGATCCGTCGTCACCTCATGAGAGAGTTGGCCCTTCACGTCATGGACATCATGGAAAACGGGCTGGATGCCGGGGCGGACCTCCTGACGGTGTCGATTTGCGAGGACCGGGAGCGGAATCTGCTCGAGATCGACATCGCCGACAACGGCCGTGGAATGGACGCCGAAACCCTCGAGCGGGCTCTGAACCCCTTTTTCACGACGCGCAAGACGCGCCGCGTGGGTCTGGGCTTCTCCCTGCTCCGGGAAGCGTGCAGGCGGTGCGGCGGTGATATGGAGGTCCGGTCGGCGCCGGGGGAAGGGACGCGGGTGAAGGCCTCTTTCCAGGCGGACCATATCGATCTTGCGCCCATGGGCGATGTGGGCGGGGCCCTGACGACGTTGATCATGGGGAACCCCCACGTGGATATCGTTTACACCCACCGGGTGGGCGACAGGGTGTTTGAGGTGGACACGAGGGAGATGCGGGAGGAATTGGAAGGCGTGGCGTTGAACCACCCCGACGTCATCCTCTTCCTGCGCGACACCATCCGCCAGGGGATCAGGAGGGTTTGTGGCGCGCAGAAGGGCTGACACACTGAAGTCCAGCGGATTTCCCAGACGGATATCCGTCGTCAGATATGCCGGGGAGGCACGGGAGGAACCAAATGGCAAAATTGACCATTGAGGACCTGAAGAAGATCAAGGAAAAGGCCAAGAAGAGCACGGCCTTGCGGGAAGGTGAAGCCACGGTCAAGATCACGGTGCACATGGGTACCTGCGGGATCGCCGCTGGGGCCCGGGAGGTGATGGACGCCTTGATGGAAGAAATGGCCGAGACGGAGCGAGACGATATCCAGGTGGTGAGTTCCGGGTGCATGGGCATGTGCAGCAGCGAACCCAATGTCACCGTGGAAGTCAAGGACCAGCCGCCCGTCATCTACCAGCTCATGGACCGCAACAAGATGCGACAGGTGTTCAAACGCCATGTGCTGAAGGGTGAGGTCCAGTCGGATTTCGCCTTGGCAAAAGGGAAAGAGACCTGATGACACGGGCCGGATATGGCTTTTAAACGTTTACACGGGCCGGATATGGCTTTTAAACGTTTGAAATAGGGACCTTACCTGAATTCGTGAAACCGAATCAGTCGTCCCATTGAAAGTGGATCGATAGAAAAAGGCGAGGAGATCACGCTGATGAACACGTATCGTACGCACCTGCTTTTGTGCGGAGGCACAGGTTGTCATTCGTCCGGGGCCCCGAAGATCAAGGAATCTCTGGAGAGGGAGCTGGCCAAGCACGGGCTCGATCGGGAGATCCAGGTGGTGGAGACGGGCTGCAACGGTTTCTGCGCCCAGGGCCCGGTCATGCTGGTCAAGCCCGAGGGCATCTTCTACCAGAAGCTCAAGGAGTCCGATATCCCCCACCTGGTGGAAGAACACTTCCTGAAGGGTCGGCCGGTGAAGAAACTCCTCTACAAGGAGCCCGCTTCCGCTGAAACCATACCGGAGATCCATGAGATCCCCTTCTATGCTAAACAGCTTCCCCTGGTGCTTCACAATCGGGGTGTGATAGATCCGGAAAAGATCGACGAGTATATCGCGCGGGACGGATATGAAGGGGCGGCCAAGGCCTTGCTGGAGATGACGCCCGAGGAGATCATTGCCGAGATGAAGGCATCGGGCCTTCGCGGCCGAG
>JAFDIS010000066.1 GCA_019307945.1 Deltaproteobacteria bacterium | reverse complement strand
ACGCCGGAGGAAATCGTTGGGGCGATCCATCGAATTGCGAAAAAGGCGCGATCTCATAAAGATTGATTTTTTAATCAATTTGGCCTTGACACGCCTAGAGCGCGGAGATAGAAAGGCTTTCGTGCTCTCATAGATCCATGACTTCATTCTACACGGGGATGCGTCCCGCGGATCCTGAAAGGAGAGGAAGCTTTGGCGCATGTTCTGGAAGCGAAGCAGATCGAGCTTCATTTCGGGGGCCTTCAAGTCCTTGCAGGAATCGACTTTCATGTGGATGAAGGGGAAATCGTGGCGGTCATCGGACCCAACGGTGCGGGAAAGACCAGTTTCATGAACTGCATCAACGGGTTTTACCGGCCCCAGGGCGGACAAATCCTCTTCAAGGGTAAAGACATCACAAGGCTTCCCCCTTACAAAATCGCAGCCTACGGCATATCGCGCACCTTTCAAAACATCGAACTGTACACGGGCCTCAGCACCCTGGACAATCTCATGGCGGCCCGCCACATCCTGCTCAAGAGGGGTGCCTTCTGGAATTTCATCTACTTCGGCCCCACACGAAGAGAAGAAGTGAAACACCGGGAGGTGGTGGAAGACATCATCGACCTGTTGGAACTGGAGTCCATTCGGAAAAGCATAGTGGGTCAGCTCCCCTACGGGCAGCGAAAACGCGTGGAACTGGGTCGCGCCCTGGCCACCGAGCCACAACTGCTGTTGCTGGACGAGCCCATGACAGGAATGAACGTGGAGGAAAAGGAAGACATGGCCAGGTTCATCCTGGATATCGCGGAACTTAAGAAGATACCCATGGTTTTGGTGGAACACGACATGGAGGTGGTGAGCGACATTTCCGATCGGGCCGTGGTGCTCGACTTCGGACGTAAGATAGCCGAAGGCTCCCCGGATGAGGTGAAAAAGAATCCGGACGTCATCAGGGCTTATCTGGGCGCGGAGGAAGAATAGTAATGACAGCCGATCATTTGGCAGACAAATACCAGCCCCCGCCGCTGGACCCGGATGTGGACACCCTGCCCAAGTGGCTCCGAAAACACTATCAGGAGCACCCGGATCAGGTGGCCATGAGGGACAAGGACCGCGGGATCTGGCAGCGGTACACCTGGCGCGAATATTACGAGAAAGTGAAATTCTTCTGCCTGGGCCTGGTGAGCATGGGGCTCGAGAGAGGGGACAAGATCTCCATTCTGGGGGAGAACAAGCCTGAATGGTACTGGGCGGAACTGGCCGTCCAATCGGCGGGGGGCGCGGCCGTGGGGATTTTCGCCGACTGCATCCCCTCCGAGGTGAAGTACTACGTGGAGCATTCCGACAGCACCTTCGTGGTGGTCCACGACCAGGAGCAGGCGGACAAGCTCCTGGAAATCAAGGACGAACTGCCCCAGGTCAGGAGGGTCATATACTGGGACGAAAAAGGCCTGTGGAGTTACAACGACCCGATTCTCATGAGCTTCGACGAGGTGCTGGAATTGGGCAGACGTTATGATCGGGATCACCCGGGCCTATTCGATGAGCTGGTGGATGCGGGCAAAGGCGAAGACATCGCGGTCATCTGTTACACTTCGGGCACCACGGGACTTCCCAAAGGAGCCATGCTCTCCCAGGCTTACGAAGTCCTGAGCCTCACGGAATGGAGCAAACTGGACAACTGGCACCGTAAGGGCTACGAGTACCTCTCCTTCATTCCTCCGGCCTGGTCAACGGAACAGGCCCTGGGAATCTCCGCCTCCCTGGTGGCGGGGACCGTGGTCAATTTTCCCGAAGAGCCGGAAACGGTGCAGGAAAACATCCGCGAGATCGGACCGGAGGTCCTCTTCTACGGGGCCAAGCTGTGGGAATCGGTCAATCGGATCGTTCAGGCAAAGATGATCGATTCCACATATCTTCGCCGTCTCATCTACCGCACATTTCTGCCGGTAGGGCTCAAGGTGGCGGACATGTACATCGAGGGCAAGCGCCCTGCCCTCGGGTGGAAGCTCCTCTACACCCTGGCCTACCAGGCCGTGTTCCGCTCCCTTCGCGACAGGCTGGGTCTTTCCCGGGTCAAGGTGATCTACTCGGCGGGAGGAGCCCTAAGCCCGGAAATCATCCGCTACTTCAAGGCGCTGGGCATCGAAATCAAGCTCTTTTACGGAAGCACGGAGATGGGCATCATATCCAACCCGCGGGATGGTGAGATCCGGCCCGAGACCTCCGGGCGCATCGTGCCGTGGGCCAGGGTCAAAATCTCCGAGGAAGGCGAAATCCTCGTCAAGAGCCATTTCATGTACTCAGGCTATTACAAGAACCCGGAGGCCACCCGCAAAAAACTGGACCAGGAGGGGTGGTACTGCTCGGACGACTTCGGCCATGTAGACGAGCATGGGCACCTGATCGTCATCGACCGCATGGAGGACCTCAAACCGCTGGCGGGTGGAAAAAAATTCTCACCGCAGTATGCAGAGGTGAGACTGCGGTTCAGTCCTTACATCAAGGACGTGCTCGTGGTGGGCGGAGAAAACCGCACCTTTGTCAGCGCCCTGGTGAACATCGACATCGAAAACATGGGGAGATACGCCGAGGCCAACCGCATCCCTTACACCACCTTCACCGATCTGTCCCAGAAGCCCGAGGTCATCGAAATCATCAAGCAGGAAATCGTCAAGATCAACCAGACCCTTCCCGAGCATGCGCGAATCAGGCGGTTCGTGAACCTTCACAAGGAATTCGACGCAGACGAGGCGGAGCTCACGAGGACTAGGAAGCTCAGGAGGTCCTTTGTGGAGCAAAAATACGGCGATCTCATAAACGCCCTTTACGGGGAACGGGACCAGATCGCGGTGGAAGCGCCCATCACCTACCAGGACGGGCGCACGGGGGTCATCAAGACGGAGATCAAGGTCAACCGCATCGATGAATAAACGAAAGGCGGGGTACGCCCCGCTAAACGCCGCAGCAGAGGGTATCCCATGACAGAGTTCTTGCAGCTTCTCATATCGGGCTTGATGGAAGGTGGCCTTTACGCCCTTCTGGCCGCATCCATCGTGCTCGTGTACAAATCAACGCAGGTGGCAAGCCTGGCCCACGGGCAGATCCTGGCCTTCGGCGCCATATTCTTGTATATCTTCCTGGCCACGCTCCACCTCCCCCTGGTGATAGCACTGATCCTGGCCTTTGCGGCCACAGCCCTCATGGGACTCTTAATCGAGCGTACCACCCTGCGACCCCTTATCGGCCAGCCTCTCTTTTCCTCCTTCCTGGTCACCTTCGCCGTGTTCATGCTCTTTGACGGTATTTTTCAGCTCATAGTCAAGGGCGGAACCCTGACCATTCCACACTTTCTCCCCGCCGGCACCCTTCACGCGGGGGCCCTCATGGTCCCGGCCGGACAGCTGTGCAGTTTCATAGCGGCCCTGATCCTCTTCGGGATCCTGGGTCTCATGTTCCGCTATACCAAGGTGGGACTTGGTTTGCGGGCGAGTGCCGAGAACCACCAACTGGCGCGGAGCACCGGCATCAGCGTGAAGCAGATCTTTTCCATCATCTGGGTGATCTCCGCGCTGGTGGCCTGTGTGGCGGGCATCGCCACGGCCAACGTCACGGACATCTATTACACACTTCCCCAGATGGGAATCAAAGGGCTCATCGTGGCCCTGTTCGGAGGACTGGAGTCCATCCCCGGCGCACTGATCGGGGGAATCATACTGGGAATACTGGAAAACCTGAGCGCCGGATACCTGGATCCGGTGGTGGGTGGTGGTTTGAAGGAGGTCGCCGCCTACATCATGCTCCTTCTCATACTCCTGATCAAACCCTACGGCCTGTTCGGGCTGGTCCGAATCGAGAGGATTTGACATGCGACCCTGCGGCATATTCGACGAGCGCTATACCCAAGACATGGCCATCTTAAGGACCAAGCAGCACTGGGCCCTCCTAGTGGGGGCACTGATCCTCCTCTACCTCTTCCCCCTTTTCGGCTCCTATTACCTGGTGAGTTTTCTCAACAACCTCTTCATCACCATCATCGTGGTCCTGGGGCTCCAGATCGTCAGCGGATACTGCGGGCAAATCTCCTTCGGCCAGCCTGCATTCATGGCCGTGGGAGGATATGCGTCTGCCATCCTCACATTGAAGGCGGGCGTGAGTTTTTGGCTGGCCCTTCCCCTTTCAGGCCTCATCGCCGGGGTCTTCGGAATCATAGGCGGCGCCCCTTCCCTGCGTATCAAGGGTTTCTACCTGGCCATCGCCACCATCGCCATCCATTTCGTGACCATGTGGCTGATCCTGCACCTCAAAATCACAGGTGCTACCCAGGGGTTAAACCCCATGCCCCCCGAAATCTTCGGCTTCCCCCTGGATACGGATGAGCGGATGTATTACCTGATCGCAACGGTGATGCTGATCATGACCTTTGGAGCAAGGAACCTGGTCAGGAGCAAGGTGGGCCGGGCATTCGTGGCTATCCGTGACAATGACCTGGCCGCGGAGGTCATGGGGATGAACCTCTACCATTACAAGCTCCTGGCCTTTTTCATCTCCTGTTTTTTTGCCGGTATTGCGGGGTCCCTGTACGGGCACCTGATCATGGTGGTGCATCCTGAGCAATACACTCTCACACATGCCCTCTGGTACGTGGGCATGATCATCATCGGCGGAATGGGGAGTATCCCGGGGACCTTTTTCGGGGTGATCTTCGTTCGGGTCCTGGACGAACTCGTACTTTTCGCCTCCCCCTTCCTCTCCGAGGCCTTCCCGTGGCTGGGGGCCAGCCCCGCCGCGGCACTGGGCCTGAGCGCCTTCGGTCTCGTCTTGATCGTCTTTCTGGTCTTCGAGCCCAGGGGACTGGCTCACCGCTGGGAGATTTTCAAGGCTTCCTACCGCCTTTACCCCTTCGCTTATTAGGGGAAAGCCCGGGAGGAGCACCGGAGGAAACTGATGTCCCGAAAGGGGCAGGTGAAAACATTTCAACAACCAACTTGTCGAAAGGAGGAAGCAATCATGAAACGAAAGGGATGGGTTTTGCTCTTTGGAGTGATGATGCTGGCCCTGGCGTCCGGGCCTGCCTCGGTGTATGCGGCGGAGAAGACAGCAGCCTTTCTGGACCTCACCGACATGACCGGAGCCATCGCCGGACTTGCGGGCCAGGCATCCCGGATCACCAAGGCGACATTCGACTATTTCAATGAACGGGGAGGCATCGACGGCGTCAAAATAAAGTACATCGGAGTGGACACCCGCTACGACGTGGCCCGGGCCCTATCGGCATACAAACGGTACCGCAGGACCCCCAGGCTGCTTCTGGCCAACACAATCGGCACGGGGCTGGGAAAGGCAATCTATCCTCTGATCCTGAGGGACAAAATCATCAACTACACTCCGGGCGACGGTGAGTTCCAGGCCAGGCTGGGAAGGACCTTCATCTACAGCACGCCCTATCAGGACGGATTCTCCGCCGCCCTGGACTGGATGAAAGAAGACTGGCAAAAGAAGGGAAACTCGGGTGCACCCATAGTGGGCTTCACGAGCTGGGACAACCCATACGGCAGGGAGCCTTTTCGGGGCGGCAAGGAGTACGCCGCAAAGATCGGTGTGAAATTGCTGGATCCGGAACTCTTCCCCGTGGGATCGCTCAAGCATGACGTCTGGCTCAACCGATTGGCCGCCAAGGGCGCCAACTATATCTACGTGTGCGGTGTGGATCCCACGCCGACGAACGTGATCCGGGACGCCTATGCCCTGGGTCTGACCAAGAAGATCCAGTTCGTTACGGATTACTGGGGTCCGGACCGGGCTGTGGGCGTCAAGGCACACGCCGAGGCCCTGGAGGGCTCCGTCGTGGTCTCCTGTTTTTCCAGGGGAACGGACACTCTGAACCATCCCATCATGACGAAAATCTGGAAGAAGTACATGAAAACGCCCGTGAACGAGATGCGCGGATCTGCCTCCATCGGATTTTCCTGGGCCATGCACTTCATTGAAGGACTGCGAATCGCCTTGAAGGATGTGGGCTACGAAAAGCTCAACGGAGAGGCCATGTACCAGGCCTTCATGAAGCTGAAAGGGCATAATGTGACCCAAGGCGCCACCGGCATCTGCGATTACAGCCCCTCATCCCGCAGGATGAGCCGTTATGTGAAGTTTTACCGGATCCAGGGAGCTGAACTCGTGCCCATTACGGACTGGAGACTGGCCCCGGACGCGGTTTCTCTTCACAAGTTCTAGCGAACCGAACCGCTCTCGAAAGGAGGAAACACCATGAAACGAAACGGGTTGAAGATATTCTTGCTGTTCGTCGGCGCCGTGTTCCTTGGTGTGGGCCTTGGGGGTTGTGCGGCCCTGAAAGGCGGCCCGCCAGCCGCCACGCTCAATCTGACGCCGGACAAGATCGTGCTTTCACCGGTGCTCATCAAGAAACCGGTGGTGTTCACCGGTTCCGGATTCGGCCCCAAGGAAATCGTAGTCATCGAATTGCTCCTGCCCAAGGGGGTCACGGTGAAAGGCGTACCCGAGGGAGAAAATGCGGCCCTTGGAAATGGAACCACGGATGAAAAGGGGAACCTAAAGACCAAGATGGGCGTCATGACCACCCTCAACACCCTGTTCCAGGTGGGATGGACTCCGCTGATCAAGCCGGACTTCAAGCAGGCCCGGCCCCTGCCCCCCGGCACTTACGACGTGATCGCCACGGGGATGTACTCGGACAGGGTCGCCAAAGCCAAGCTCACCATACTTCCACCGCCCAAGAAGAAAAAGTGAGCTCGAAGGGGAAGCCATGCTCAACCTGAAAAACATTGAGGTCATTTACAGCGATGTAATCCTGGTCCTCAAGGGCGTATCGCTCCAGGTACCGGAAGAGCAGATCATAGCCCTGTTGGGTGCCAACGGTGCGGGAAAGACCACCACACTGAAGGCAATTTCCGGGCTGCTTCACACGGAATTGGGAGAGGTGACAGACGGGAGCATCGAGTTCCAGGGCGATAGAATCGATCGTCTGGATCCCGAGCGGATCGTCAAATGCGGAATCGTCCAGGTGATGGAGGGAAGGCCGCTGTTCGAGCACCTCACCGTGGAGGAAAACCTCATGGTTGGGGCCTATTCCCGCAACGACAAGCCCGCGGTTCGAAACGACCTGGAACGGGTGTACCGCTATTTTCCCAAGCTCCAGGTGTTGCGCGCCCGCACAAGCGGATACCTTTCGGGCGGGGAACGTCAGATGCTGGTCATGGGCAGGGCCATGATGGCCAAGCCCAAGATCATGCTCCTGGACGAACCTTCCATGGGTCTGAGCCCGTTGCTGGTGAAGGAGATCTTCAAGCTTATCAAGCAGATCAACGAGCAAGAAAAGGTTTCCATCCTTTTGGTGGAGCAAAACGCCCGCATCGCCCTTGACCTGTCGGAGTATGGCTACGTCATGGAAAACGGAAGGATAGTGCTGGACGGCCCGTCCCTGAAGCTCCTGGAAAACGAGGATATCCGGGAGTTTTACCTGGGTCTCAGCGACAAGGGCAAGAGGAAGAGTTACCGGGAGGTCAAACACTACAGGCGCCGCAAACGGTGGCTGGCCTGAACCCGGGGAGTTTGCCACCGGACTTCGTCGGCAAGGGGGGGCCACCAGGCCCCCCCTTGCTGATCTGGAACCCGCCGGGCTCGACGGCGCAGATTCCTTCATGGGGAACAAGAGGCCCCGGGTGGAAACTACCGTGGCCTTTGAGGCTTTTCCGAGAGGAGGATCCTAACATGCGCGTGATTACGGAAAACAAGGGGCCTGTGACCACGGTCATGATCAATCGACCGGAAGTGCGAAACGCCGTGGACCGGGAGACGGCCCACGAGCTGGCGGACGCCTTTCGCCGCTTCGAGGCGGACGAACAGGCCAGGGTGCTGGTACTGGCGGGAAACGGCGGCTATTTCTGCGCAGGAGCGGATCTAAAGGCCGTCTCCGAGGGCCACGGTAACCGAATCGAGGAGCAAGGAGACGGGCCCATGGGCCCTACCCGTATGTTTCTTTCCAAACCCTCCATTGCGGCCGTTTCGGGACATGCCGTGGCAGGCGGCCTGGAACTGGCTCTTCTGTGTGACCTAAGGGTCATGGAAAGGGACGCGGTCTTCGGTGTTTTCTGTAGGCGGTGGGGGGTCCCTCTCATAGACGGGGGCACGGTACGCCTGCCCCGCCTCATCGGCCTTTCCCGGGCCCTGGATCTGATCCTTACTGGCAGGCCTGTGGGAGCGGAAGAGGCCCTGCAAATGGGTCTTGCAAACCGGGTGGTGGAAACGGGGCAGGCGCGGGTCGCTGCCGAGGAGCTGGCCGCGCAGATTGCGGGGTTCCCCTGGAGATGTGTGCTGAGCGATCGTCGCTCGGCCTACGAGCAGTGGAACCTCCCCTTCGAGGCGGCCATGCGCAACGAATTCCGTCTGGGTTTCGCCACCATCCAGAGCGGGGAAACCGTCAACGGCGCTTCCCGTTTCGCGCGCGGCGCCGGCCGACATGGTTCCTTCGAAACGGAATAACAGCGGAAGCAGACCGGGGTTGCGTCTTGACAGGCGCCTTTTAATGGGTGACCCCAAGGCCGTAAGGGGCCGGGCGGATCAGCCGCGCCCTTCCCTCCGTCGGGACCTCCACTCCAGGCACCTAAGAATCCAGGCGATTTCATCGAGCCGCGTGCATACGCGGATTCCTTCCTCCGCGACGTCGTGGACCTCCTGACTTCGAAGCACTCCGTGGCGGCCGGCAACCAGCACCGGCCGGTTCGCCTCCTTTTCAAGGGCATGAAAACCTCGAATGATCTTCTTGTTGATCTCCGCAAATATTTTTCTGGGCTCGGGTGTCTCTTCAGTGACGAACCCCGCCCGGCCCACACCGTGGAGCACCATGGCATCCGCCTCGCCTGACGTGATGATCTCCTCGCCCAGCCGCACCATGAGGTCCGCATCGTAATACAGGCCCGAGGCACCGATATCCACCGGGTTGCGCGTGGAGGCCCGAACCGGCATTCCCAGGTCCCGGAGCCTTTTCTGGAGCCCCGCTCCCAGTTCGCAAACATGCAGGCCCGCCTGCTCCAGGGCGTCGGAAAGCGCCACACCCCAGGAGCCTCCCATGGTGACCACGGCCACGCGTCTGCCCCGCATGGGAGGGCGCTCCGCCAGGGCATGGGCCAGGGGAAGGAGCAGTTCCATGCTGGGAGACTGAACCACGCCGCACTGCCTGAAAAGGCCGTCGTAGACCGCGCCGCTGCCCGCAAGGGCCCCGGTGTGGCTTCGTGCCGCCCTGGCACCGCCTGCGGTCTTGCCCCCTTTGTACACTACAATGGGTTTTCTCCTGCTCACCCTGCTTGCCGCTTCCGCAAACCGCTTTGCGTCCCGTATGCTTTCAAGATACATGACGATCCCCTGGGTGTCCGGGTCCTCCCCAAAATAGTCCAGGAAATCCGTGACGGTCAGGTCGCATTCGTTTCCCGTGTGCACGAACTGCCCCACTCCCATGCGCTCGCTGTGACCCCAGGCCAAAAGATCATAAAATGCGTATCCACCCTGGCACACGGCCGCAAGGGGCGTCTTGAAAAGGTACTCGGCAGGCGATGCACTGCCATTGAACCGTGCATGAAGATTGAAGGTCCCGCTCACATTGGGCCCCAGGACCCTGATCCCCCTCGTACGGGCCAGCTCCACGATACGCGATTCCTTGTCCTTCCCTTCGTCCACGGCCTCACTGTATCCGGCCGTGATCAGCGTGATTCCCTTCACACCCTTTCCCGCACAATCCTGGATTACTTCCTCCACCGAGGCATCCGGCACCGCGATCACCACCAGATCCACCGCCCCCGGGACCTCCCTGAGGCTGGGATAGGCCTTGATGCCAAAGACCTCCGGAGCATTTCGGTTTACAGGCAGGATCCTCCCCGGGAAGGACCAAGCCAGGAGCCCCTCCATAATGAACGAGCCCCAGGAACCTGCACGCTCCGTGGCGCCCACCACGGCCACCGACGCAGGGTCGAGAAAGGCATCAAGATTAGCCCGCCTCGTCATGGTTTCTCCTCTCCCTGCCGGTCACCGCCGGTCTTGATGGTAACGCCGAACCCCCTGAGAATAAACTCCGCCATGGCATCTCCGATCTCCTCCGCTGAAAGCGCGCCTTTAGGGTTGTACCACATGGGAATGCGGTTGAGTGCTCCCAGGGCCGCCTTGGCTCCCATCTTCCAGTTGCCGCGTTCGAACACGCCCTTTTCCACGCCCTCCAGGATCAACTCCTGGAAGATTTTTTCGAAGTGATCCCTTTCTGAGATGAGCCGCGTTCGCAGTTTCCGGGGCAGGATCAGCTCCTGGTCCTTGAGAAGGTTCGTCACCGGGCGCTTGGTGACGATCCGCACGTGACTCCTGACCGCCTCCCGCAGTTTTTCCACGGGGTCTCGGTCGGAGGCGATGACTTCGTGAAGAGCACGGACCGCCTCTTCGATGGCCTGCACCTGGATGTGGAACAGAATCTCTTTCTTACTGCGCACGTAGTGGTAGAGGCTCGCCTTGGTCAACTTCAGCCTGGCTGCAATCTCCTCCAGGGATGCCTTTTCGTAGCCCTTTTGAGAAAAAAGCCTGGCGGCGCTGTCCAGGATCTGCTGCCGCTTTTCCAGGAAACGGACCTGTCTGAATGTGGGTACGTCCTGCATGGTCTTTCCTTTTTTAATTGCCGGCCCTCCTGCCCCCTCAAGAGTCCCGGAGCGCCGGCGTGAGCCAGCTCTTCCCTTGCACAGGCGCGCCCGGCAGGCGCAGTGTTTGGGTCCCTACACCCGGACGCCCGCTCCATCCAGGTATTCCCTGTACTCCAGGAGCTTTGCCAGCACGTTTGAGGCCCGGTCCGAATTGGGGTACGGGAAATGGCCGGCCTCGCTCAGGCGTGTGTTTCCTTCGGTGAAGGTCGTAGTGATGACGGGCTTTTGGTATTTCTTGGTGAGCCTTCGCACTATGGCGCCCGGAACAGGGTCCATGAGATCGAAAAGCCGCACCGCCTCGAGACCCGAGTCATCCCCCGTGACCACCGCCCTGAAAAACGCCTTTAGGTGATCGTACAAGGAACTTTTCAGCATCTGCGGATCGGTGAGCGCCTCGGTTACAGAATCCATGAAATCCTCGGTCCCCTTGGCGCGTCCCGGCATCATCTGAGCGAAGATCCATTCCACAACGGGCCGTATCACTTTTCGGATCCCGTCAGGATCACCCGAGTCCAGGGCCTCGAGCATGGCCCCGGCCATCTCTTTACGATCGGCGAGCCTACCCACCCATCTCCTCAGGCCGGGGCCGCCCTTTCCGCCGGCAAACACCGAAGAGATCCCGGAGAAGGTGCCGAACCCCATGAAAATCAGGGCGTCCACTTCCGGGCACTGGAGCACGATCTCGGGTGCCTTGAGATACTGCACGAAGTCCCGGTCACCCGCCGGATCCACAGGGTTACCGTGGCTCCAGCGCTCCGGGAACATGGCGTTGAAAGCCGCCATGGCCCTTTCCGGGAGCGGAATCACCTCCAGGCCCCGGAGGGCACAGGCCTCGGCGCACATCACCCCATAGCTGCCCCCGGGCGTAGTGATCACCACCCGCCGCCCCGCCGGCAGGGGCTGGGTCAATAGGCCGATGGCCACGTCCAGGAGCTCCGTGCTCGAATCCACCCGCAGCACGCCGGCCCTGCGGAATGCCGCCTCGTACAGGGCGTCCTGGCCCGATAGGGCGCCTGAATGAGAGGAGATGGCGCGGGCGGCTGCGTCGGTCTTTCCGGGCTTGAGGGCCACCACCGGTTTCTTGCGTGTGACCCGGCTCACTTTCCTGACAAAACGGTTGCCGTCCCCCAGGCCCTCTATATATACCATGATAACCTTGACCGTTTCGTCCTCTCCCATGTACTCGATGTAATCCTCGATCTGTATGTCCGCGGTGCATCCGCAACTGACGTAGTGCCTGAAACCGACGCCGCGTGCCGTGGCGTCGGCCACCAAGGCGCCGCCGATATTTCCCCCCTGGGAAATCAGGGCCAGGGGACCATCCGTGATCCGCATGGGAAACATGAAGGCCGTAAGGTTCCTGGCGGCGCTCCACATTCCCATGCAGTTGGGGCCCACCAGCCGAATACCCCCCTTCCGGGCCACCCTCACCACCTCGTCCTGGAGCGCCTTTCCTTTGGGGCCCACTTCGGCAAAGCCCGCAGTAATGATCACCGCGGCTCGAACTCCTTTGGACACACAGTCCTCCATGACGCCGGCCACGCCTTCGGGGGGGATAACGATCACCGCCAGATCCACGGCTCCCGGGACATCGATCACCCTCGAATAGGCCTTCCGGCCCAGGATCTCCGGGGCATGGAGGTTCACCGGGTGAAGCTCTCCTTCGAAATGATCCAGGAGACTCTTGAAGGTGGAATAGCCCCATTTGTTTCGGTCGTTGGAAGCACCGACCACGACCACGGCGTCAGGCTGAAAAAGGGGCGCCAGATCTCTGTGCAACGAATCTGTTTGCATGTTTCCTTTCTTCTCCGGAGAGCACCCCATCCCCCGGGAGGCAAGACAGCGTCCCTATGGACACAAAGCCGGGAGGGATGCCAGACCATCTGCTCTGAAATATGGATATTATATGATAAATTTTATGCAATATTCTGATCTTCCAGTCAACCTAAAGTTGATAGTTGACTTCAATTCGGAATCTCGGTGATTTTTCGGGCCAATCCCTCACATGCCGATTACGGGGCCGAGGTGCGAGGGCTTGAACTGAGGATCGTGGACCGGCCGTTCGGGGAAAGGGGGCCCCCCATGCCGGAAAAGGAAAAAGTGGGCCACGTGGAATGGGTGAAGAATTCCATGCCCCTGGTGGAAACGATCACTCCCTGGCTGCGGGAGGCCCTGGGGTGGGGCCACCCCCGTTCGTGTCCCAAATGATGGCTGGACGAGGCCCTCCATTTACGCTAGGCTGTGCCCAATCATACTTCGAGGTGTGAGCCGATTCGGTGGGGCCCCGCCGGCACGCTCCGGGGATCCACTTTGTCTTGCCCAACGGCCTCACACCGGACGGGACCTAACCCGGTACGACGTGCCGCCCCCAAAACATATTCATCCGGGGCGGAAACCAGGGGCATGTGGGCGGTGGAAAGGAGAATAGCGCAGATATGACGGGAAGAGACATCGTGAGGCAGGCGAGGGACTCTTATCCGGTGCGAACCCGGAGCCTTAGGACTTCGTCGCAGAGATTTTCATAGGCCGTCGCACCCCGTGAATACCGCATGAAACGGGAAACGGGCTTCCCTGCCAGGTTGGCCTGGTTGAGCGCCTCGCTCTTGTAGATGATCGTCTTGAGGATCCTGCGTCTGTATCGCGCCAGAAGGTCCTGAAAAATCATATTGGTACGGCTGGTTCGCACGTCGAACATGGTGACGAGGATGCGAAAGGGGACTTCCTCCTCGTCCCGAAGCTCCTTCGCCGTCGCCAGCAATGCCTCAAGCGAGTTCACCGCGCCCACACCGGGCTGGACAGGGATCAGCAACAGGTCGGCCGCCAAGACGGCGTTGTAGGTCAGGATGCCCAGCGCCGGAGGGCAATCTATGATGATGCGGTCGTACTGCCCGCGGAGCGGTTCAAGCGCCTTGCGAAGACGCTCTTCTCGCCGAATGCGACTGGAGAGCAGTTCGGCCGTATCGGTCAGGGCCCTGGTGGCGGGGACCATGTCCAGATTTGGATAGGGAGTGCTCGATACGGATCGGTGGGCCAGGGACGGTTTCTCCATGATGAGATCGCCCACGTCCCGTTCCGGATCTCCCTGAAAGAGGCAACGTGTCGCATGGGCCTGGGGATCAAGGTCGATGAGGAGAGACCTTTTCCGCCGATCCTGAAGCGCCACTGCCAGGTTCACGGCCGTGGTGGTCTTCCCAACGCCCCCCTTGCTGTTCGTAACCGTGATGATCATGCCGCAAGCTCCTTTGCGCCAGGGGCGCCCGAGCGGACGCTCCCCTGGAATGGAGGTTGCCTTCCGCATCGTTTTGGACCAAAATTAATCAAGGTGGAACAGATTGTCAACCAGGCCATCTTTGTAGACTCTAGATCCCATTGATCGCGGAACGGACCGTATCGTGGGGGGAGGCGGTTCCCTGCGGCATCCCCCTTCCGCCTTTCAGGAGACTGCCGACGTGCTGGACACCGATTATCACAAGGCCAGGGATCTTTCGCGGAAGATCGCCTCGGAGATGGATCCGCCCCTGTTTTACGTGGAAAAGCGCCTGGAGGTGGCCCTCTCGGAGGAACTCTTCGAGACCCATGACATGGTGCGTGCCGCCCTGCGCAGGTTCTCCCGGCGGGCCGATCGCATTGGCCACGGCCTTTCCCACGTGCGAAAAGTGGCCCTGGACGCGGGCGCCGTTGTGCTCTGCGAGGCGGGAAACGGTCGTTGTCCTCGGACCGAACGGCAGGTCTTGTTGGCCCATCTGGCGGGCGTGCTTCATGACATCCGGAG
Source organism: Deltaproteobacteria bacterium (assembly GCA_019307945.1). GTDB lineage: Bacteria > Desulfobacterota > DSM-4660 > Desulfatiglandales > Desulfatiglandaceae > B17-G16. Next base: position 4,986 of record JAFDIS010000066.1, on the reverse strand, counting down.
GGAGGAGCGGAACCACGCCCTTCGCGGTGCTGAGGAGGCGGGGCTCTTTCTGTCGCAGCTTGCCCTCAAGGAAGGAGAGCGTCGCGCCGTGGTCCAGGCCATCCGGAATCATGAAGCCTTCAAGCCCTTTGAACCCCTGGACGATCCCGGCCTTCAAATCGTATCGGACGCCCTCTATGACGCGGACAAATTCCGCTGGGGCCCGGACAACTTCACCGACACGGTCTGGTCCATGGTTGCCTCCCGGAACGTACCCCTGGAGACCCTCCTGGATCATTTCCTGCCGGGCATGGAGGGGATCGGAAAGATCCGCGACACGTTCCGCACCCCCACGGGGCGGACCTACGGCCCCGATTTCATCGAAAAGGGGCTCCAGATCGGAAAGAAAATTTATGAACTCTTCAGGGGTGCTTCGTCCGGCCCCTGAAAAACAACCATTGCCGTCCACTCCGGATTTCCGGCCGTCCCGGCCCGCATCGAAACGGCTTGCGGGCGGGACTACACCAATTGACACCCGAGGCCGCTCTCTTTTTATGGATGGAAACTAAGGAGTCCCCGTATTGCGAATCGTGCTCATTCGACATGGAGAAACGGAGTGGAACCGCATTCGTCGTTTCCAGGGGCGAAGCGACATCCCGTTGAACGAAAGAGGGAAAGAACAGGTCCGGGCCCTTGCCGAGGTCCTCAAGAACGAACACGTGGCGGCCCTCTACACCAGCCCCCTGACCCGGGCGGTGGAAACCGCGCTGATCATCGGGACCTATCACCCTGCCGCCCCACTCCTCCTGGAAGAGGGCTTCGTGGAAATGGACCTGGGAGAGTTCGACGGCATGGATGCAGCCCACTGGGCCGAACACCACGCGGAGTTCATGAAACAATGGATCAAGAGCCCTGGGGTGCTTCAGATGCCCGGGGGTGAAAGTCTGGCGCAGGTCCAGGCCAGGGCCGTTGCTTCACTGAAGCGCATCATACAGGCCCACGGGGCCGGGGAATCGCTCCTGGTATGCAGTCACAACTTCGTGATCCTGACCCTCCTCTGCCACGCCTTTCACAGACCCCTGGACGAGTTCAGGACTCTCAAGCAGGATACGGCCGCCTTCAGCACTTTGACGGTTTCAGCGGACGGTACCCTGGCGGTGGAAACCTTGAATGAGCGATCCCATCTTCGTGCCTGAGGCCTGTGGCTCTGCATCCGAACGACTTTCTTCAGCGGCCCCTGAGAGAGATTGCTCCCGGTGTCTGAATTTTTTCTTGACTAAAGGACGGTTTCAATTTAAATTAACAAAAACTGACTTATTTTTCCTATTTATTCAGACATATTAATATAAGATATAGACCATTTAATCATAATTGTAGTTCAATCCCTTCAACGTCCGGGCTCTTGCCTTGCGCAGTGCGCATATGACAGTAAAGGATAAGTCGCCGAAAAGGCCTGACAGGGCAAGATTCCGACGTCATCCTGATTTCCATGATGATTCCCGGTCCCGCACCGGGGAAGGAAGGCACTTGCGAATCCTTACTTTAACAGGCCTTCAACGGGGGTAGTGGCGTATGGCCATCGGCGGCAAGGATGAGAAACCTTCGGCAACCACGGAACAGCTCTTTGAGATTATCCGCAACATGTCCGAGGACGACAGGCGAACGCTTCTGAGGGACCTCGAACTGTGGGCATTTTCAGGACGAAGAAAGCACCCGCGTGTGCCCGTAGTCACGGTAGTGGACTATGCCACTCGAAACGGCGCATACAAGGACTTCATCCGCAACATCAGTGCGGGGGGGGTCTTCATTGAAACGCGGATGCCCTTTTCCGTGGGTGAAGAAGTCGCCCTCACCTTCACGCTGCCGAAACAGGAAAAACATATCAAAATCAAAGGAAAGATAGTAAGGTCTACCGATCGGGGTATCGGTGTGAGATTCCTTATGACGGGCGAGGAAGAAGAGGAGATGCTCGAATCTTTCCTCGCACAGGTCTGAGAGAACGCTCCGTCTTCTAATTGGAGGTAATACCCCCTCACCCCGCCGTGGAGGATTCGACAATGAGCGTTTTCGACATACGGAAGGGTCTTTACAAACGATTCGGCATCGATCGCAGGAAGGGCCATAACCCGGGATACAAAGGGCCGGAACGGCGGAAGAGCATGCGTAGGAAACTCGCGGTCGATCGTATTCTCGTTCAACTGGAAAAGGAAACACGTTAGGAACCCCACGGAACGAAAAACGGAACTATTCACTCCTAAATGAATGACGTTGCCGAGCCCTGCCGAATGTGGGGATCGGTTTTTTTTCGCGAGAGGAAAACGAATGAATCAACGCACCGACAATCTCTTCCTGTTCGAGACCGGTATGTACCGGCCTCCCAGCGAGGGAGGAAGCTATTCTCTGCTCCTGCGTCTCACCCGGAACTGCCCCTGGAACCGCTGCACTTTCTGCGGCATGTACAAGGACCATAAGTTCTCCCTACGCTCGGTGGAGGAGATCAAGGCGGATATCGATGCCATCGCATCCATCTGCCGGCAGGTGGCCGCCATTTCACACGACCTGGGGTTTGAAGGGCGGATCACGCGCCGGGTGATCTCCACCCTGATCTCAACCAACCCCGCCCTCGGCTCCCATCACGGTTTCGTGATGGTCCTCGACTGGCTCATGTCGGGTGGTCGCACGGCTTTTCTCCAGGACGCAAACAGCCTGATCATGAAGACGCAGAACCTGGTGCTGGTCCTTGAATACCTGCGGCGGACCTTCCCAATGCTGGAGAGGGTCACCTCATATGCCCGGTCCAAGACCCTTGCCCGCAAGCCCCTGGACGAGCTGCAGGCCATCCGGAAGGCCGGCCTCGACAGGCTCCACGTTGGGCTGGAGACCGGGGATGAAGAACTCCTGCGTCAGGTCAAGAAAGGTGTGACCCCCGAGGAGCATATAGAGGGAGGCCGAAAGGCAATGGAAGCGGGCTTCCAGCTCTCGGAATACTGGATGCCGGGCCTGGGGGGAAAAGCGAACTGGGAGAACCACGCCCGGAACACCGCGCTCGTCCTAAACCGGATAAACCCCCATTACATCCGCTCCAGGCCCTTTTATCCGGCGCCGGGGACGCCGTTATTCGAGGAACATTCAAAGGGCAAGCGCCGCGCCCTCTCGCCCCGGGAACAATTGCTGGAACTACGCGCCATGATCTCCGAGCTGGATGTCTCTTCCCGGGTATGTTTCGACCACGCGGGCAACCACTGGCGAAACGCCAAAGGGGGATTGCTTTTCACCCTGGACTACGAAGGGTATTCATTCCCGGAGCAGAAAAGACTGGTCCTCGACCTCATCGAGGAAGGGATCCGTATCCACTGACGGAAACACACGGGGAGACCCTTTGGACTGGGGCTGGAGGGCACAGAGTCGGCCCGTGCCGGGAGATCCATCAGGACTCTCCGCCGTTCGACTCCTTGGGATAGACCATCTTCCCGCAAAACGCGAGGTCATATCCTTCCAGGGGCTCCGCCAGGGCCCGGAAGGCCTTTTCGTGCAGGAGCCCCAGGAAGCGCTGGATGCCCCGATCGAAGAACCGCTCTCTCGAGACGATGAAGTCGAACCGCTCCCATCGAAAAGGGATGAATTCCAGCCCCAGGAGACCCGCCACGGCCCGGATACCCGGACCCGCATCAGCGCGGCCGGCAAGGACTTCGAGCCCCACTTCCATGTGGCTTCGTTTTTCTTCATTATAGCCCGCAAGATTCTCGGGCGAGATCTCCGCCTCCTGAAGCATCTTGTCGAAAAGGAGCCTGGTCCCCGTGCCGGTGGCCCGGTTGACCACTCGCACCCCCTCTTTGCACAGGTCTGAGACGCCTTGTATACCCCTAGGGTTGCCCGGACAGAGGAGGAGCCCTTGCTCTCGCCTGCAGAAATTGACCACTGCCGGGGATTCTTCCAGTTCCTCACGGGCGAAAAGAAAATTGTATTCGTCCCCGTTTTCCTGGAGCAGATGACTGCAGGCCATGTGGCAGAGATTCTGGCGAAGGGCGCGAATCCCGCCGAGGCTTCCCATGTTGCCGAAGACCGCCACATGACCCGTATCCAGCCGGTTGTACAAGGATATGGCCCGCTCCAGCAGTATATCATTGCTCCCCGCGATGATAAGGAGACCGTGGTAGGGAGGCAGGGGATCTCGCTCCCTCGGATAATTAATGGTCTTGTTCTCGACCCACCTCTCCACCAAGTGACGCGGAAACAGCCATTTCCCGGTCACCTTTGTAGCAGGCAGTCCCTTTTCGGAAATCAATGAATAAACGACCTTTTCGTTGACATCCAGAAACCGGGCTACCTGCCGGGTATTCATGAGCATTGTTTCTTCCATGTCTCCCCCTTTCCACTGAAAACCCGCTTCAAAGCACGGAGAGGGCCTCGGGCGGAATGTGCACCCGAACCCTCTGCCCCACCCGCAGCGCATCGGCCCCCGCGGACGATACCAGCACGGCCATGGGAAACCCCACGTCCACCCTGACCCGCACCTGGCCCCGCTCCTCCGTGAGTTGAGTCACCCGGCCCGACAGAGTATTCCGGCCCGGGGCCCCGCTCCTCCGTGAGTTGAGTCACCCGGCCCGACAGAGTATTCCGGCCCGGGGCCTGTCCCTTGAGCAGCAGCACGGCACGCTCCGGGTCAACGGCCAGCCGTACGCTTCCTTGCCGCTCCGTATCAATGCGGAGGCGGCTCCCGTCTGCCAGGAGGCAATATCTCCGGTCCCCCCCTTGTGCCACGATCCTCCCCCGCAGGATGTTCTGAAAGCGGGAGCGTACCAGACGGCCTTCGAAAAGAGAAACCACTTCCAGGGAAAGCCGCGCTGCCTGGTCCAGATCATGCGTGGCAAACAGGACGAAGATCCCCTTCAGGCGGTTGATCTCCCCGAGGATCCTTTCGATCACCGCCTGGTTTTCGGCATCCACGTTGGAAGTGGGCTCGTCCAGCAGCATCACCCTGGGGGAACAGACCAGGGCCCTGGCAAT
>JAFDIS010000164.1 GCA_019307945.1 Deltaproteobacteria bacterium | reverse complement strand
AGGATGGGGAGTCCGAGCAAAGCGAGGACAAACCGGGGACCCATCCGGAGGATGGGGAGTCCGAGCAAAGCGAGGACAAACCGGGGACCCATCCGAAGGATGGGGAGTCCGAGCAAAGCGAGGACAAACCGGGGACCCATCCGGAGGATGGGGAGTCCAAGCGCAGCGAGGACAAAGCGGGGACCCGCCCCGAAGGGGTGGGGTCTGAGCCTGCGCGAAGCGACGGCAAAGAAATCCCCCAGGAGTGAGGTGCACTTGACAGTACGCCGCAGCGACGAGGGATAAGCATAACCCGAGCAGATGAGCGTTTTCCGACAGCCTCCTAGCGGCCCTTACTCGTACCGCAGAGCCTCGATGGGGTCCAGGCGGGCGGCCTTCCTCGCGGGATAGAAACCAAAGAAGACCCCCACGGCCCCTGCAAAGGAAAAGGCCAGGAACACGGCCTGTGCTTGGAGCACCGCCGGCCACTGGCTGAGATGTGCAATGGCCAGGGCCCCTGAAAGCCCCAGGACCACGCCGATCAGGCCCCCCACCAGGGAGAGGACCACCGACTCAATGAGAAACTGGGCTAATATGTCCCGCCCCCCGGCCCCCACGGACATGCGAAGACCGATCTCTCGAGTCCTTTCCGTCACGGATACGAGCATGATGTTCATGATGCCGATCCCCCCCACCACGAGGGACACGGAGGCCACGGCCGCCAGAAGCAGGGACATGGCCCTGGAGGACTTGGCGCGGGTTTCCAGGAACTGGCTCAGGTTGCGGATGTAAAAGTCGTCCTCCTGCCCCTGGCGGATCCGGTGCCGCTGGCGCAGCAATTCCCGGGTCTGTTCCACTGCCCTGGCAACCAGGTCTGCGGTCCTGGCCTTGACGAAGATCACCCCCACCGTCTTTCCCCCGAGGTGGCGGGCCCCCAGGACCCGTTTCCGGGCCGTGGAGATGGGGATAAAGACCGTGTCGTCCTGGTCCCTGCCCATGAGGGTCTGTCCCTTTTCCTTCATGACCCCGATCACCTCGAAGGGTACGCGTCTGATCCGCACCAGGCGTCCCAGGGGATCCTGCCCTGGGAAGAGGTTGTCCACCACCGTCTTTCCGAGGAGGACGACCTTGGCCCCCCGCTTGACCTCCTCCGCCGTGAAGGACCGGCCGTGCGCGATCTTCCACTCGCGCGCTTCGAGGTATTCGGGCGTAAGGCCGTTGATCACCGTGGACCAGTTCAGGTTCCCGAAGACCACCTGGCCGCTTCCGCGCAGTGAGGGTGCCGCCACCCGGACCGTCGGAATTTCTTCCTGGATGGCCCGGGCGTCGTCCTCCGTAATGGTGGGCCGCGTCCCCACGCCGAGCCTCACACCGCCTGCCGAACCCGACCCGGGGAGAACCATGAACAGGTTCGAACCCAGGCTGCTGATGAGCCGCTCCATCTGCGCTTCTGCCCCTTTTCCCACGGCGATCATGATGATCACCGCCCCAACGCCGATGATGATCCCCAGGGTTGTCAGGATGCTTCGCATGATGTTGGCGCGAAGGGCGCGAAGCGCTGTGAGGAAGAGGTCCAGGGTTCTCAAGGCGCTGTCTCCTCAAAGGCCATGTGGGTCGAGGGGGCGATCCAAGCCCCTTGATCCGTCATGATTTCGGTGATCATCCGTGATCCTTCCGTCCCGAAAATGGAGAACCCTCCCTGCAAACCGGGCTATCTCCTCCTCGTGGGTCACTACCACGATGGTGATCCCCTGACGGTTGAGTTTCTGGAACAGGGTCATGATTTCAATACCCGTCGTCGTATCCAGGGCGCCGGTGGGCTCGTCGGCCAGGATGAGGGAGGGATCGTTCACGAGGGCCCTGGCAATGGCCACCCTCTGTTGCTGGCCTCCTGAGAGCTGGGAGGGCATGTGGGATGCGCGATCCGCCAGACCCACGGCCTCCAATCCCGCCATAGCCTTTTGTCGTCGTTTCCTGCGGGGGGTGCTTGAATAGATGAGCGGCAGGAGCACATTGTCCAGGGCCGTGGTCCGGGCGAGCAGGTTGAAGGACTGAAATACGAATCCGATTTTACGATTGCGGATCGCGGCTAGTTCGTCGGGTTCAAGTGACGAGACATCCGTGCCGTCGAAAGTGTACCTGCCCCCGGTGGGGCGATCCAGGCAGCCCAGGAGGTTCATGAAGGTGGACTTGCCCGACCCGGAAGGGCCCATAACGGCCAGGAATTCCCCCCGCTCGATGGTAACGGACACTCCCCGCAGGGCCCTTACGGTCTGGGAGCCGAGGGGATAATCCTTTACGAGATCTTGTGTGATGACAATGGCGGAGGTCACGTCAAAAGCGGAAATTCCTATAATGCCCCGTGCCCTGCACCGGGCTGTTGAATGCCCACGATCACCCTTTCTCCCTGGGATAGGTCTCCCCTGACTACTTCCGTGTAAGTCCCGTCCGTAATCCCGGCCAGGATGTCCCTCGCGACGGGCAGGCCATTGGGTCCGGCCACCCAGATCCTTTGGGGTACGGCCCGCCGTCTTCCTTCCAGTTGTTCCAAGATCTTCGCATAGGCCTTCCGCTGTTCCGGCGAAAGGATCGACTTGACCGCCTCCCTGCTCCCGGCTCGGACCTCGGCCATGAGAGAATCCAGTTCCCTGCCGGAGGTACCGGCCATTCGGGCTGCCACGATCCGCCTGCGGGCGTCGGCCAGGATTCCCCAGACCCGGGCCTGCTGCTGTTCGTTCATTTTCAGGACGGTGATGAGTTTTTGAATCCTTTCCTTGAGTGCGCCGGACGATGGCGAAAGGCCGGTCCTCGAAGGCCTCCCGGTGCGATGTCCGCGATCCCTTTTTTTGAGGTTGGGGGGGACGAAGCGCAGTGCCGCGTTTGGAACCCGGAGCACGTCCCTTCGTTGGTCCACCACGATGTTCACGTTGGCAGTCATGCCCGGGAGGAGCCTGAGATCGGGGTTGGCCGCAGAGATCACCACCGTGTATGTGACCACGTTCTGGACCGTCTTGGGTGCCTTCCGGATCTGGGTCACGAACCCCGTAAATTCCTCCCGCGGAAAGGCGTCAACTGTGAAGGAGGCCTTTTGGCCTTCCTTGATCAGGCCGATATCCGCCTCGTCGATGTCCGCTTCCACCTGCATGTCCCTTAGGTCTTTGGCGATGGTGAACAGGGTGGGCGCCTGAAGGCTTGCGGCCACGGTCTGGCCCATGTCCACACTGCGTTCGATCACCACTCCCGTGACAGGGGATCGAATCACCGTGTGCTCCAGGTCCGTCCGGCACTGCTCCAGGAATGCCTCCCGCTGTTGGACCTGCGCTTGGGCGTGTGCCACCTGCTGCTCCGCCATCCTCAAGGCCGCCTCGCGCATCGCCACCATGGCCCCACGGGCCTTCTGCTCCGCCTGGAGGCTCCGGAGCTGTGCCATGGCCTGATCATAGGCGGCCTGGGCCTTGTCGATCTCATTTTCGGATATTACGGTACGATCCCGCAGGGCCCGTTTCCTGTTAAGGTCTCGCCCCGCATCCTTCAGCGCCACTTCCGCTTTGAGGGTCCGGGCCTCGGAGGCTGAAAGGGCGGCGCGCGCATTTTCCAATTCCGCCTTGCAGCGCAGGACCGCGGCCTTTTGAATCGCGACGTTGGCTTTGGCCACCTGGAGTTCCGCTTCGGCCTGTCGCACCCGCGCCTCCAGGTTTTCCGGATCGATACGCGCAATCACCTGCCCCTCCGTCACGGGGGAATTGTAGTCTGCAAGAAGTTCCTTGATCTGGCCGGACACCTGGGAACCCACCCGTACCGTGACCACGGCGTTCAGGGTACCCGAGGCCGAAACCGTGCGGACGATGTTGCCCCTGTCAGCGCCCGCGAAACGGTAGGGCGGCCGGTCACCAGGCCGATTTCGGGACGTTAAGATCCACGCGGCGGCCGCCGCAAGGCCCAGGACCACTACGAAAATCACCTTCCTGTAGGTCCTTTTCACGCTTCCCTTCTCTCCGCAGACGACAGGAATGCAAATTTGGACGTTTCAGAGTCCTAAAGGGTCGACAAGGCACGCTGGACTACCCCTTGTTATGTACCTGAGGAGGGACTACACCCCGGGGAGACCGGTGTCAACGAAAACCGGGCTGAAACCCCGCAGGCCCCCCCGTAGCCCTCTTTACCCTTGACATGGAGGACATGAGAAACTATATTGCCGGATAACAATATGGAGGGCTTACCATGAAGCAGTTCATCAAGGTCATGAAGGCATTGTCCGACCCCAATCGCGTCAAGATCGTCAAGATGCTCCAACATCGCACCATGTGCGTGTGCGAACTCAAGGAGGCCCTGGG
>JAFDIS010000163.1 GCA_019307945.1 Deltaproteobacteria bacterium | reverse complement strand
AAAGATCTGGGTACCGGGCGTGGCCGTTGCCGCGCCTGACTGGATGGCGTGGTTGAAGTGACGGGGAAACTGCCCGTAACCGCTCACCAGGTCTCCACCTCTCTTGGGCGTCTCTGCGAGGCCCGCCCCCACAAACAACAGGCTCACGAAGAAGAGCACCGCCAGGATCCAACAGGTTTTATTCCGCCTTTCCATGACTTCCTCCTCAGGTTAAAGGTTTATTGCCTGCGAGAAAAATTCGAGGGTGGAAGGCGGTTTCCGCCCGCCGTTAACCCCCGTTGCTTGTCCTGGCGGGATTCAACTCCCCCCCGAAGACGGTGCCCCAGACAGGCATGTGTTTCAACTGTGTGGTGTCCATCTCCAGCGGATCCGCTTCCAGGACGCAGAAATCGGCCCGTTTCCCCATTTCGATGCTGCCCACCTCGCCGTCCATGTGAAGCTGGTATGCCGCCTCGATGGTCATGGCCCGCAGCACGTCCTCTACACCCACGCGCTGGCTTTCCCCCAGGGTAGTTCCCGTCTCCATGGTCTCCCGGTGGACTGTGGCCCAAGCACCCACCCAGGGGAGCTGGGGCGTGCCGGGAGGATCCATGTGAAAGCCCCAGGAGACGCCCAGCCGCTTTGCGGTGGCGGTGGGACACATCCTGCTTGCGCGGTCCGGGCCCTGGAGTCTCAGATGCGCGTCCCCGTAGTAATAGATCTGGGGCGTGAAAAACTGGACCTCCACGCCCAGGGCCTTTGCCCGTCTCAATTGGGCCTCGGTGATGTTGTAGGCATGATCGATGCGGTGCCTCATGTCCGGCCGGTACCTGCGGGCCTGGGCCTCGGCTACGGCATCGAGCACCAACTGACAGCCGGGACGGCTGTTTGCGTGGGTGACGGTGGAAAGTCCTGCTTCGTGGAAACGAACCAGGGCCCGCTTGAATTCCTGAGGGTCTGTCTGCATGGCCGGTTCCGCCGTCCCGTCCCAGTAGCCGGGCCAGCCCATGGGGGAGGTGCGGGAAATGATGGATCCGTCCGTGTAGAGCTTCGCCGGGCCGATGCGAAACTTGTCCGTGGAACGGGTGGCGGCCTCTTTCACCTGGCCCACGAAGGCATCCAGCATCTCTTCCGACCCCAAAGCGTTTCCCGCCCAGGGAAGGCCTACGATACGGAGTTTGACTCCCGGATCCGAAAGCAACCCCTGAAACGTGCCAAGGGAAGTTTCAAGACCCAGGGCACCCAGTGCGGCCTCGCAGGCCGTTGTAATACCCCCTGCGGTAAACAGCGGAAGGATGCGTCTGATCTTTTCCTCCGAAACGGCCACCAGATCCGGGAACACGGAAAGGACCTGCATCAGGCCTTTGGCCTCCAGGAGTGTACCGTTGGGCCTGCCGTCTGGGTCCCTTTCCACGCCGTCGGGCACATTGTCCGGGCCGATTCCCGCCCTCTGAAGGACGGGGCTGTTCACCCAGAAGCGATGAAACACCAGGTTTGAAACCAGGATCGGCCTGTCAGTGGAGACGCTGTCCAGTTCGTCGAGATGCAGGAACGCACCCGTCTTGTTCTCATCGTAGGCCGCCGCATAAAGGGCTTCGCCCGGAGGCAGCGTCCGGTCCAGCTCCCGGAGTCGGTCCAGGACCTCCTGCTTTGTGGAAAAAACAGGGTAAAATCCCCCCTCTGGTCGGGGCCAGGGGATCTGCGCCACGAAATGGCCGCTGTAGATCAAGGCCTGGAGTTCCACGTGGGTGTGGGCATCCACGAGCCCCGGCAGGAGGATCTTGTCTTCCAGGGTCGTATCCACCTCGTACGGTCCAAAAGCGGAAAGATCCAGCCAGTGGCGTATTTCACCCGGATCCCCCACGGCCAGGACCCTGCCGTTCCTTACGGCCACCGCCCTTGCGAAGGGGTGTTCCGGGGCCATGGTGATGATTTTCCGGGCCGGAAAAACCTTGGTCTTCACTTTCATGGATTGTCTTTACTCCGCCCTCAACACGTTGGGGAAACAAGCAGAAGTCCAGGCAGAGGTAAGACCTAGGACCTCATTTTCCTGTTTTCAGGATCATACACCGAAGGCCGTACCACCTGGGCGGGCCTGCGTTTGTTGAGGATTTCCACTTCCAGTTGCGTACCCGGTACGGCCAACCGCACAGCCACAAAGCCCAGGGCCAGGCTCTTTTCCACCCGATGGCCCCAGCCTCCTGAGGTCACGCGGCCCACGACCCTGCCAGCCTCCCAGATCGCCTCGTCCCCATAAGCGTCCGCATCGCCTGCATCCACCAACAGGGTGACGAAGCGTTTCTTGACACCCGTCTCCTTCTGACGAAGGACCGCCTCACGACCAAGGAAGTCACCCTTTTCGGTGTGAACGAACCCTTCAAGGCCCGCCTCCAGCGCCGTCTCCTCCCCGCAGATGTCCGCCGCCAGGCGATAGCTTTTTTCAAGGCGCAAGGAGTTCAGAAGAGCCCGCATGCCCAGCGGCGACATGCCGTAGTCACGCCCTGCATCCAGGAGATCACCGTAAAGGGTGCGCTGATATTCCATGGGGTGGTGGAGCTCCCACCCCAGTTCCCCGGCGAAGTTCATGCGGAGCGCTCGAACCGGCGAAACACCTGCGTGGAGATCTCTCAAGGCAAGGTGAGGAAAGTTTTCGTTGGACACATCCGAATCCGTCAGACGACTCAGGATTTTTCTGGAGCGGGGTCCGATCAGGGCCAGCACGCCGTATCTCGCCGTGACGTTTGCAAGACGCACGCTGCCGTCCTGCGGCAAGTGGTGCTCCAGGTGCTGGAGCACCTTGAGTTCGGAAGCGGCCGCAGCCACCAGGTAGAAACGGTCCTCCGACAAACGGGCCACGGTCAGATCCTCTGCGATCAGGCCTTTGGGCGTGAGCAGCAGGTTGTACCCCACGCGCCCTGGTCGGGGAAGACGTGCGCTGGTCAACCAGTCCAGGTAGCGTGCCGCGCCGGGACCGGAGACTTCAACCTTTGCAAAGGAGCTCAGTTCATAGACGGCGGCCCTGTCGCGGGCAGCAAGGCATTCGGCGCGCACCTGCTTGAAGTAGTTCGTGTTTCTCCGGAAAGAATACAGATCCGCCTTTTCCACGCCGGGCGAGGCGAACCAAACCGGCCGCTCCCACCCGTACCGGCTCCCGAAAACGGCCCCTTGTGCCTCCTGCATATCAGCGGCTGGCGCGGTCCGAAGGGGTCTTCCGGCCTCCCGCTCAAGGTCCGGGAAGCTTTCCTGGTACTGGAGGCGATAGGCTTCGTGTACCTTGGCCAGGGTGTATTTCTTGCTCGTCCAGTCTCCGAAGCGGCGTGGGTCCAGGGCTGAAAGGTCCATGCCGGGATCCCCCTCCACGATCCATTGGGCCAGACATTTCCCCACGCCGCCTGCCTGGGTGATCCCGAAATTGCAGCCTGCCATGGAATAGAAATGGGGGACCCCGTAGACCGGCCCCAGGAGCTGCTGGATGTCCGGGGTGTAGGTGATGGGCCCGTTCTGGATGTGTTTCATCCCGGCTTCCTTCAGGATGGGCACCCGCTCCATGAGCTTCATGATGTAGTCCTGGATGCGGTCAAGGTCGGTGGGCAGGTCGCTCTGCGCCCAGTCCCACGGCACAGAATGGGCCTTCCAGGACTTGCACCTTGCCTCATAAGGCCCCACCAAGAAGCTACCCATCTCTTTCCTGAGGTAGAAAGGAACATCCGGGTCCCTGAGGGAAGCCAATTCCCCCTCAAGCCCCTCGATCTCCGCCAGATCTTCAAACAGGATATGGTGATGTTGCATGGGGATGATGGGCAAGTACAGCCCCACCATGGCCGCCACGCGATCGGCCCAGAGCCCGGCGGCGTTGATCACAATCTCACAGGTGATGTCACCTTTTTCCGTGTGGACCTTCCATTCCCCTCCCCGGGTTCGGGAGAGGTTCGTCACCCGGTTGAACCGATAGATTTCCGCTCCCCGTCTCCGTGCGCCGATGGCCAGGGCCTGTGTGGTACCGGCAGGGTCACAGTGGCCGTCCAGGACATGGTACATGACCCCCTCTAAACCCCGGGTCTCCATGAACGGGAAGTGTTCCTTCGCCTCTTCGGGTGAAAGGAGGTAACATTCGATGCCAAGGGCGTGGTCTTTGGAAAGCACATGTCGGTATTCGTCCATCCGATCCCTGGTGGTGGCGAGCCTGAGACTTCCGGTGGTGTGCCACCCCGTGCTCTGCCCGGTCTCCGTTTCCAGATCCCGGTAAAGGCGGATACTATATTGGTGGAGCCTCGAAGCGGTACGGCTGCTGGTCCACTGGACCACGTTGCCCGCTGCAAGCCAGGTGGACCCCGAAGTCAGCTC
>JAFDIS010000065.1 GCA_019307945.1 Deltaproteobacteria bacterium | reverse complement strand
GCACGCAGACAGGCGCTTCGGATCCAGTCGCTGCGACGTACTTCAAGTACGTCTCACTCCTGAATCCTCGCGCGCCTTGCATCTGCCGCAAACTCGAAAATCGCTCAATTTGGGCTCTTCCTTGTCCGCCACAGTTTCCGGTTGAAAATGGCGGCCCGGGCCGGTAAAAGAAAACAGCCCCAGGGCTCTACCGGGCCCGGGGCGAGGAGGACTCAAAACTCCCGCCGTGGCACGCCGGCGGAAAATTCCGGGTGAAGTAAACCAGGGTGAGGGGCCGATTGCTCTTATGCCTTTCACCCGCAATGAGGGGGGATTTCGATGAATGTTTCAACCATGGACGAAAAATTTCTGAAGGCGACAGAGGTGGTTTGCAAGCAGGGCATGTTCCCGTTTCCCGTAAACGACACTACCTTGGCCATCATGCGGATAGCGGTGGGAGAAAACCCAGAAGAGCTTGAGTTCTTCACCGCTTTCGCGGAAAAGCCCTCCCAGACCCTGGAGGAGCTGAAGCAAACCAGCGGGCTTGAGGGAGACAAGATCGAGGCATTGGCCTCCAGTCTTGCCGCCAAGGGTTTCATCTTCAACCAGCCCAACTCCTCGGGCGTCATGGTCTACCGCCTTCTTCCCCTCATGAACGTGGGGCTTATGGAATACCTTTTCATGGGTCCTCTCAAGGGGGATGAAAGGGAAAAGGAGCTTGCCGAACTCTTTGAAAGGCTCCTGAAGGAGGTCAGGGACGGGGTCCAGCAGAATTACGACCAGCTCTTGCCGTTGTTCGAATCTTCTCCGCCCGTGGATCGTACCGTGCCCGCCCGCACAACAGAGACCGGAGAGCGCATCCGGGTCATTTCCCTGGACAAGTCCGTCGAAGTCCCCGACGAATTCGTTCTCCCCAGCCAGTCCGTGGAAGAGATCATCGAAAAGTTCGACGATATCGCCGTGGGCCACTGTTTTTGTCGCCAAAGACAAAAGACTCTGGGCAATCCTTGTGCCACGGACGCCCCCGTCCTCAACTGCTTTACGTTCGGCAAGTCGGCGCGGCATACCACGGCCCAGGGCTTTGCGAAAATGATCACCAAGGAAGAGGCCCTCCGAATCATGAAAGAGGCTGAAGAGGCAGGCCTGGTCCACAAGGCCTTTCACCCGGGCGCCAACGTGAACCGCCCGGAAACAAGCATCTGCAACTGCTGCAAGGACTGCTGCGACACTTTGAACATCTGGCGCAACGGGGCCATGCCCCTGGTCAATTCCACATACCATCTTTCCGTGGTGGATCCGGAGGCCTGTTCCGGGTGCGGTACCTGCGAGGAAAAATGCCCCACCGAGGCGATCCAGGTCAATGAGGAGGGAATAGCCCAGGTGACGGCGGATTACTGCTTTGGGTGCGGTGTGTGCGCCCGCTTCTGCCCCGAGGAGGCCATCTCTCTGAAAGAGGGTTTGAGAAAGGTTTTTATTCCACCCCCGCGGCTGAGGTAGATTGCGCCCGAAGAGGAATTTTTCCGGCGTAGGGGGCCTGCCCGGAGGGGCGCATACCCCCGCAGGCGGGTTTGGAAGAGCCGGCAGCCCCGGCACAAGAATCTGAGCGAAGAAGGGAGGGTCGCGCTTCATGGAGTATTCCATCAGCCCCGAAGGAGAAAAGTTCAAGATTCCCGAGCAGGAAGACTACCAGGCCGAGTACGAGCGGCTGAAAAACCTGGTGGACGCCAAGCGGGCCGAGGGCATGCAGATCGTGGTGGTCATGGGCTTGGGGTTCGTGGGCGCAGTCATGGCGGGCGTGGTGGCCGACTCAGTGGACCGCGAGACGGGAAAGCCCGCCAAGTTCGTCATCGGCATGCAGCGGCCCAGCACGCGAAGTTTCTGGAAGATTCCAGTGTTCAACCGCGGTGTGTGCCCGATCAAGGCGGAAGACCCCGAGGTTGCACCCCTCATCGAGCGGTGCGTCAAGGACAAGAAGACCCTGGCCGCCACCTTCAGTTACGACGCCCTGACTTTTGCAGACGTACTCGTGGTGGACGTACAGTGCGATTTCATCAAAGAGGACCTGGGCAACCTCGAAAGCGGTTACGCGGACATCAGCGCCCTGGAAGAGAGCTTTAGGATCATCGGGGAGAAGATTCCTCCCTCATGCCTGGTCCTCATCGAGACCACCGTGCCCCCCGGCACCACCGAGTATATCGCTTATCCCCATATCAAGAAGGCCTTCAGGAAACGCGGGATCGACGAGGAGCCCCTCCTGGCCCACAGTTTCGAGCGGGTCATGCCGGGCAAGGAGTACGTCCGATCGATCCGGGACTTCTGGCGGGTGTGCAGCGGCATCAATGAGGAGAGCCGGCAGCGGGTGGAGCGGTTTTTGTCCGAGATCCTGAACGTGGAGGAATACCCCCTCACCGTGCTCGACAAACCCATTGAGAGTGAGACCTGCAAGATCGTGGAGAACAGCTATCGCGCAACCATCCTGGCCTTCCTGGACGAATGGAGCCGTTTTGCGGAAACCAACGGCGTGGATCTGATCAAGGTGATCCAGGCCATCAAGGTGAGGCCGACGCATGACAACATCATTTTTCCCGGGCCCGGCATAGGCGGCTACTGTCTGCCCAAAGACGGGGGCCTGGGACTTTGGGCCTACCGGCACCTGATGGGATTCGAGGATGACATCTTCCGCATCACGCCCCAGGCCATCAACATCAATGATACCCGTGCACTGCGGGCCGCGCAGTTGGTCCGCGACGCCATGAGAAACATGGGCAAGATGGTGGCCGCATCCCGGGTGGCCCTGCTGGGCGTCTCCTACCGCGAAGACGTGGGCGACACCCGCTACAGCGGTTCGGAGATTATTATAAGGAAACTGACTGAGATGGGGGCCGAGGTGGCGGCCCATGATCCATACGTTGACCACTGGTGGGAGCTGGAAAAACAGGACACCTATCCCGCGGTGGGAAAGGGATGGGCACGGTTTTTCAGGAACCAGGAACATTTGTCCGAGTTTCGCATGATCCCTGATCTCGGGGAGGCCCTGAAAGGGTCCGATGCCGTGGTCTTTGCCGTGCGCCACAGGCCCTACCTGGGACTCGATCCCGATGAAGTGGTAGAGATGGCAGGGGGACCGCTGGCCGTGATCGATTGCTTCGGGATCCTGGACGATGCCCGCATCGAGCGATACTTCGACCTGGGCTGCGAGGTCAAAGGCCTGGGCCGCGGTCACATAAACCGGATCAAGGACCGGGTGCGAAAGCGCAAAATGGGGCTGGGCTGAGAGGCGGGAACGGGATGTCCCGGCCGGGCCCCACGGGCAAGGACTTGGGCTGCAATGCGCATCTCAGAGGAAATCGAGGTTCCGGAGCGGGAAATCCGAGAGACCTTCGTGCGGGCGTCCGGGCCGGGCGGACAAAATGTCAACCGGGTCCGCACCGCGGTCCGACTACGCTTCGACGTGCACAACTCCCCGTCCCTGGATGATGCGGTCAAGGCCCGGCTCACGGAGTTGGCGGGCAGCCGCATGACGGAACAAGGTGTTCTCGTGATCCGGGCGGATCGCTTTCGCACCCAGGACCGAAACCGGCAGGATGCAAGGGCCAGGCTCGCGGCCCTCCTGCAGCAGGCGGCCGTTCGCCCCCGAAGGCGGCGAAAAACCCGGCCCCCTGCGGCCTCCAGGGCCCATAGGCTGGAGATGAAACGACGACGGGCGAGGGTGAAGAAACTCCGGGCCTCCCCCCGATGGTAGGGCCGCAAGGCCAGGGGGGTGCCGGAGGAATCACTTGAATTTATTGAGCCCGTAGGTCTCAGCCAGTCTCTTGCGCTCTTCCCGGGGCAGGGATCTCATGTAGGATCGCCATCCCGGGCACCACCCGGCGTGCCATCGCCACAATCGGCCGAGGAGGGACCGGGGGTTCTTGTCGTACCTGGCTCTCAGACCACACCTTTTGCAGCGAGCCTCCGTCATTCTCTTCCTCCCTGAACCTCAGGCGCTCTTGGACAAGTTTTTTTTCGCCCTGACCCCCAGTAAACCGATTCCGCCCAGAATAAGATAGAACACCCCCAGGCCTACCAGCAGGAACTTGACAAGGGCGCATGCCCAGGAAAGGCCGGGCCAGAGCCCGGACCCGGAGCCCAGGAGTACACGTACAAGGGCGTAATTTTCCACCCCGTCCAGAAGGGCAGCGGCGAGCTGGGCCCATGCGAGGCAAAAGCCGACCTTTGCAAAGCCGCCCGCCTTTCCCTGAAAACTCCTTGCGACGAACACGGATCCCAACGAGATGGCGGTCGCGTAGGCGACCAGAAACAGGTAATCGAGTCCCAGACTTAACCCGGCATATATCCTTTCTTCCGGTCCCCAGGATTTGAGAATCTCCTGTGACCGCGAAACGGTTCGGGCCAGTTCAAAGGAGACGATCCCGGACGGGGCGGGTTTGGTCTTCAGGGGTTGGTCCAGGAGGTGGATGGCGGCCATGAGGGCCAGGGTGAGCAGCACCGCATACCGGAAGATCCGCCTCCGGGCCCCGGGCGACAGCCATGTGTACGGGTGGGGTGCGGCCATGAGCCTTCCTCCCTTCTGGAGTGAATCAAAAAAAAGGCACCCATCGAGCCCCGATGCGTGCCCTTCAATTTTTTGATCTTTGACGTTCCGGGTGCGGTTAGACGACCGTCACGTTCACGGCCGCGAGACCTTTCTGACCTTCTTCGATGTCGAAGGTAACTCGATCACCTTCGTTCAGGGTCTTGAAGCCCACGCCATTGATGCCGGAGAAATGGACGAAGATATCCGTGCCGTCCTCCTGCTCGATGAACCCGTAGCCCTTGCGATCGCTAAACCACTTTACGACTCCACTCGCCATGTCAGCAGCTTCCTCCTTTCCTAAAAATTCTTACGGTCCCATACCTCAGGAGGCCACTCTTGACGAATGGATCTTCCCCTTCGAACGAAACCTTCCCGCCTGCGGGGCGGAGCATACAACTTGTCTCATACTACCCTATTTCGTCCCAATGTCAAGTGATTTAAAAGGAAAACGTCCTCTGGAAGCGATTTTTCCGGGAGATACCAACGGGCTCTTCAAGGGGCAGGGGATGGGGCGCCATGCACCATGGGCACAAACCGAACCGCCATGACCGAGGTCTTTTCAACCCGGCCCCCCCTTTTCACCACCCGAACCAGTTCCTGCACGCCTGCGCGCCTCCCCACGGGGATGATCATCCGTCCGCCTTCCTTCAGTTGTCGCACCAGGGCCCGGGGGATTCGTTCCGGGGCGCAGGTAACGATTATGGCGTCGAAAGGGGCCTTTTCGGGCCATCCCTTGTATCCGTCGCCGATGCGCACGTGGACATTCTTGTAGCCCATTTCCCGGAGCACGGAGCCGGCCCTTTTTCCCAGCGCCTCGATGATTTCGATGGTGTAGACTTCGCGGACCAGTTCCGCCAGGACGGCCGCCTGGTATCCCGAACCCGTGCCGATCTCCAGGACCCGGTCCGTGGCTTTGGGATCCAGGGCCGCCGTCATGTAGGCTACGATGAAGGGCTGTGAGATGGTCTGCCCGTGGCCTATTGGAAGCGGATGATCCTCATAGGCCAGGGGTCTCAGCCGCTGAGGGACGAAGCGGTGGCGCGGAACGCGCTCCATGGCCCGGAGGACGGCGGGGTGGGTGATGCCGCGGGCCGCGATCTGATTGCGGACCATGGCCCGCCTGAGCCTGTGGTAGTCAGGGTGGTCCGAGGCCTGGGCCGAACCCGGCGGCGGCAGGGTGCCGCCGCACATCAGCCACGCAAAGAGCAGGAGGATGGGACGGGATCGCATGGATTTCACCTCCCTTTTCAGGAGACCGCCCCCTCAGAAGAGCTTTTTTTGGATCGGTTTGCCTTCCGCGTCCGGGGAAAAGCCGAAGTGCCTGCAGGCCCTTTCCGTGGCCACCCGGCCCTGGGGGGTGCGTTTTAGATAGCCTTTTTGAATGAGGTACGGCTCATAGACGTCTTCCAGGGTGTCCTTTTCCTCGCTTAGGGCGGCCGACAAACTGTTGAGCCCGATGGGGCCGCCGTTGAATTTCTCGATGATGGTCAGGATGATATGCCGATCCATCTTGTCGAGGCCCTGCTCGTCCACTTCCAAGGAGTCGAGGGCCTTGGCGGCGACCTCCCGTGTGATGACACCGTCCGCCTGCACCTGGGCGAAGTCCCGAACCCGCCGCAGTAGACGGTTGGCCACCCGGGGAGTTCCCCTGGCGCGCCTGGCGATTTCAAAGGCTCCTTCATCCAGGATCGAAATGCCCAGGAGCTGGGCCGAGCGGGTAA
The DNA here is from genome assembly GCA_019307945.1 of Deltaproteobacteria bacterium. Classification (GTDB taxonomy): domain Bacteria; phylum Desulfobacterota; class DSM-4660; order Desulfatiglandales; family Desulfatiglandaceae; genus B17-G16. Next base: position 17,580 of record JAFDIS010000065.1, on the reverse strand, counting down.
CGATGATCCGTAGTTCTTCCGGCTCATAGAATTCCACACGAAACACCACGCCGAAACGGTCTCTCAGCGGCGGCGTGAGCAGGCCCGCACGGGTGGTGGCGCCCACCAGTGTGAAAGGGGGCAAGGGAATCTCCATGGTCCGGGCCGAGGGCCCCTGGCCGATGATGATATCCAGCTTGTAGTCTTCCATGGCGGGGTAGAGGATCTCCTCCACCACGTGGTTGAGCCGGTGAATCTCATCGATGAACAGGACGTCGCGTGGCTGAAGGCTCGTGAGAATGGCGGCAAGGTCGCCAGGCTTTTCGATCACCGGGCCGGAGGTGACCTTGATATCCACACCCATCTCATTGGCGATGATGTGGGCAAGGGATGTCTTACCGAGCCCCGGGCTTCCATGAAAGAGTACGTGATCCAGGGCGTCCCCCCGGCCTTTGGCCGCGGCGATGAATATCCCGAGATTTCTCTTCATCTCCTCCTGGCCTACGTACTCGGCCAGGGTGCGGGGCCTGAGGCTCACCTCCGCCGGAAGTTCTTCCACCCGGCATTCAGGATCGATAACCCTTTCCGTCATGAATAACCTTCTTTCCCCCCGGGGGGCCGATTCATTCTCCCTCGACTCACCCCCCGGTTTCCCGTCGGGCGGGGTCAGGCAAGCACCTTCAACGCCTCCTTGATCAGGGCCTCCAGACGTACCTCGGGGAGGTCTCTACCGGCCCTTTCGAGGGCCTTTTTGGCGGAGCGGGGTGGGTAGCCCAGGTTCACCAGGGCGGAAAGGGCGTCGTCCAGGACGTCCTGCTCGTGGAGGCCTGGTCCCGGAGCGATTTCCGGGACCTTGTCCCCCAAGGCGGCCGCCGCCTTTTCCCTCAGTTCAAGGGCGATCCGGTCCGCAGTCTTCTTTCCCACACCGGGAATGGACTGAAGCCTTGCCGCATCCCCGCGGGCAGTGGCCTCCAGCAGTTCGGCCGGGCCGATGCCGGACAAGATGTTGAGGGCCAGTTTGGGGCCGATGCCGGAAACCGAGATGAGCATGAGGAACAGCTCCTTCTCCGTTCTGCTCCTGAACCCGAAAAGCTGAAGTGCGTCCTCCCGGACGTGGGTATAGACGTGGAGTCTGACCTCTTCTTTCGGCTCGGGCAGATCGTAGAAGGTGGAAAGGGGCACGTTTACTTCGTAGCCCACACCGCAGGTCTCGATCACAACCGCCTGCGTACTCTTGGACAGGATCCGTCCGGTCAAGTGCGCGATCACTGTGTGTTACTCCCTGAAACTTCTCCGGTCGGGGCCTCACCCCTCGCCTGACGGGGGTCCAGGCGGATCCAGTTTAGGTGGCAGATAGCCGCTGCCAGGGCATCGGCTGCGTCGGGCCCGGGCACGGCATCCAGCTTCAGGATGACCCGAACCATGGCGCCTACCTGTTCCTTCGAGGCCCTTCCGTATCCCACCACCGCCTTCTTGATTTCCAGTGGCGTGTACTCGTAAATGTCCAGCCCCGCCTCGGTGGCCGCCACCAGGGCGGCGCCGCGGGCATGGCCCAGCTTCAGGGAACTCTTTACATTCTTGGCGTAGAAGATGTCCTCGATCGCCATCTGTCGGGGGTGGTAGGTTTCGATGAGATCCCGAATGCCCTGGAAAATCTGGTGGATTTTTTCTGGAAAAGGGGCTCCCTTTCGGGTCTTGATCTGCCCGGAGCGGACGCAACGGAGCATCCGTTCGCTTTTCTCAACGATCCCGTATCCCGTGATTCTCGAGCCGGGATCCACCCCGAGCACCCGCATCAGCCCAGGGCCTCCATCACCTCGTCCGGGATATCGAAATTGGCATACACGTGATTGACGTCGTCATTGTCTTCCAAGGCCTGCATCAGGTTCAACATCTGCTGGGCCTTTTTCCCCTCCAGCTTCACCGTGTTCTGGGGGATCATGGTGATCTCTGCCAGGGTGTAAGGCATCCCTGCATCCTCGATGGCCTTTCTCACCGCCTCGAAGTCCGAGGGCTCCACGGTGACCTCGAATACCGTGTCCTCCTCTCTTACGTCTTCCGCCCCTGCTTCAAGGGCCACGTCCAGCAGTTCGTCCTCGTCCACTTTGTCCTTTTCCAGGGCGATGAGTCCCTTTTTCTGGAACATCCACGAGACGCAGCCCGGTTCACCCAGACTTCCCCCGTTTCGCTCGAAGAGGTGTTTGACCTCGGCCACGGCCCGGTTCCGGTTGTCCGTGAGGCATTCCACGAGCACCGCAGTACCCCCGGGACCGTATCCCTCGTAGTTCACCTCTTCGTAATTGACGCCCTCCAGTTCGCCGGTACCTTTCTTGATGCCCCGTTCGATGTTCTCCTTGGGCATGTTTTGGGCCTTGGCCGCCGCGATGGCCTGTCTCAGCCTTGGATTGGAATCCGGGTCCCCTCCCCCGAGTCTTGCAGCCACCGTGATTTCTTTGATAAGTTTGGTGAAGATCTTGCCCCGTCTAGCATCCGCGGCACCCTTCTTGTGCTTGATGGTGCTCCATTTGGAATGACCCGACATGCACACCCTCCTGTTAATCAATATTGCCGGGGCGGAAAGCTCAAGCGCTCCTCTTTCCCCAACCGATCAGATAGATCTCCCGGCTCCCTTTGCGCACCGCCGCAGGTTTGAAGAGCCGGGTCCGGCGGAACAAGAGACCTGCTTCTTGCCTGAAAGCCACCGACTCTTCTCCTTCAAAGATCTTACAGAGGAAATCGCCCCCCTTGCGCAGGGCTGAGGTGGCCACCTCAAGGGCCTTTCTGCACAATTGCATGGAGCGGGCCGCATCCGTGCTTCGATTTCCCGTTGTCTTGGGGGCCAGATCGCTCAGGACCACGTCCACGGGCCCCCACCGGTCCGTGAGTTGCGAGGGATCCCAATGGAGGATGTCGGCTTGAAAAAAGGCGAAATTGGGGGCCTCCAGACGATCCGGCCTCATCTGATCCACTCCCAGGACGTATCCTTTCGGACCCACACGCATCAGGGCATATTGGGACCACGACCCTGGATAGCACCCCAGGTCCAGGACACGCAGGGCCGGTCGGATGAGCCGGAACTTGCGGTCCATCTCCTCCAGTTTGTACACCGACCGGGCAAGCCGGTGCTCCTTCCTGGCCCGGCGGGCGTAGTGATCGTCCCACCTGTTTCCTCTCATCTGCGAATTTCTACCACAGATGTCAACCCGTTGCAAAAGAAATCCTGAAGCTGTCAAGGCGTGCCGGGGCCTCCCCCCGGGGCCATGGGAGGAAGCATGCCGAAGGAGGGAAGCCTCCGGGGATCCCGTATTGTTTTTTCCGGGGAGGGTGTATAATTATATATTTACAGAGCTCGGCATGAGGGGAAGGAGATCAAGGGATGGACACGACCATCATCGACGGCGTTGAACTCCATCTGTGCGAGCCGGACCAGGTGCCCATGAACTGGGTGGGCCAGCACGAGGTGGTGACCCAGGTCCTGGCGGCCTGGCTGGTGCTGGGGGAGGGGGATCTGCCCTTGAACCCGAGACTGGTGGGAAAACCGGGCGTTGGAAAGACGACCCTGGCCTACCATGCGGGAAGGACCCTGGGAAAGCCCGTGTACCTGTTTCAGGCCACCATGGATACGAGGCCCGAGGACCTCATCGTGACCCCGGTAATCTCGGACCAGGGCAAGATCAAGTATATGGCGAGCCCGGTGGTTTCGGCCATGATCAGAGGGGGCGTTGCGGTCATCGACGAGGGAAACCGCATGAGCGAGAAGTCCTGGGCCTCTTTGGCGCCCCTGATGGACAGCCGCCGCTACGTGGAGTCCATCGTGGCGGGCATAAAGATCCGTGCCCACCCCGATTTTCGCCTCTGCACCACCATGAACGAGGACGCCAGCACCTTCGAACTGCCCGAGTACATCCATTCACGTCTCCAGCCCCAGATCTACATCGATTTTCCGGAAAGGGAGGAGGAACGCGCCATCCTGAAAGCGAATTTGCCCTTTGCGGACGAGGCGATCCTTGACTATGTGGTGGATTTCCTGCAGGCCGCCCACGAGGCCGGCGAACGTTACTCTGTCAGGGACGGGATCAACATTGCCCGCTACGCCCTCAAGCGGCTGGTGGAAGGGGCAGGGGAGGCGGATACAGGCGGGGCGAGGCATCGCGCCCTGGGAACCCTCAAGGAAGCCGCCGGGATGATCCTGGACCATGGCGCGGCCGAGGTCTTCAAGGCCCTCCTGGAAGATGCAGAGGAGGGCTGAGCGTTCCGCAGGAGGGCTGGGCCCCCTGGACCGTTCATCCTGTGTCAGAAATTGCCTCCGAATGAGGTTTTCATGAAAGGCTCCCCCCTTCAATGGCGAAACGTGCGGCTGGTCCCCATCCTGCACAACCGCCTGGAATTCGCGGTGGAGGTCAGACGGCAGTTTCATGCCTACAGGCCCGACGCCGTGGCCGTGGAATACCCTCGCACCCTCGAGCCCAAAATCCTTCAGGGGATCGAGCGGCTTCCGCTCCTGTCCGTGGTCCATTACGAGGAGTCGGACGGGACCTTCACTTATCTTCTCCTGGAGCCCACGGACGGGCAGGTGGAGGCCGTCCGCTCAGCCCTCTCCCGGAAAATCCCGGTCTATTTCGTTGACCGCGACACGGAAGGATACCTCTTGGACCGGACTCCCATGCCGGACCCCTACGCCGTCAAGAGGCTGGGCCATGAAGCCTATTGCAGGGCCTACTGGCGGATCCACAGGGACGGGCAGAGAGGCCGGGAGGATCTGCTCAGGGAGAACACAATGGCCCACCATCTGCAGATCCTTTCGGCCGAGTACGATCGGGTGCTGTTCGTGGGAGGTCTCTACCATTTGCCCGGACTCCTCCGGGCGCTTGAAAGACCCCAGCCGCGGGTGATCGGCAGGACCCGACGTCCCCATGTGGGCCTGGCCCATCTTCACCAGGATTCGAGCCGGGAACTGACAACGGAGATGCCCTACCTGGCCGCGCGTTACGAGCAGGCCCGAGATCGGGGCACCTGGCATACCCTGGACAGGCTAAGGATCCACCTGGAACTGATCAACGAGGCGAGGAAAAACCACCTGAAGAAGAACCGCGAGGAATTGACCCGGACCCAGATGCGGATCCTTCACCGCTTCGCCCGCAATTACGCCCTGCTGACCGGAAACCTCGTCCCAAGCTTTTATCAGCTCGTGGTGGCGGCCCGGGGGGCGGCGGACGACAACTTCGCCTATGAGGTGTGGGACCTGGGCAGCACTTATCCCTGGCAGACGGAAGCGCCGGGCCTGCCTGTCCTGAGGCTCAGAGGTGAGGACCTGTTCCTGGACCAGAAGCGGATCCGTTTTCATCGGCGCTTGACCACGCTTCGCAGGCGGCTGGTGCCCGTGCCGGTGAGAAAAAGGAAGCGGGAACGCCGGCCGGGAGAGTGGAAGGCGGGTTTCAAGGGCGCGGCCATCTGCAGCTATCCCCCTGAGGACGTGGCCGTGGAAGGGTACGGTGACTATCTCAAGAAGCGGGCCATGGAGATCAAGAATGAGGAAAACAGCCGGGTCGAGCCCTTCACGTGCTCCATGCTGGACGGCATCGACGTGAGGCAGACCCTGCGGGACTGGATCCTGGGAAGAAAGGTCTATGTCCGGGAGGAGCGACCCCTGCGTGGTAAGGTAGGCAGCGTGGTGGTCATCTTCGACCCGGACAAACCGGGACCCGACGGAAAGGAATGCTTCCCCTGGCTCGTGACCTGGCTGGGCGAACACGACCAGGAGTCGGACATGGCCTTTTACAGCACCCCGGCAGGCGAGGTCATGGCGGGCCCCGGCATTTCCCGGTGTCGCTACGGGGGATTCATGCTCACCTACCCGCCCAAACGGGTCTACGATATCTGGCGTGACCCGTTTTTCGACATCGCCCGGAACAAACCGGAGCGGCTCCTCATGGCCGCCCTCGACTATTCCCTGGAAAAGCACGTGGTCTATGTGGCGCCTGAACCCCCTTCGGGATGGTGCAGGAGCATGGCGGCACGGCTGGGAAAGCAGATAATCTACCTGCCGGTCGGGGTTTTTTCTCCCGTCACCCGGAACCGGATTCGCCTCTTCCATGTCCTCGACGGCCATCATGTGCGAAGATACGCCCGCGACTATCTTTCATGACCGATCACCTCGGGAGGCCCGGAGAACTAGAGTCGGGAGTGATTGCTCTCAAGAAGCCCTTCCAGTAGGCCGAAGAAAGAGGAGAGGGTGCGGGGGGCCCTCAAAGATCCGTCACGGTTTCCCGGCAGGGACCACCGGCCCCCATTTCCGGCGCCGGGGAGGAAAGGATAACATCATGCCGCTGATCCTGGTCATTGACGACGAGGAGCCCATCCGCCGTCTGTTGAAACGTGTGCTCGAAAAGGGAGGCTACGAAGTGGTCACCGCCGCGGACGGCGACGAAGGCATGCGTCGCTACAGGGAGAGGCCCGCGGATCTGGTGATCACGGACCTGATCATGCCCGGAAAGGAAGGGATCGAAACGATAATGGAACTCCGCAAGGGTGATCCGGGGGTGAAAATCATAGCCATGTCAGGAGGCGGCCGTCTGGATCCGGAGGGCCTTCTTCAGGCCGCCGGAAGCCTGGGCGCCGCGCGAACCCTCGGCAAACCGATTGAACGCGAAATCCTCCTGGGCGCTGTCGGGGATTTGCTCGGGCCTTGAGTCGTGAGGGGCTTTCAGGCGGCCACCCGGACCGTCTTTTTTTCGGGGAGCATGATCGTGAAGGTGGTACCCTTGCCCAACTCCGTCTCAAAGGTCAACGATCCGCCGTGCTCCTTCACGATTTTCTGTGTGACCGGGAGGCCCAGCCCTGTGCCCTTGTACCCCTTTGTAGTGTAAAAGTCGGTGAAGAGCTTCTGCCGGGTCTGTTCATCCATGCCAGTACCGTTGTCGATCACGCGAAAGCGCACGCCCCAGCCCGGGGGCCGGTCCGTCTTGAGCACCACCCGCCCCTGTCCGGCCACGATTCCTTCCAGCGTGCAGGCGTCGATGGCGTTGCTCACCAGGTTGAGGAGGCAGCGGTGGAGGGCGGTTCGGTCCATGGCGACCTTTCCCACCCCGGGGTCGAGATCCAGATCGAGCCTGACCCCCGAAACACGGGCCCGGTCCTGCATCAATTCCACCACCTCCTCGGCCAGCTCATTGGGGTCCACTTTCTCGTAGCGGGGCGTCCTCTCACTGGAATAGACCAGCATGTCCAGGACGATATTTGAGATCTGGTCGATGTTTCGAGAGACCATGTCCCAGCCTTTCTTCACGAGGTCGATGTCTTTCTTTGACACGGCCGAATTGATGACGTAGGCGCCTCCTTTGAGGCCGTTGAGAATATTCTTGATATAATGGGCAAGGCCTGCCACGGTCCTGCCGATGGCGGCCATTCGTTGGGCCTGCTCCTTTTCTCTCCGTAGGCGCCGGACCTCCCGCAGGTCCTGCAGGAATACGACGCTGCCCACCTCGCGTCTGTTTTCGTAGAGCAGTGTGCCCGACAGCCTCACCGGGATCTCTTCCCCTTCCCTGGTCCTGAATTGAGTCTCGAGGTTCAGGATTTTGCCCCGGGGCCCATAGTTTGTGTCGTAGAAGGCCCGGCGGATTTCCCTGGCGGTTTCGGGGGGCACCAGTTGTGTGTAGGTTACGCGGTCCTTGACCTCTTGGGCGGCATACCCCAGTATCCCTTCCGCCCCACGGTTGAATATGACCACTTTGCCGTCCCGGTCCGTGGCGATGATGCCGTCAATGGAATTCTGAATGAGATTCCGGACAAAGGCCTCCCGTTGTTGGAGGGCCTGGGTCATCTTGACCCGCTCGGAGAAATCCTGGTAGGTGATGATGGAACCCTGGATTTTTCCTTCGTCGTCCCGGATCGGCGCCGCGTTGAAGTAGAGGTGTGTCCCCCCAAGTCCAAGGTGAGGGAAGAAATGCTCCGCCTCATAGCCTCCCTCCACCATGGGAGAGGGCCGCAGGTTCATGTCCTTGTAAAGGTCCCGCATCCTGGCCTCGTCTCCCTCGATCACGAGGTCGGCCAGAAGCGGTCTCTTGCGCGGGTAAAAGGGCTCCCAGTGCCGGTCCGTACCCTCCATCTCCTTGCTGGAAAATCCGGTCAGCTTTTCGCAAGCCTTGTTCCAGTACATGATCTTGTGGTCCGCGTTGAGGACGAACATGGGAACCGGCGTTCCGTAGAGGATCCCTTCCACCGTCTTTTTTTGCCTCTGGATCTCTTCCTGAGACAGGCGAAGCTCACGGGTCCTCTTCTCCACCTCGCTTTCCAGGTTCTCCGAATAATGCCTGCGGGATTCCTCCAGCTTTTTCTTGAAGGTAATATCCTTGACGGTTATGTGAAACAGGTTTTCCTCGGGAAGCCAGACGATGCCCGCCTCCACCGAGAGAGGATCGCCTGTCTTCTTGAGGAAATCCATTTCAACGGCCACGAAACCCAGGATCTTAAGGCCCTTGAGATGCTCCTCCAGGACGATCCTCGACTGGGCCCGGGCAAGTTCGTGTATCTTCCTTCCCTCCAGTTCTTCCCTCGTGTATCCCAGCATCACCGTCAGCGCGGTATTGGCCTCCAGTATGTCTCCGTCCTCGTTGAACAGTGCGAGCCCTTCGCGGGCCAGGCGGAACAGGCTTTTGTATTTCCTCTGGGACTTCTCCAGAGCCAGTTCCAACTGTTTGCGGTGAGTGATATCCTTCAGCGTTATGAGCCATCCCCCCATGTCCCGACCTGGGGCGCTCAATGGGGCGTAATCGGCTTCGAAGTAACGGTCCTGCCCGTCGCGGCGGAAAGTGAGTTCCTTTCGGAGGCATTGGGAGGAGGTTTGCGTTTGGGAATCCTTGATGGGACAGGAACCAGCCTTGCACGGACCCCTCTCGCCGAAAAGGGCTTCATGGCAGGGGCGGCCGATGACCGCCTCCCGTTTCACCCGGAAGGATTTCAGGAATGTATCGTTGACGTGTACCACATTGAAGCTCGGGTCCAGCACCACCACCGCGTCGACGAGATTGTTCAGGATGTTGGCCGAGCGGTCGCGTTCCGCGGCAAGGCGCTTTTCCGCCTCCAGCCGGGAGCGGAACATCTCGTCCTCAAGGGAAATCATGTCCCAGAAAAATTTGGCCGTCACATGGTCCAGGAGGTGCACATGATCGGGCTTTTCCCGTTCTATGGCCATGCTCACGGCAGGGTCGCCGGTAAGTTCGATGATGAGTTCCAGGCCGGGGATTGAGAACAGTTCCCGATAGTGTGTAGCGGTGAGGATGCCCGCTTCCCTTGCCCTTATCATGGCGGGGGCCTGCGGGTTCGTGTCGGCGACGCCTACCAACCTGAGTTTGAATTCTCGGAAAATGTCACGGGAGGCCAGCTCCATGATGGCTACGCACCCATGGCCGCCTCCCACGATTGCCACGTTTAAGCTTTTCATGGATTCATTCGAGGATGTCCCGGATCAGGGCCAGTAGCCGGTCCGGATCCACCGGCTTTTCCAGGTAGGCCTCCGGCCGCGGTGCGTCGCCTTCGGATCCATGCGGCCGATTTCGCTCGAAAAAGGTCTCAAGGTCGATTCCGGTCTCACCCGAGACCCCCGTGACCATGATAATGGGGATATGCTTGAGTTCTTCGTCCTTCTTGAGGTCCTGGAGCAGGGCGATTCCGCTTTTTTCGGGCATCATGAGGTCCAGCAAAATCAGATCGGGCCTATCCGCCTTGGCCTTTTCCAGACCTTCCACCCCATTCTGGGCGTCGACGGGCTCATATCCCTGATCCTGCAGGAGGGTCGAGAGGAACAGAATCACGTCGGGATCGTCGTCGATTATAAGGATTTTTCCTGGCATGGCCGGGGCCTCCATGAATTGTCAATAAATATAGGGACCTTTATAGCATATGCGGGGGGAGTGTCAAGCCGGGGGAGGCTGCTAAACCGGCGGCCCTCCCCCTCGTGCCATTCATAAAGGGTGAGGCCTTGGCAGGTTGCATCCGGTAGGCCTCGCGCGGGGAGTGTGGGAGGGGATATCCTTCTGACTTGCCTCACCTCCGCTCGCTTATGCTTTTCATCACCCTACTTCGGACAAGGATCTCAAGTGGTCGCCCGCCGGGCCCTTTTCTCCTGCTCCGCCTTGAGGACTTTCCAGAGTTCCTCCACCTCTTTCTTCGTCTCTTCCAGGGAACCCTCGTTATGGATCACGTAGTCGGCATAGCCTATCTTTTCGTCGATGGGCAACTGGGCCTTGAGGATGTTGGCCGCCTCTTCTTCGCTGATGCCGTCCCGGCCGGCGAGCCGCCTGATCTGTTCCTCGGCGGAGATATACACCACCAGGATTTTGTGAAACTGGAATTGCAGATTCAGCTCGATCAGGAGTGGGATGACCACCTGTATGATGGCGTTGGGGTCGGTGCGCGTGATCTCTTCGACCTCCCGTAGAAATTCTTCGCCGATGCGCGGATGAGTGAATCCTTCCAGTTTCTTTCTTTTTTCCAGGTCCCTGAAAACGATGCTGGAAAGCTTTTTCCGGTCCAGGGTTTCATCCTCATTGAGGACCTGTCGGCCGAAGTAATCGACGATTTCCTTCCATGCGGGTTTCCCCGGTTCCACGACCCGGCGAGCCAGGACATCGAAATCGATGATGGGCGCGCCCAGCTCCTCGAGCATGGCGGCCACGGTGCTCTTGCCGCTTGCAATCCCTCCGGTCACCCCCAACAGGAGTCGGTTGTCCTTTCCTCGAAGGGTCTCCAACTGGTCAAGACCCCCATAGGAGAGCGGGAAGGCCGCAGTGACGTCCTGTTCGGCTCCTGCGTAGCTGATGGGATAGCGGATTCCCCTGCGGTAGAGGGCCTCCAGACCTCGGAGGGCCTTTTCCATGGTGTCGGCCGGAAGGGCCATCACGAGTTCGTCGTCCTGTGCGTGCCCGTAGCGGCGTTCTCCGTAGCAGGGGATGGTGAGGGAGGGCTTGCCGTCTATGTAACAGCGGGCGATGGCGTCCGAGCAGGAGGATTCTCCCACGCAGTAAAACTGCATCACCTCGTAGTCTTCAAACTGCAGTGCATTTATGAGCAGGATCATTTGCGCGGGGTTTGCGTAAATGAGGACCATGTCCGGTTCAAAGGGATTGTAGACCTGTGGCGCCATGACCAGGGCCTCGTAATTTCCCTTCGGAATGCGGGGAATGGAGGCCTCATATTTTTTCCCGTCCTCTTTGGTTTGGACCCAGACGATGCTCCTAAAGGTTCCGTCCTTGTAAAGTTCGGGGGTGTCCGTCAGCCCGATAACGGAAGGGCACATGGGGCTGATGAAATCATCGACGTCGGCCCCCACGGTCCAGTCGAAGTTTCGTACGAGGTTGATCAACTGGCACAGCGTGGTCTTATGCTCCATTCTTCTGACGAATGGAATCTTACCGAGCTCCTCCCGGTTTTCCAGAAGCTTGAAGCCCACCGGAAAGGACTTGAGTCTCATCAAGAGTTCCATCCTGCGGATTATCTTTTCCCAGTCGCGCGTCGCTTCCATGGGATTCCTCCTTGGTCTTGTTCCGGCAATCTAAAATCCCTTTTCTTTCCGATAAGCGAGCGGGACGTAATTGCCCCCTCGCAGGGCTCGAATAAGGTCCTTTTCATCCCGGATCGTTTCGTAAAACCGCGTCGCATAGACGCCCACTTCCGAAACTTCGTGAGCGTCGCTGCCGCCCGTGACCGGAAGGTCCAGCCCCGAGGCCACCTCCGCGGCGAACTGATTCTCCTTTGCCGTCACCTTGCCGTTCATGACCTCCACGGCGTCCACATGTTGAAACAGGGATCGTTCCATGGCCTTCTCGGGCGTCAAACCCAGTTGTCCTACCCCGAAAGTCAGAAAGCCGCGGAACGGATGTGCCACAATCACAAAGGCACCCGCCTGGAGTACCTTCTTGCGCAGTTCCTCCAGGCGGATGATGCCCTTGATATCCTCTTCGAGGCCGAAGACCAGCATGTCTCCCTGGTCCGTGGTGATCTCGTTTCCCCGAAGCACGAGGAATCCATGCTCCTCCCGGAGGGCCGCCACCTCCGGTGCGGTCCAGACGTAGTTGTGGTCCGTGAGGCAGATGCCGTCCAGGCCGATCCGTTTGGCTTCTTCTATCACCTCTGCGACGGGAACGGAACTGCAGGGTGAGGCGGGTGAGGTGTGAACATGAAGATCGATCACCAGGCCGGGGGAATCGGCCGAAAGGACCCTCGATTTATCGTCGATGCCTCTTTCCTCATCCGGGCAGGCAGCGCTTTCTACCGGGGCGGCGCGAGGGGCGGACGGAGGCGATTGAGGGGGCGGCGGGGGCGCGGCTTTTTCGGCTGTAATATCGCCCAAACGAGCCTCCTCTCCCGCGGCCTTCCGATCCTCCCACTCGCCGAGCAGCGCGGCTTCCCGGAGTGAATGGGAGCACTCCAGGAGAAGATTTGCAAAGTGGCGACACGCCTTGCGGCCGATCACCTTGTGAGCCTTCTGAGAGAAATCCGGCTCCGCAATCAGAAATCCCACCGCACGCTGAAGTTCCGGGATCGCTCGGGGGCACTCCGGCGTGGTCCAGCGGTTCCACTTGCCCTCAATGGCGCTGATTCGGAGGTCCTCAATGTTCACCGAAACATCCAGCTCGATCCCATAAATGTCATCGTCCAGCACTCCGTGGGCGATCAAGGTTCGGGAGTCCTTCTTCCATACGCTGACAGTCTTTTTCCGCATGAATTTCAGCATGGTTTAACTTGTCCTGTAGGGGACGACGCCCGCCGCGGAAAAATCGCCTCCGCGCAAGACCGAGGCGGAACGTCGGGAAAGGGGCATTTTAGGCCCCGGGGTTTTTCCTTATATTACTGCTCATTTCGGGGGATCCACACCGCGCACCAGATCGCTCCCCGGAGCGAAAGCGGCACACCGGTTGTACAGCCTTATGTTTTCTTTGACCATTTTTCCGTAAAATTCTCGCGCCTCCTCCTGATCCGTGGGCCGGGGTGAGCTGACCAGGAGGACATCCTTGGTAAAGGAGAGAATCACCCCATGGCAGCACTCCTCCACCATGAAACCCAGTTGCTTGCACTCGGTGGTCTCCGCAACCAGGCCCTTGATGATCTTGAGCATGCCCGAGCCGATCCGCACGCCGATGACCTTGGCGAGGGACAACGCAGGATCCTTACATGGTTCCTGTTCGGTCCGTTTTACCTCACATCGGACGTCGACGATCTCAAGGTCCGGCAAACCAACCAGTATTTCCACGAAGGCATCCGTGAGGGTGTCTTGAAGGGTGCAGGTGGCACGCAGGGTGTTTTCGTCCACTTGTTCAACACACGTGCATCGATTCCTTGAATAGGTGAGAATGTTAGCCATGTATGGCCGCCTTCCTTGATCATTTGTGTTCAGGGATCCGCTGTCCGGGGGAGAGCATCTCCTCGCCCGGGATCCGTCGCCAGAAATGGCCGACCTAAAGATCTATTCACTTCCGTCCTGCCATGTCAACAGGAAATGCGGGGCGTCCTGAGGTTACCGGGCGCTAAAGGCTTGTCTTTTTTTTATCTCTTCCTGTACTCTTGAGGTCTGTTCGGGAGTCTCGACAATTCCATTTTCAGGGGGCCAATCATGATTGGAAAAACCATCGACCAGATCATGCCGGGCGATGCGGCCCAATTTACAAAGACCGTGTCTGAGGCGGACGTCTATCTTTACGCGGGCATCACCGGGGATCACAACCCGGCCCACGTGAACGAGGAATACGCCAAGAAGACCTTCTTCAAGACCCGGATCGCCCACGGAATGCTTTCCGCGGGCTTTGTCTCCACGGTCCTGGGCACGCTCCTGCCGGGTCCCGGCACCATCTATCTCCGACAAGAACTCAACTTTCGGGCGCCGGTTCGGCTCGGGGACACGATCACGGCGAGGGTGGAGGCGGAGGAAGTGGACCGGGACAAGAACCGCGTCCGGTTCAAGACCACCTGCACGAACCAGGAAGGGACGCTGGTCCTGGACGGTCACGCGGTGGTGAGCCCTCCCAAGGCCAAACAGGCCGGAGATTGAAGGCCGGCGGCAAAGGGGGGTGACAAAGGCGGGGTCCTCTGCTAGGATTGCCCTATTTTGTTCGTTTCATTCCTGAAATTTATGGGGGCGGTACCGCGGCAAGCCCCAACCAAATATTTCCCTCGGGAGCCTGCGGGCTCCACAGAGCGGTACCTTCCCCCGCTGAAGGAGGACAGTTTCCATGGCAAAGCGCAGAAAGCTTGGAAGGGGCGTGGCGGTTGTCGGGGCCGGCATGTCCAGGTTCGGCATGTTTCGGGACCGGGATTCAAAGGATCTTTTCGCGGAGGCCTTTCGCGATATGACGGCCTCCGTGGACAAGGGGTTGGACCCGGCTGACATCGACGCACTGTACCTGGGCAATTTCTCCAACGACTATTTCATGCGCCAGTCGCACTGGGGGCCCTTGATCTCCGACCTGGTGGGCATTACACCGAAGCCCGCCACGAGGACCGAAGGGGCATGCGCATCGAGTGCTCTTGCCTTCCGCGAGGGGGTCTTCGCCATCGCCTCGGGCTTTTACGACATCGTCCTGGTGGGAGGCGTGGAGGAGATGTCCAAGCGCACCACCGAGGAGGTGGCAGAAGGCTTGGCCCTGGCCACCGTACCCTATGAGGGCAAGGCCGGCTTTACCTTCCCCGGCGTGTTCGGGGCCGTTGCCACCGCATATTTCGAAAAATACGGCGCAGGCCGTGAACACTTGATGAACGTGACCATCAAGAGCCACGAAAACGCGCCCCTAAACCCCAAGGCCCAGTACCCGTACACGATCAGGGACATGATGGAGGCCAAAAAAGCGTCGCTGGAAAAAAGGGGGATCCCCGTGCCGGAATGGGAAGACGAGAAGGCCTTTCTGCGAGATTCCAAAGTCAACCCTGTGGTGGCCTGGCCAATGCATCTTTACGACTGCTGTCCCATCAGCGACGGGGCAAGCTGCATGCTCCTGGTGGCCGAAGAAATCGCTAAAAATTTCACGGACGAGCCCGTCTACCTGGCAGGCATGGGGCAGGGCAGCGGCAGGGGTTTCCATGCGAGTGAGGCGCTTACTTATTTCGAGGCCACCCGCTATGCGGCGAAAGAGGCTTACGGAATGGCTGGAATGGGCCCGGAGGACGTACAGTTCGCAGAGGTGCATGACTGTTTTTCCATCGCGGAGATTATTCACATCGAAGATCTGGGGTTTTTCAGGGAGGGGGAAGGTTACAAGGCCGTTGAGGAGGGAAGGACCCGTCTTGCGGGCCCCAAGCCCATAAACACCTCGGGCGGGCTCAAGTGCAAGGGGCACCCGGTGGGCGCCACCGGGATCAGCCAGCTTTACGAAGTCTGGACTCAGCTCCGGGGCAAAGCGGGCGCCCGGCAGATCCCGAACAAGAATTTGCGGGTGGGCGCCGCACACAACTTGGGCGGCACCGGCGGCACATGCACCTTCACGATACTCGAGAGGAGATAGAAAGCATGGAAGAGCGGGCCTTCAACGACATATCCTACGAGAAGTTCTTGCGGGAAGAAAAATTGATGGGCAGCCGGTGCAAGGGTTGCGGCCGACTCTACGTTCCGCCCAGGCCCCTTTGCATCGAATGCCACGGCGCGGAAATGGAGTGGGTGCGCATGAAGGGCGAGGGTCGACTGGCGGCCTTCACCTGCATCACGGTGCCTCCCCCCTTCATGATGGCCCAGGGATACAACCGTAAAAACCCCTACTGCACCGGCGTGGTGGAACTGGCCGAAGGGGGCAGGGTGGATGCCCGCATCGTGGGGGTGGACCCCACGAATCCTGAGACCATCCGGGTGGGGATGCCCCTGAAGGTGAAGTTCCTGCACTGGGAAGAGGACGGGAAGAAAGAGACGTTCCTGGCCTTCGAGCCGGCCTGAGAACCCCCTTGAGGGAGATCCGGATCGCCCAAGCCCAAGAGCCCACGATATCTTTCAAGGAGGCGGCGTTTGGAAATCAGGGAGCCTTCCATCACACGCGGGGACATCCTGCGGTTGGAAGATGACAGTTTTCACAGGGACAACGTGTGCATCGTGACCGGTGCGGGAACCGGCATCGGCAGGGCCACGGCCATCGCGGCCGCGGCCAACGGTCTCACCGTAGTGGGGGTGGACATAAATGAGGAGGAGGGGGAAAAAACACGGGAGATGGCCCACAAGATGGGCGGGCTATGGTGTTCGTCCGGGCGGACCTCACCCGGGACCGGGAGATCGAGGATTGCCTGATGAAACACGAGGCCGTAGCAATGGTGGCCGTGGTGGGGAGCCCCGATCCCGTACGCGGTGAGGTGGTCAAGGCCTTTATCGTTCCCAAGGTGGGTGTCAGTCCGGACGAAGGTCTTGCAGCGGAGATCCGCTCTTTTGTAAAGACCCGCCTTGCCGCCCACGAGTACCCCCGGGAAATCGAGTTCGTGGACGAATTGCCCATGACCACCACCGGGAAGATCATGAGGCGGGAATTCAAAAAGCTGGAGATGGAAAGAAAGGGCGCAGAGGGATGATACACCCCCGCGCCCCACGGGGCGGCGGCAGGGGATGAGACCGGCTCCGGGGGGCTTCCTTCAGGTCGGCTATTCCTTGGGAAGCCGGATCACGAGGACGGGGGTCTTGGATCGGCGGACCACCCGGCGGGAGACGCCGCCCATCAGGGCGTTTCCGAGGATCCCGTGCCCATGGGCGCCCAAAACCACCAGGTCGTAGCCCCCCGAGGCGATCTGATCCAGGATCTCTTCCGAGGGGTTCCCCACCTTGACAATGATTTCATCCGTGATGAAAGGGCAGGAAGGAAGCTCTCTGCTCACTTCGTCACAAAAATCCTTGAGCCTTCCCCGGAGGCGTTCCAGGACTTGGTCCTCATTGGCTTTGCGGAGTTCTTTCCACCGCTCCTCGCCCAGCATATTGACCACCAGGCTGTCCGCGAAGGGTTGTACGTCTTCCAGTACGTGCATGATAGTGATCCCCGCACCGTAGCGGTTGGCAAGACTCACGGCATAGCCGAAGGCGTGGCGGGCGTTTTCTGAGAGGTCGGTGGCGTAAAGGATCTTTCGGATTTCAGGGAGCATAAAAAAACCTCCGTCAGTTGGTTGATGATATCCCCACCCCACGGACGTGGGAGAGGCCGTCTCGAGGTCAGGCGGTCCATGTGGATCGTCTCAGCCGTCAGTATAAACATCGCGAGTCAAAGGATCAAACCAAAATGTCCGACACCATCGAAATGATTCTGGGCATTTGCGCGTTGCTTGCTATGTTCGCACTTACCCGGCGGGTCCATGCCTGGAGAATCCGGCGCGCCTACGATGTGGTGGTACGGGATTTGCGGGCCAGGGGCGCGGTGGACGAGGCCACCGCAGTGAAACTCCCCTATGCCAAAAAGGTCATGTTAAACGTGGGTTTCAGGGACTTCAGGCCCAAGGTGGTGGAATTCATGGTCCAAACCGGCATCCTCGGGGTCACGCAAGACGGCCGCCACTACCTGCTCAAGGACGTTAGGGATCTGGAGACCCGTGCAAAGGGATGAGTCATGATCGGTGTGTGTCGGATTCTTCCTCCTCGGCCGCCATGATGCGGCGGAG
>JAFDIS010000162.1 GCA_019307945.1 Deltaproteobacteria bacterium | reverse complement strand
AATTTTCCCGGGCCATGACGCGGCTTACGGCGGGGCTGCGAAAGCAGAGCCGGGAGGCCGTGCAAATGATACGGCAGAGCGGCCTCACCGTCACCCCTCCGCCCACCGGGGAGAACCTTCAGGCCTTTTATCGCATACACGACCAGGTTGCCCGCGACCTGACGGGCAGACTTTATCCCAGGGAACTCCTGGACCGCGTATACCGCCTCCTCGGGAGAAAACAGCGCTGATGCGCGGTCCCCCGGGACCTTTTGACCCGCGATCTTTCACGGTTATGACCGGCATGGATCGAACGCTTCGTGTAGCGGATCGCATACTCCTTTCACTGGAAGGGGGGCTGATTTTTCTCTTCCTCCCCGTGATGGTGATCCTCACCTTCCTGCAGGTCCTGTTGCGCGGACTTTATACGCATGCGGGCTTCCAATGGGCCAACGCCCTGATGGGACACCTGGACTGGTCTGACCCCCTGGTGCGCCTCCTGGTACTCTGGGTCACTTTCGCGGGGGCATCCCTGGTGACACGGGACCATCGCCATATCAAGATCGACCTCCTGGCCTCGATCCTGCCCTCCCGCTGGCTTCCGCTCCGCGACATGGTCCTGTCCCTGGTAGGGGCCGTCATATGCGGGCTCATGGTGAAGGTGGGATTTGGATATGTCCACATGGAAATGGAATTCGGGGAAACACTCTTCCTCAACATTCCCGCATGGGCGGGGCAGATCATCCTCCCCGGGGGCTTTGCCATGATAATGTGCCGTTTCCTGATCCGGTCCCTGAAACAGGCGTGGGCCCTCAGGGTGAAGAGACGCTGATGATACCGGCCCTGATCATTCTGATCGTGCTCCTAGTGCTGCTGGGGCTTCCCCTGTTCCTGGGGATCCTTGCAGCGGCCCTCCTGGGTCTTCACGCGAGCGGTGTGGAATTTGCCGCGGTGATGATCGAGATCTACCGCCTTGCCAACGCGCCGGTACTGCTGGCCATCCCCTTGTTCACCTTTGCGGGCTACCTCCTGGCCGAGGGGGGGACCTCCAGGCGGTTGGTGCGTTTCTCCCGGAGCCTCTTCGGGTGGGTTCCCGGAGGGCTTGGGGTGGTGGCACTGGCATCTTGCGCCTTTTTCACCGCGCTGACCGGTGCAACGGGCATCACCATCATCGCCCTGGGGGGGCTTCTGTTCCCGGCTCTACTCTCTGAAGAGTACAGCGAGGATTTCTCCCTGGGCCTCATGACCATCTCAGGGAGCCTGGGGCTTCACTTTCCCCCCAGTCTCCCACTCATCCTCTACGGCTTCGTCTCGGGCCAGGACATCGACAAGCTGTTTCTTGCCGGACTGATACCCGGCCTGATCATGGTCGCCCTGCCCTGCCTCTTTTCGATCTGGAAGGGAATGAGGTGGAAACTCCAAAGGCCTCCCTTCCGCGGGGGCGAGGTGCTCTCGGCGTTCAGAGAGGCCGCCTGGGAACTGCCCATCCCTTTCCTCATCCTTGCATGTATCTACCTGGGGCTCACCACCGCAACGGAGGCCGCCGCACTCACCGTGGGATACGTCCTCTTCATAAAGACCGTGGTGTTCCGGGAAATCCGCATCACCACGAACCTTCCCCGTATCATGCTTGAAAGCATGAAAATGGTGGGCGGGATCATGATCATCCTCGGGGCGGCCCTGGCTTTCACCAACTACCTCGTTGATGCCTTCATCCCCATGAAGATCCTGCATTTTCTGGAAGGGACGATCCGCACTAAGACCGGCTTTCTACTGGTGCTCAACGCCTTCTTGATCCTCGTGGGTTGCATGATGGACATTTTCAGCGCGATCCTGGTGGTAGTGCCCCTCATCGTTCCCCTGGCATCGCGCTTCGGAGTGGATCCCATCCACCTGGGCGTCGTATTCCTTGCGAATCTGGGCATCGGGTACAATACACCCCCCGTGGGTCTCAACCTGTTCATCGCCAGCAGCCGGTTCGAAAAGCCTGTGGCCCGCCTATATCGTGCCACCCTGCCGTTTCTCCT
Source organism: Deltaproteobacteria bacterium (assembly GCA_019307945.1). Lineage (GTDB taxonomy): Bacteria > Desulfobacterota > DSM-4660 > Desulfatiglandales > Desulfatiglandaceae > B17-G16. The sequence goes on along the minus strand of JAFDIS010000162.1, from coordinate 2,395 downwards.
GATCTTGCTCTTCAGCCTTCTGTTGATCACCTACTTCCCCGCCCTGAGCCTTACCCTGCCCCGCCTTTTCGGAACCGGATAATTCCCCGGCCCCCGTATTCCGTCGGCACAACGCGGTGAACCCGATTCTTCAAGCCATCAGGAACATCACGGTGGACAGTGATCCAAAGGCGAAGACGGTCGAGAGCGCCACCGTTTCAGTTGCCAGGTGCACATCGCTTTGAAGTTGGGAGGAAAGGTCTCCAGGAAGGGGCTTCCAATCAGTCGAAAACGCCGGAGGGCGCCTCCCAGAAACAGGATTGCGAACACGGGAAAAATGGTGTTGAAAACGAGGGTCACTTTCAGGGCTCCACTTCCCGTCGGGCCCTTCTCTCATTTCAGGACGCCGTGGGACCCGAAAGCGCGCCCCGGGTCCGCGGGGAAAGGTGTAGGGGTCGTTTGCCGGGGGTCGGGGCCCCGCCCTCATCGAAATGGGCGGCGATGAGGCGGCGGCCGCCTCAAGGGCGGTCGTCTCTTGAGCAATTCACGTCCCATCTTTTCAAGGCCCCTTGCCCTTTCGCACCCCTTCCTCGTACCGAGCTCGCAGGCCTTCTTGAAATCGCGGTATGCCTTTCTCATTTGCTTCAATTTCTGGTGGGCGATTCCCCTCCCCAGGTAGCACCTGCCGCACGCACCATTCAGGCTAATGGCTCGTGAAAATGAGCGAATCGCAGTCTCCGGCTTTCGGGCCTTCAGGTGAATCCATCCGTAGACCGCGTGGGCATGCCAATCATCAGGGGCCTGCGCCAAAGCACGCTGTGCCTCGTCACGGGCTTCCGGAAATCGTTCCAGTTTCATCAGGGCTCGGGCATGTTCCAACCGCACCTTTACGTTTTCCGGGTCCAGTTCAATCGCCCGGGCCAGGCGGGCCTCCGCGCTCTGAAATCTGCCCCAGTGGAAATCACGGTTGGCCTCCTCAACCAATTCCACCACGTCGATCTTGCTCAATGCGGTTTCCTTCTTGCGTTTGAGTTCCCGCCGCACCTCTGGTTTTCCGGCTTCCCTCCCCACTTCGGCGGCCCTGCGCTTGAGCCCCTCCAGTTCCCTTTTTAGAGCGGCCAATTCGGACTGCATGGCCTTGAAATCCTGAACTGCACCCTCACTCTCGCGCATCAGATTCACCTGCCGATCCAGTTCATCCGTGCGCACCACGGCCTTGATTTTCACCCTTACGGCCGGGTTTTCCCCTTCCATGGTCCATTTTTCCTCAAGGATCGTGACGGAGAGGAGGCCCGAGGCAAGGGACGAGATTTCGTCTTCGGTGAGTTGATAGTCCTTTACCTTGGTAAAAGTCTTCAGATAAGTCCCCGCCTGTTCCAGTGCCGCCTGCTTGGCCTCCAAAAGCGCCAGTTTCCTTGCGTCCTTCTTTGAATCGAGATCACCCATCACGTATTTTCCGGTGGTTATGACCTCACGGTCCTCGGCGTGGGACCAACCATTCGTGCAAAAAAACAGGAAGCCTGCGCAGAGCAGAAGGCAGATGGATTTCATGGGCGTTCCTCCTTTCGTGCGCGGTTTGACATCCTTGGGTCACTTGTTATATTATGACACAAGTTCGGCTTCAAATACTGAAACCTTTTTCGCATTTCGGACTCTGATCAGAAAAGGTCAGAGTACGGCCCGGGTTCAATCGCCCCCTTCAGGGATTCATCGATTCCGGCATCGGTTTACTGAAGGGATTATGTACCGGGGCCTACGTACATCGACGATTCCAAGGAGTTTTAAATATGCCCATCTACGAGTACGAATGCAAGGCGTGCGGCGATGTCTTTGAACACCTGCTTCTCCATGGCGAAACAGGCGAAGATGTCGAGTGCCCCTCTTGCCGGGGAAAAGATACACGGAGGCGGCTGTCCACCTTCTGCTCCGTTTCCGGGAGCAGCGGTCCCGGAGCCGCGTCGGCCTCCTCCTGCAGGCCCTCGGGCGGTTTTTCGTGAGCCTGAGGCCTTGCGCGGTCGGGTACCGCGATCCGGTCAGCTCGAAAAAGAACACAGGAGAAACCTAATGCGACTATGGGTATTTTTGCTGATCGTGGCGGCCTGGGTGGTGCTGCAGGCCTATGTACTTCCCAAGCTGGGGATTTCCACCTGAATCAAACCCGGTTGTCAGGTGGACAACCCCAGCGGAATCTCGCAAAGATCAAACTCAAATATTAAAGAATAAAAGAAGGTTAAGCCACCTATTTCAACTGTTACATTGCATCGTTTGCGACCAGAAACGATCCCTTCCAGAGTGGCCGTGTGATGCGGCATGACGGCAAGGGCCGGACCAGCCCCATTGTCTAGGCCTCTGCACGCCTCTTCTCCTCGCTCCTGATTTCGCGCCTGAGCAGTTTTCCCACTTTGGACTTGGGCAG
>JAFDIS010000064.1 GCA_019307945.1 Deltaproteobacteria bacterium | reverse complement strand
CCAGCGGGAGGGGTGGGGGCTAGACAAGGGTCATTTCGGCCAGGACTATGTGTATTTCCTTTCCGGGCGAGCGCAGCGCCTTTTTCCGGGCTCGGACGCGATAATATGCCCGTGCTTCCTGGAAAAAGGCCATGCTGGTCTCACGCATCCCCTCGCACAGGACGATCCTGCCGCCCGGGGCCAGAAGGTGTTCGAAAAGCCGAAACAGGGGATCGAAATTCTTGCGGCTGTACACCACCTCGGAGCCCACGATCAGGGGAAAGGGACTCTCCACTACCTCGGGGACGTTCCAGTCCGTGGTGAGGACGAGAGGACGACGGTTTTCGTCGGGCAGGTTTAGATGGGCGTTGGCCGTGGCGAATTGTACGGCCAGGGCGTCGTATTCCATCATGGTCACCCTGTGTCCGAAGGCCGAGGCCACGATTCCCACCACGCCCGCGCCGCAACCGATTTCGAGAATGGGGGTGTCCGGATCGGCGGGGATTCCTGCCAGGTAGTCGGCCAGGACTAGGGAGGCCTCCCAGACCTTGGCCCACAGGGGAAAATCCTGGAGCGCGTCGTTCCGGTCCACGTAAGGTTCGATGAAGCGGGGAAGCAGGAATCGGAAGCGCTTGCCCCGGATCGAAAGCTCGCTGGTGTCCGTTTCGTGCTCTTTCTTGAACTCTTCCAGGGAAAACATAGGGCGTTGTCCTTATTGTTCCATCTGGCGGAATGAAAAAACCCGCTGGTCCTTGGCAGCCTCTGGTGCGGATGACGCAAGGCACAAAGTCACAAAGGCACAAAGAAAAGGACAATATGACTTTTTGCCTTTGTGACTCTGTGCCTTTGGCCCTTGATGGGCTTTCCCCGATCGTCGTTGACCTTGGGGATTGACTTATCCTGACACAGGCAATGGTGGGAAGTCCACCGGAAATCCGAAAGGGGCGAGGGGGAGGATTCGGGTTGCCTTTTGCTGGATTTGGAGGTATTATAAAACATTATGAATTTTCAACCGCCGCCGGGTTTTCTTTTTTTCGCCCCCCGGCGGCGGTACTTTAAGGTAGCGGAGGCACTCGCGCGTGACGCTGGACCGTCCCATCGTCCTGGCAACCCGAAATCAAGGAAAAATCCGGGAGTTCAGGCGCCTAGTCTCGGGGTTTCATGTGGAAGTAAAAAGTCTTTCAGACTTCGGCCCCATTCCCGATGTTGAAGAGGAGGGGGAGACGTTTGAGGAAAACGCCGTGAAAAAGGCCCGCTTCACGGCCCGAGTCCTGGGGTTCCCGGCCCTGGCGGATGACTCGGGTCTGAGCGTGCGGGCCCTGGGGGGGGCGCCCGGGATCCACTCGGCCCGTTACGCCGGCGAGGGGGCCACGGACGAGGAGAGGAACCGCAAACTCCTCGATGCGATGCGAGGCGTGAAGGATCGCTCCGCCGCCTTCGAATGCGTGATCGCCCTGGCCGTGCCCAGGGGTCCCTGCCTGGTGTACGAGGGGATTTGCGAGGGACTGATTTCGGAGGAAATGAGTGGCACGGGCGGCTTCGGATACGACCCCCTGTTTTATTATCCACCGGCGGGCAAGACCTTTGCGGAGATGACGGAGGAGGAAAAAAACGCTGTGAGCCACCGGGGAAAGGCCATGGCGGCGCTCCTCGAGGAATTCGACAAGGTGCTCGTCTGGCTGAGACAAAGACTTTCGGAGGAGCCTTTCTGAACTCAGATGCGGTTTTGCTGAAACCTTTTTTCGGTTTCGCGTCTCTTTAGCTTTAGGGAATAGGGGCTTGATCGTTGACAAGCGCTTTTGAAATGTATAGCTTATAACTATGAAAACATGGAAAATGAACCAAAAGGAGGCAATATAATGTTGGAAGTGACGGAAAAGGCGACGGAAATGGTGAAAGATTTCCTTAAGGACAGGGATGTGATCCCACCCATACGGATCTTGCTTTCCCAGGGCGGGTGAAGCGGCCCGTCCCTTGGCATGGCTCTGGATGAGCAGCGCGATGAGGATATGGTATTCGACAATGGCGGGATCACCTACGTGATTTCCGAGGACCTCTACAACCGGGTCAAACCGATCAAGATAGACTTTGTAAATTCACCCATGGGCTCGGGGTTCTCCATTTCTTCCAACCTTCCCGTGGGCGCGGCATGCGGGAGTTCGTGCAGTTGTTAGGAAACTGAAAAATCACAGCCGAGACAAAGGCCGTTCCTTCCGTCACGAGAGGGAACGGCCTTTTTTGTGATCCGGCTTTCAATTCGCGGATAGGTGTTCCACCTCCCTCTTTCCCTTGTCTTCGTCCACCATATAGAAAAGGATTACCCCCACCAGGAAGAGGACCAGAATGGATGCGATGCTCCATCGGGAGGCCAGGCGCCCCACCGCCTCCACCTGCCCAGGCGTAGCCGCAGCGGGCAGTAGGATCCGCTTTACCGTGAGTCCCACCACACCCATGAGGGCCGGACCGAAGATGGCCGCGAACTTGCCCAGCATGTTGTAAAAACCATAGTACTCGGCCGCCTGATCCCGGGGGATGAGCCGGGAGTAATAGGACCGGCTCAGGGCCTGGATGCCTCCCTGGACCAACCCTATCACCACGGCCAGAATGTAGAATTCCTCTTTCCGGGTCATCATCACGCCCCAGACGGTGACCGCCATGTACACGGCGATGGCTAGATAGATCGACCGCCTCACCCCCCAGCGCTGGCCCAGCTTTCCGAAGGCCAGGGCTGCGGGAAAACCCACGAACTGGACGATGAGCAGGGCCAAAATCAGGTCATTGGAGGCAAACCCCAGGGACATGCCGTAATCGACTGCCATGCGGATGATCGTGTCCACGCCGTCGATGTAAAACCAGTAGGCCAGCAGGAAAAGAAAGACGGTCTTGAGATGGCGGATCTTGCGGAAAGTGGCCACGAGTTGCAAAAAACCGTCCCTGACCGCCTTCAAGAGCGGGGCTGCCCCGCCCCTTTCCTCCGGCACCCAGGCCAGGGCGAAGAGTGAAAACAGTCCCCACCATACCGCGACGGAAAGAAAAGAGAATCGCACGGCCTGGGCCGAATCCGCAAGCCCGAATTTTTGGGGCATCAGGGTCATGAGCACGTTGAGCAGAAAGAGCAATCCCCCGCCTAGGTACCCCATGGAAAACCCTAGGCCGGAGACGAAATCGATGGATTTCTCGTCCGCCACCGAGGGCAACAGGGAGTCATAGAACACGTTGGCCCCCGAGAACCCGATGATGCCCATGATGTAAATGAAAATGGCCCACGCCCAGTCTCCCTTCTGGACCAGGAAGAGTGCCGCGGTCATGAGTACGCCCAGGTAGGCGAAAAAGGCCAGGAACCGCTTCTTGGCCGAGCCGCGGTCCGCAATTGCGCCCAGGACCGGGGCCATGAAGGCAACCAGGAGGCTCGCAGCGGCGTTCCCGAACCCGAGCTGGGCCGTGCTCACGTTTACGTCCGAACCGAAGCTCCAGTACTTCTTGAAAAAGACGGGAAAGAATCCGGCCATCACCGTGGTGGCGAAAGCCGAGTTGGCCCAGTCATAAAGGGCCCATCCCCAGACCGCTTTCCGGTTTTGATTCATTGAGTGTCTCTCCGTTTAGTGAGAGGTTTCAAAAGTACAAAAGCACAAAGGCACCCGGGCACAAAGGATCAAAGGTAAAGGCTCATTCTTGAGGCCCCGCCACGATAGGCCGGGGCCCCCAGGGACTTGGGCCCCTATCGGATCCCCGCCTTGGCCTTGGGGAGCCTGCCCAGCACGGGCGTGACCAGGCTTCCTATGTAAAGGTAGTCTTCGGTCTCCGTCACGCTTGTGTTGATGGGATAGGCCCCGTCCGGGTCCTGAAGGTCCGCAACCACCTTTCCCTTTGAATCAATGGCGATGATGTGCCCGTAAGGCTCTGTCTTGGGCCTGAGGAAGGCGGGCATGCGCTGGATCACTTTACGCAGGAAGGGTTTGTCGGACAGCCCGTCCAGAAGGGGGTTGCGGGGGGAGACCAGAGCCACCCAGAACCGGCCGCCCATGCCCGTGGAGATATTGTCCGGGAAGGAAGGCAGGCCTTCCACCAGCGGCTCGGCCCGTCCTTTCAAGGCGCCGGAGATCCAGTACCGGACCACGCGGTAACTTCCTGTCTCGTTAACCAGGACGAAACGCTGGTCCGGGCTCACGGCCACGCCGTTCGCAAAATTGAGACCCTTGAGCAGGGTCGTGGCCTTTCCCGTGGCGGGATCATAGACCAGGAGCCTTCCGTGGCCGCCGTGTTCCATGATGTCCAGAAGGCTGCCCTCCATGGTGCCGCCGGACTCCCTGGCCCCGAACTTGGTGGAGGCGTCCGAGAAGTAGATCTTGCCGTCCGCGGCCACGTCAACGTCGTCGGCGTAACGGATGGGGATGCCGTCCGCGGTGTCCGCCAGGACACGGACTTCACCCTGGGGAGAGATGGAAAGGAGCCCCCGGTAACCGTCCGCCACGATGAGGTTTCCCTGATTGTCGAAGTCGATACCCAGGGGCCTTCCCCCGGTCTCGGCCCAGTTCTCCGGGTTGGAGCCGTCGGGCTGGAGCCTGACGATGCGCCCTTCATGCGTGGCGGCGTAGATCCGGCCCTTCCGGTCCAGTGCGATGTCCTCGGGCCCGTGATTGCCTCCCAGCGGAAGTGTCTCGATTCCCTTGAGACGGCTGTTTCTGGCAAAAGGACCGGAGTATCCGGGGTTGGGAGGGGCCTTCCACGCCACCGGCTCCACCGGGACCGGCCAAACAAGAAAATAGACTACGATGAGCACCACGATGATGCCCAGGAACCCGAATAATTTTTTCAGCATGTCTCTCCTCCTCCCTTGTATTGACACCGGTTGGTCCACACGAATGCCCGCCACACCCTGTGGCGGACCTCACGTCGCCTGTCGCCCGGCCCCATCAGGACCGGAAGCCCTGGAGATCCCGATATGATGGGGCCGGCGAAGATACCCGGCCTGCCATACCTCTTCCACCCCCCGAGCTTGGGCTTTGCGGAGAAGGGCGTCCAAATCGTCCGATTCCTGGAGGGTGCCGTGTGGCCCTCGATGAGGGCCACCTCCCGACTCACGGTTCCCCTTTCAGCCCATTTTTCCGTCGAGTACCACCCGCTCGCCGCCGGGCGGGGTGTAGACCCAGAACATGCGCAGGGTCTCGCGTCCCGTGTTCACGATCTGGTGCCGGCTGTTCCGGGGAAGATGCACCACGGTTTCGGGCCCCACGGAGAGGCGTTCGTCGTCCACCACCACTTCGCCCCGGCCCGAGACGATGATCCAGGTCTCGGCCTCGGCATCGTGGGCGTGGTAGCTGCTGGAATTGCCGGGAGGCAGGATGGTCATACCCACGGAGAGATCCTTCACCTCCTCCTGGATTTCCGGGGAGATCAGGACCTTCAGGTCCCGGACATGGGGTTCCGGCGTGGTAACGGTAAAGGCGTCACGGGAATTTTGGGCAATGATGGTCATGGTTTTCCTCCAGTCTTCAAGATGTTGCGGTCTTTTCCCGGGGGTGCATCATGGCATGGAATTTTTCGCGACTGATGCGAAGATAGTCCCGGTCAGGGGAGAAAACCTCGAAGGTGACGGTTTCGTCATACCCTATGGCCTTGAGCGCCCCGATCACGGCCCGGAAGTCCACGGTCCCCGCGCCGATGGGAAGGTGGCTGTCCTCTTTCCCGAAATTGTCCGAGGCGTGCACGTGGGCGATGCGGTCGCCGAAACGTTCGATGAATTGAAGGGACTTGTTCCGGCCGCTGCTTCGGATGTGGGCGTGTCCCGTGTCCAGGGTCAATTTGAGCCCCGGAAACCGGTCGAAGACCGCGGTGAAGTGTTCAGGATCCACCAGGGAGTGCGAATTGGGAAACAGGTTTTCGAGGCAGAGCAAGAGGCCCAGTTTCTCCGCCCGCTCCACCAGGAGCTCAAGGCTTTCCATGGCGTATGCCCGGGCCTCCTCCCTGACGAAAAGGGCCAGGCCCGTGATATAGCTCGGATGCAGAACCGCCTTCAGGGCTCCCAGTTCTGCGGCCAGGGAAAGGGAGTCCATCACCTCCCTGAGGGAGGTTTCCCTCAGACTCGGTGTGAGATCCGCAGTGGAGACGAAGGTGGGCAGGTGGCAGACGAGTTTCATGCCGTGGCGCTCCAGGGTTTCCAGGAGCACCTCTTTTTGTTCCCGGATTATCCGGTGGTGCGCCCGGGGGGGGTCCATGGTGAGCTCCAGGTAATCGAACCCCAGGGCCGCCAGGGTCTCCAGTTCCTGAATGACCGGGGATACTGGAAAATTCATGGCGCCGTACAACATGGACAAAGGACCTCCCCCTCTGGGAGTTGCATACCACAGGGGGCGGGAGCTGAACAACACAAAAACTACCACATGGGCTCGGATCCCCTGTTCCGACAAAGACCCTATCCTTAAACTATACTTGCTCCCCGAGATTAAGAAAAATCCCCCCGGAGAATCGACACTTGACCCCACTTTTTCCACCCACCTATAATGCGCCCGTAAAGCCTTCTCCGGCGGCTTTCCTGGCCCCCCGGAGCCGGCGTTTTTTGTGGAGACAACCCATGAGGGCGGTTACGATTTCAGTGGGCTCCGGCAAGGGAGGCACGGGCAAGAGCGTGGTGATCACCAACCTGGCGAGCATCCTCGCGCGGAGGGGGCTCCGGGTCTGCCTTGTCGACCTGGATGTGGGCGGTGCGGACGCACACGTGCTCTTCGGCTTTTTCAAGCCCGGGGCCGTGATGTAGGGATCGGAGCTGGGAACATGGAAAGAACCACGTGGGGAAAGGGGAAAAGGCGGGCAGGAAGCCTGGATGACTTGCGTAGGGTTCTGCACAGGATCGACGGCAAGGGATACAAGGCCTACAAGGACCTGGAAGGGGGCTATGATTTCGGGCGGTTCTCACTTCATGTGGACCATGTCCAGGGAGATCCTTTTGCCGCACCTTCCATGCTGAGGGTGCGCGTGCCCATGAACCTGGCGGGCTTTCCGGAAGGACTTTTCGGGAACAGCATCCGGCGCATGGCGCTGGAAGACTTCATCGCCCGGAGGTTCGGTGCGGCCCTGCCCTCGGGGCCGGACCGGGGACCGGGTAGCGGAAAAAGTGGTCTGGTGTCCATAGACGCGGGAGGACAGGAGGTGCTGGAACGTACGGCCTGCAGGGTAACACCGCACTGGGTGGAGGTACGCATTTACGTGGGTCTTCCCGCCGCGGGCAGGAGGATCCTGGGGCGTCAGGCGGAGCGAATCCTCTGCGAACAGCTCCCCAGGACGGCTGAAAAAGGGCTCTTCTGGCGGAACTACCCGCGCCGGGAGACGGAGGGCTTTGTAGGCTGCGTTGAAAACCAGGAGTTCATACGCGACTCTTTGCAGAGATTGGGGCTGGTGGCCTTCGTGGCGGACGGATCGATCCTGCCCCGCGAGCGCGGGAACAGCCAGCAGCCCCTGGCCGGGGAAAGGGCCGTGGCCTTTCGGAGCCCCGAAGGCCTCAGGGTCAGCCTGGATCTTCCCAATCCCGTAAGCACGGAAAGGCCTGAAACACGCATAACAGGCATGGGAATTCCGGCGGGCGTAACCCTCGTGGTGGGCGGGGGCTATCATGGAAAGTCCACCCTGCTCCAGGCCCTCCAGCGCGGGGTCTATCCCCACATCCCGGGAGACGGCCGGGAGTACACGGTGACCTGCACAGACGCGGTGAAGATCCGGGCCGAGGACGGCAGGCGCGTCGAGAAGGTGGACATCAGTCCTTTTATCACCAACCTGCCTCACGGTCTGGACACCACTGCCTTCAGCACTGACAATGCAAGCGGCAGCACGAGCCAGGCCGCCAACATCGTGGAGGCCCTGGAGAGCGGGGCGCGGCTCCTGCTCCTGGACGAGGATACCTCGGCCACGAACTTCATGGTGCGAGACGTGCGCATGCAGTCCCTGGTGCACAAGGATTTTGAGCCCATAACGCCTTTCATAGAGCGCGTACGTGAGATCCACCGGACCCTGGGGGTCTCCACGATCCTGGTCATGGGAGGTTGCGGGGACTACTTCGAGGTGGCCGACCGCGTGATCATGATGCGGGAATACGTCCCCGAGGACGTGACGGACCGTGCGCGGGAGGTGGCCCGGCTGCATGCCACGGGACGCAGGCAGGAAGCGGCGCCCGGGCCTGCGTGGCGCCTGGACCGCATACCGATCCCCGAGAGTTTCGATCCCTCCAGGGGGCGGCGGTCGGTCAAGATAGACGCAAAAGAGATCGACCTCGTGCTCTACGGCAGACATCCCATCGACCTGCGCGGGGTGGAGCAGATCGTGGATTTCAGCCAGACCCGCGCCGTGGGGGCAGCCGTGCACCTTGCCGCCTCACGTTTCATGGACGGAAGGACACCGCTCAGGGAGGTGCTTGATCGGGTGGAGGCGTACCTTGATGAGCATGGTCTGGATCACCTGGATCCGTTCCACCGCGGGGAAAGGCACCCGGGCAGTTTTGCCCGGCCCCGAAGGCATGAGATTGCGGCCGCGGCGAATCGTCTGCGACCGGTGCGGTTTAGGATAGGGCCAGGGAGCTGAAAGATCGCTCTACCAGCGGTGCATTTACGAGGGGAGGGTCTCGGAAGGTGAAGGACCGGTGAATAAGACAGGTACTGGTAACCGGGACGATTTGCCGGCGGATAGGAAAGGAATCCGCCGTGACATCTCCGTTTCTCACGGCCGAGGCATTCGGCGTGGAGCAGATCATCGACCCCTGGCACACGAGGCCCCTGCTCATCCAATGGGCGGAGAAGGCCCAGCCTGCTCCTGTCCTCGCACCTGTGTCCAAAGAAACGCGGCATGCACCCCTGGGCGCCATGCATTCAGGGTCTTTAAGGATAGGCGGAAGGAGAACGGAAAAGATGAAATACAGAGGCAAGGAGATCGATTACCTGTTTCGAAACAAAAACTGGGAAGGGGTCAAACCCTTCACGGACCGTTTCGGCCTGGATGTCCTGATTCAACTGGAGCAGGTGGTAGCGGAGAAAGACTGGGAAAAGCTCAAGTCCTTTGTCCAGCGGTACGGCATCGAGCCTTTGGTGGAGTACGGCATGCCCGTGGGCGGGGAAGGGGTCAAGGAACTTTATGAGATCAGCGATCGCTTCCACGGCCACAAGCGGAAGACCGCCGGAGAGTGGTGGCTTCGAGATGAAATGGAGGATGTCTCGCGGCAACTGAAAGGGTACGGGGCCGAGCCCATTCTGCAGGAAAAGTGCGCCCTGGCATGGAAGGAGGTGGACGCCTCCGTGGAGTGCCCCGGCCCGGTCAAGGAAAACGCCTTTCGAAAAGTCCTCTTGTGGACCCTGATCGAGGCGCTCTACCGCCCGGAGAGCGAGGAAGAGCAGAAGATCATGGATCGCATATTCGGCGTGTTCGAGCAGATGCGCTTCCGGGAAGGCCTCGTATATGACCACGAATTCTCTGAATAGGCATGAAATGAACGTTTCTTTTTCTCCGAAGGCGGGCGGACGGCGCAGTAACGGCAATAGAATGAGCCATGGTCCCATGGTGTTCGATATCCATCTTCACACACGCAATTATTCCGGTTGCAGCAGTATCGAAGCGGAGGATTTGGTCCGGAGGGCCGAGGAACTGGGCCTGGACGGTATCGCCTTGACCGATCACGGCATCCGGTGGCCCGAGGACAGGGTCGAGGCCCTCAGGGAGGCCTGCGGGGTTCACGACCTGGTCATCATACCGGGGCAGGAGATCACCTGTTACAACGGAAGCTGGAAGAGGGAAGGGGACTTCCTGGTTTTCGGCGTTAAGGAAAGCCTGGGCTCGGGCCTTTCCGCACGAGAATTGATCAACCTGGTCCATGAGCAGGGAGGCGTGGTGATCGCAGCCCACCCCTACAAGCGGTCCCGGCGCGGGGACACCTACTATGGCGTGGGCGACGGCATGGCGGACCTGGACGTAGACTGCATCGAGGCCCTCCACCCGGAACATGATGATGCTGCAATCCAGAAGGTGCGCGCCTTTGCCGAGTCCAGGGGCGGGATCCCTCTCACGGGCGGGAGCGACGCCCACGAGCTTTCCATGGTGGGGGCCTGCACCACCCTGTTTCACGCCCCCGTGACTTGCGAGCAGGATTTCGTGGATGCCCTCCGCAAGGGCAAGGTGACGCCCCGTTGGGCAAAATGAGGGGAGTTTTGTCCCAAGAGGCGCCGGAGAGCAAATCCCAGATACCGCTTATCATCAAGCTTTATTTTGACCGATCATTTCACCTTTAATCGCTCTTATCTAGGACGAAATTATAAGAAAAGCGTATGATTCCTCCAATCTTTACGGTAGAGACTTTTTTTGCTTTTGTTGGCTTCCTTATATCAGTGAAATATCAGCTTGACTTTTATTATGGTATGACATAGCGTCATACTGGAGGTGGTGTCATGCCTAAAACCAAGGTAGCGATCACACTTGATGAAAAAACCTTGAGTCGTCTCGATCGACTCGTGAGGGAACGAATGTTCCCAAATCGAAGCAGGGCTATACAGGAAGCGGTTGAAGAGAAACTTGACCGACTGGAACGAAGCCGCCTGGCCCGGGAATGCGGCAGGCTTGACCCTGAATTCGAGAAAGCAATGGCGGAAGAGGGAATATCTGAGGAGCTGGGTGAATGGCCCGAATACTGAGAGGTGAAATTAGGTGGGCGGATTTGAATCCGGTCAGGGGGCGGGAGCAAGCTGGTTTCCGCCCCGTTCTTATTCTAAGCCACGATGTTTTCAATATGCGCTCTGGAACGGTCATTGCCATGGCTATTACCAGTCAGCCCCAACGGGCGGGATTTCCTTTGACCTTGGAGTTGGATTCAAGAAGTTTACCAAAGCGCTCATGGGTCAAAATTAGCCAGATTCGAACCCTATCAATCGAAAGGGTTGGCAAAAGGATTGCGACTGCAACACATGAGGAATTGGCCCAAGTCATTGAAGGTTTTAATGAAATTATCGGCAGCTAACCACCACTCGCTGCACGCTCGCACTCTGCTCGTTCAGTGTACGGGGACCCCCTCCCTTGGCTCTTCGGCGCCTCGCGCCTCGGGAGCCAAACGTTCGACCTGCGGGACCTCAGCGATGACCAATAGATCCCTTGGATCCCTGCCGTTACCACGTAGAGCACGCCGGACAACTCGGTATTCGCGTCAAAAAAAAGAAAGCAATTTGTTCTTGAAACGGAACCTTTCCTTCTTGGGAGCGGAGGCTTTGCATAGATCAAGGGTTGCGTACCAGTTGACTGAAAGGGCTTGCACAACGTACCATGATCCTGTCCTAAATATTTTTCTGGGATTTCCTTGCTGCTCCTACAACAACCATCTCCCGGAAGGAGGACATTTTCAACCCCTCAGCTCAAAATCCGTTCTTGGACAAGAGTGAAAAACAACAATAAGCAAAAGCCGGAGACAAGTATATCCGCAGCCATGAACGAATATAAGCTATGCGACTATATCTGATCAATCCTTCCAATCCGCTTGTCAGCATCGTCAAACTCAGGGAATCCCGCTGGAACCGTTACCGGGTGTGGAAACCGCTCAGCCTTATGGTTCTTGCGGGTCTGACCCCGTCGGAGTGGGAAATCTCGATCGTTGACGAGAACTTAGGCACGCCGGACTATTCGTCGATGCCTCTTCCGGACCTGGTGGGCATCACTGCGTTCACCTCGCAGGCGAACCGGGCCTATGAAGTGGCCGCTCACTTCCGGCGTCTCTGCGTGCCCGTCGTCATGGGCGGCATTCACGCAACCATGTGCATGGACGAAGTCATGGAGCGTGTGGATTCGGTTGTCACGGGGGAAGGTGAGGGCATCTGGCCTCAGGTGCTGGAGGACGCTCGGTGCGGCTCTCTGAAACGTCGGTATGACGGTGGGCTCGCCGAGATAAGCGATATCCCAGCCGCTCGTCATGATTTGTTGGCTACAGGATATGCCTTCGGAGCCATTCAGACCACGCGCGGTTGTCCCTTGAACTGTAGCTTCTGCAGTGTGACAGCGTTCAACGGGGCCCGCTACCGGATGCGACCTATTGGGGACGTCGTTCGGGAATTTCGGCTGATCCGCGAGAAACGCGTTCTGGTGGTGGACGACAACCTCGTGGGCACGCGTCCTGAACACATCGCCCGCGCCAAGGACCTGTTTCGCGCCATGATACAGGCGAAACTGAAAAAGGAATGGGTCGCCCAAACCACGATCAACTTCGCCGATGACGAGGAACTCCTGGCGTTGGCCGCGAAGGCGGGCTGCCGGGGCGTCTTCATCGGCTTCGAGTCGCCGACGCTGAAGGGGCTTCGGGAACTCAGCAAGAAGTTTAATTTCCTGAAGAACCGGGACTTTCGGACCTCTGTGCGGCGCATCCAACGGCACGGAATCCTGGTAGCGGGTTCCTTTATCATCGGTTTGGACGTAGATGAACCTGGCATTGGAAAACACATCGCCGAGGCAGCCAGCCAGTACGGCGTGGACAATCTCAACGCGCTGTTTCTGACGCCCTTGCCCGGCACACGCCTCTGGGACCAGATGAAAGCGGAGGGCCGCATCGCTCTCGATACATTCCCGGAAGACTGGAAATACTACACGCTGACCTTCCCGGTAGCCAGGTATAAGAATCTGTCTCTGGATGGTATCAGTGACGAGATGCTCTCCTGTGACCGGACGTTCTATTCTATGCCGCGCATTCTACGCAGGGTTTGGGGCAGCCTGTGGGGACGCCGCCAGCCGCTGATCAGTCTGGTGGGAAATCTCTCATACAGGAGAAATACTCAGCTAAATTGCAAAACATATGCTGCCTTCAAGCGTTACCTGGACAATAGGCACGACTGTGTGGAGCCCCACGGGCAAGCCCGTGGCACCACTTAGCAGGCTGTTGAAAAACTCCTTTTTTGTTTTGAGAAATTGAACAGACAATTTATAATGCTCTCATCAACAAATCGACTGTATTTACGAGGAGTTGTGATGAGAGGTAGTGAAAAGGGACAAGAATCCTTTTTCAGTTACATCTCATTAGAGCAACGCGTCGGCAAAAGCCATCCATTGCGTGAAATCCAAAAAATGGTTGATCGCGCACTTGAACAGATGCATGGTGACTTTGCGAACATGTATTCCCATACCGGGAGGCCGTCTATTGCCCCGGAACAGCTGCTTCGGGCCTCCCTGCTGCAGGTGTTTTAGAGCGTTCGCAGCGAACGCCTGCTGATGGAGCAACTCGATTACAACTTGCTCTTCCGCTGGTTTGTGGGCCTTTCCTTTGATGATCCGGGTTGGAACCATTCCGTATTTTCCAGGAATCGAGATCGGCTGTTCAATACCAAGGCGGTTTCAGTATTCTTCAGCTTCATCCATGACCAGGCCAAAAAGAGAGGGTTGATCAGCAATGAAGATTTCACGCTGGACGGCACCTTGCTGGAAGCCTGGGCCTCAATGAAAAGTTTTCAGCCAAAATATACTGACAATAACTCCGATAATGCACCGGGACGTAACCCATCGCTGGACTTTCGCGGTCAAAAACGTAGCAACGACACACATGCCTCCAGAACAGAGCCGGATGCCCGGTTATACAGAAAGGCCAAAGGGCAAGAGTCCAAGTCCTGTTACATGGGCCATGCGCTGATGGAAAACCGCAACGGCTTGGTGGATGATACGCGCGTGACCGAGGCTACTGGAACGACTGAACGCCAGGCCACTTGGAGATGATTCAACAGGTCCCTGGAAGCCATCGGATAACCGGGCAGGCGGGTAAGGAGATGAGATGTGTGAATGGGGTCAAGTCTGCTTCTGACTCTTTCAGGGCAAAATGTTACAGGCAGGGGCGTGGCACGTCCACTCAGAATAGAGTATTCTGGTACTTTGCACCATGCGATGAACCGGGGAAGAAGAGCCGAACAAATATTTCATGACAAACATGGCTATCAGGTATTTATTGAGCTTCTTGAGGAAAGCACAGAATCGAAAGAGTGAAAAAGCGGACATTGACGTATCGGAGCCTCAAGAAAGGTATAGACGGGGTAGCTGACAGGGTGATTAAGCGTTAAAGTCAGACCTGACCCTATGCCCATTCACAGTGTCCCGGTGAATGCCCAGTTTCTTAGCGATTCAGCGATGACTGAAATCCTGACGACGTGATGCAAAAATGTGCATAAAAACCTCCATCGAAATCATGGCCAATCCGTCTCTTCAAGGAGACATCTACCATGCTACCAGGTAGAGGAGGTGGTACACTTTTTACTTCCATTTTTGGTGCATTTTAGCATTCCCAGTGACACATAGGGCTTTTCGATATGAACTAGAAGGTAAATTGGAATATGGAAATACCACTGCTAAATGACATCGTCCTTATATTTGGGCTGGCCATTGCGGTCCTCCTTATATGCCATCGACTTCGCGTGCCGGCGGTTGTGGGATTCCTCCTCACGGGAATATTCGTCGGGCCTTATGGATTTGGGCTGGTAAAGGCAGTTCATGAAGTTGAAATTTTAGCTGAAATCGGCATTGCGCTATTGCTTTTTACCATCGGAATCGAGTTCTCACTTGAAAGGTTGCTGCAAATCAGGAAGTCCGTGCTGATGGGTGGCTCGCTTCAGGTGTCGCTGACTTTTTTAGCTACTTTGTTCATAGCTAGGCGGTTTGGCCAAGCTTTTGGTGAAGCGGTCTTCATCGGATTTCTCGTAGCCCTGAGCAGTACGGCGATTGTACTCAAACTAATTCAAGAAAGAGCGGAAGTTGATAGTCCACACGGGAGCACGATTCTTGGCATCCTGATCTTCCAGGACATTATTATCGTTCCTATGATCTTGGTCACCCCGCTACTGGCTGGTTCAACAGGGAATTTAGGTGAATCCGTCCTCGTTCTTCTAGCCAAAGGAATCGGTATAATTCTGATGGTGATAGCCGGCACTAAGTGGATTGTACCCCAATTATTGTACCAAATCACAAGAACACGCAATCAGGAAGTCTTTTTATTAAGCGTGGTTGTAATATGCCTTGGTGTTGCGTGGCTAACTTCCAAGGCAGGGCTATCCCTTGCCCTGGGTGCGTTTTTAGCAGGATTGATCATTTCAGAATCTGAATACAGCCATCAGGCGCTCGGGAATATTTTGCCCTTTCGAGATGTCTTTACAAGCTTCTTTTTTGTTTCCATTGGCATGCTGCTGGATGTAGGCTTCCTTTTTCAGCAACCGGAAACCATCGCGTTGCTCGCTTTGGGAGTTTTGGCTTTAAAATCTATGATTGCCTGTTTTGCGACAGTCTTATTAGGATTCCCTTTTCGGACTTCAATTCTGGTTGGCCTTGCACTCAGTCAGATTGGTGAATTTTCTTTCATTTTATCCAGGACCGGTGTTGAACACGGCTTGCTTGCCGGAAATATTTATCAGGTGTTTCTGGCTTTCTCTGTACTTAGCATGGCGGCGACGCCATTCATTATAACACTGGCACCACGCGCAGCCGATATTATCCTGAAGTTGCCTCTGCCAAAAAGGTTAATATCGGGTTTTCATCGTGTGTCAGAGATAAAGGCTAAGGTGAAGAAAGACCACCTTATTATAATCGGCTTCGGAGTCAATGGTAGAAATCTAGCACGAGCCGCGCGGTTATCAGGTATCCCCTATGCAATCATTGAAATGAACCCCAAAACAGTGAGGAAGGAACAAGCACAGGGGGAACCAATTTATTATGGCGATTCAACCCAGGAGGTCGTACTGCAGCACGCGAATATCAAAGATGCGAGAGTAGTTGTAACTGCAATTAATGATCCAGCGGCAACCAGTAGAATTACAGAAATTGTTCGGAGGCTTAATCCAGGGGTTCATTTGATTGTACGGAGCCGTTACCTCCAGGAGATGAAGCCTTTGTATGAATTGGGAGCTAACGAGGTGATTCCGGAAGAGTTTGAAACATCAATTGAGATTTTCACGCGGGTTTTGGATAAATACCTTATACCAAGAGATGAAATCGAAGCGTTGGTTGCTGAAATACGATCGGATGGTTACGAAATGTTTAGAAGCCTTTCCAAAGATACGTCATCTTTATTCGATTTAAACTTTCAGATTCCCGATGTTGAAATCAGTACGTTGAGGGTTGTTGAAAGATCAGCTTTAGTTGGAAAAAGCTTGTCAGAAATTGAGCTGAGAAAAAAATATGGAGTTACATTATTGGCATTACGTCGCAACTCACAAATATTATCTAATGTAGACGCAAACATGCCATTTTGTGCCAACGATGTCCTTTTTGTTCTTGGAACACCAGACAGGGTCGCCAAGGTCGCTAGTTTATCACAAAATCCAGAAAAAAGGGAGGTGCAAGTTGACGGATCCAAGATTTCAGGGAGTGATTAGCACAATTTCTCGCCTTAATCGGACATGTCGTAAACGAGCAGGATGTCCCTGCGAGCAAAATACTTGAAAATGTGCGATGGAAAGGGGATTGATGAATATAGTACTTTAAGGAAGTTTAAAGGTACCGAGGCTGGCTTCCAGGTACTTGAAAGGGGAAGGTTACGAGAACGAGAAAATGTTTATTGTTCGCACCGTGTCTTCTTGCTATATTGGTTCTTTTGGGAACAGCCTGGGCTGTACCGGGGCTCATTAATTAATACCGCCTCAGGTTTAGACAGTGTTGTTGTGGGTGGTCAGGGAAATACGGCATCTGGCAACTATGATATCAGGCCCTGCAGCAGTCCCGAGTGCCCTTAAGAGATGTACAGGGGCAGGCCTTGATATCGGACAAGAATGTCCGATTCCGATGTCAAGACGTGGCCCCTAATCTCCCGATCGGACAAACGGCGAGGCAGCGGTCACACCATTCAATCTTGCCCGGGATGGGCTCGGCCGGGATGTTGGCGAGGCAACGGGCGGGATCCTTAAGACGATATGGTTCCAGTAGGTCGTCGACCGGACATGCCTGGACACAGGCATTACATGATACGCAATGTGGATTCTTTTTGCGTTCATAGACTACAGGTCCTGTTGAGGTCAAGGGGGCGTTGATTCTGATAGCGGCCAAACGCCACCAGGGGCCGAACCGAGGGTGGATGATGAGGGTGTTCTTGCCTTGTAGTCCCAGGCCCGCCATGACCGCCAGACTTTTAAGAGATATAACCCCCTTTTTCCCGATACTCATGGGATATCCCCACCAGCCCATGGGTTCCGCTTCAACGCCTCTCTCTGCGATGGCCTCGATCAATGACGTTATCCTCGGTTTTACGTGTTTCAACCAACCCTGGAAGTTCAGTCTTCCGCCTTCAAAGTATCCCTCGTCCAGATCTCTTTCCGGGCTCGTGGATAGGCCCAGTATCAGTACGACGCCATCCACGCATTTGTCCACAGCAACCCCGGCTGCGTCAAAGTATCTCAGCGCATCTTCCAGTATTTGGCCGGTCGGGTCCATTTCCTATTTTGGCCTTCTTCCCACAACACGAAACACGGATCCCGGTATGAACTCACTGATTTCGATGTGCACACCGCCAGCCTTTCTCATGAGATCGCTTACCTCACCCGGTGTTTTGATATATAACCCCTGGTGGAGCTGGCCACAAAAAACATGTTGAAGCAGAAAACCGGAGACGGTACTGAGTACCGACAACACTCCATCAAGCATCGCGATGTCGACAAACTGACCGAGGCCCGTCCTCTGTCTGGCCACAAGGGCGGTTAGAATCCCGACGGCCGCCAATAACCCGGAAGCCGCATCTGAAACATAGATGCGGGGCACACGGGGTGGTTGGCCCTTTTCCGCTGTCAGGCCCAAGAGCCCCCCTATGGCCATGAAGACCACATCGAAGGCAGGAAGATGGGCATAAGGACCATCCTGGCCGAAACCCGAAAGTGAGCAGTAAATGATGCGAGGATTCGTTTTCTTGATGGTTTCATAGTCCACACCCATACGACTGGTTACGCCCGGACGATGGCTCTCCAGGATAACGTCCGCGCTTTGG
This sequence comes from Deltaproteobacteria bacterium, assembly GCA_019307945.1. GTDB lineage: Bacteria > Desulfobacterota > DSM-4660 > Desulfatiglandales > Desulfatiglandaceae > B17-G16. Next base: position 1,569 of record JAFDIS010000064.1, on the reverse strand, counting down.
GCCAATTTATAGAAGACCTGCTTGGCCTCATCCGTACTCAGGTTCAAAGCGATGCTTCGTTTATTCCGGTTAAGAATCAAGTCTTCATCATCAATCTGGATTGAGGCGGCAAAATGACGTTCTATTCTTATTACATCGGCACCCAGGTCGGACAACAGGTGTGTGCAGTATTTCCCTGGCGTCATGGTTCCAAGGTCAAGGACCCTTATGCCTCCCAGGGGAAGATTATCCGTGTTGGAATCAGCCATATTGGTACATCCATCCTGCTTAATAATGAACGTTCAACATGTTTCACCCCACAAGATCTTCCAGTCCAAGTTCGGTTAGTCTTTCGCGGGTTGGGACTCCGTTCTTGACGTCCCAGCCTCGTTCCTTGTAATGATCGTCGAGCATTTTTTCTATGTCTTCCTTGCTATACATAGCGCCTTATATAATTGCGCATAGTCGTTTGAGGGTCTTGTTTGGTACTCGCCAAGCATTGAATTGATCGAATACGGCTTCGATCAGATGATCGAAGTCGGCGAAATCCGGCGCACACTGCTCCGAATACAGCCAGGCTTTTTCGCGTAGGTGCCAGAAGAACCACCGGGTCAAGATCCTCGGGGGGAATCCACATTGCGCACCTTGAGCCGTGTTGTTGAAAGTGACATTCGTCTTCAAACCACAAATCAAGATCTTTTCTGCTGGCCAGGCGACGCAGTTTTTTTATATCTCGCCCGGGCCTCAGGATCAGCCTTGGCAATCACGGGGCGGGGTTTGCGTCTCCGAAAGCCGAGTTGATGGAAGAGTCGCTGGCATTGTCGAACACCGATCTTCACCCCATAGTTTTTGTCCAGATGATGGCTAAGCAGCTTGCCATCCCAAAGGTTTTGCGAATAGCCCAACTCCAATGGGGAGCACCGCAGATCTTTTCCCAGCGCCTGCCACGTCTCTTCATCCAGCGAGCTTGGCCGCCCCGGTCTTTGCCCTTCCTGAAGACCGGCAAAACCGCTCTGCTCAAAGCGTTTGACCCAGTACTGGATGGTTCGACGGCTGTGCCCAAAAATCTCTGCCACTTGTGTACAACTGAGCCCAGAGCACACCAGGAGGATCCCGTGCAGGCGATGATCATACCGCGATTCTTCCGATCGCAGTATCTCGTCCTGCACCGCTAAACGCATGATTTCGGCGTCTTCGATCTGCAGCTTTTTCATCGCTCCCCTCCTTTCCAGAGAGAAGCATAACACATATTACTATCATGCGCAACTATTTATGACGTCATGTATAACTGCAGTTGAGAGGTGGTAAAAGTTATCTTGCTGTATGCAGTTGGGCTGATAAGGGCTATTGTGCTGACATGAGATCGCTTTATCGCGAAGGGAATATAGAGGTTTTCCTTTTGCATGTCAAATCTTATTTATCCGCAGGATGTTGGAAGGAAGGGAACAAGAAAAGATTCCAGGTGTTCGGGGGTTGAACACCGATTTTCGCGCTAATTTAACCGTCACAGAAATATAAGATTTTTGAAGTCAACGAATCATCTAAATTTGAGATTAAGATGAACGCCATCAAGCCAGGACAATGAGGTTG
>JAFDIS010000161.1 GCA_019307945.1 Deltaproteobacteria bacterium | reverse complement strand
TGGGGCTGGAGCAGGTCCCAAGGGTTTGGCTGTTCGCCAATTAAAGCGGTACGTGAGCTGGGTTTAGAACGTCGTGAGACAGTTCGGTCCCTATCTTTCGTGGGCGTAGGATATCTGAGAGGATCTTTCCTTAGTACGAGAGGACCGGGATGGACGAACCTCTAGTGTACCAGTTGTCGCGCCAGCGGCACCGCTGGGTAGCTACGTTCGGAATGGATAACCGCTGAAAGCATCTAAGCGGGAAGCCAACCTCAAGATAAGATATCCCTCTTGATGGAGACATCAAGACTGAAGACCCCTCGTAGACTACGAGGTTGATAGGCCAGGTGTGGAAGTGTGGTAACACATGAAGCTAACTGGTACTAATTGGTCGTGCGGCTTGGCCATATTCTTTCCATCTATGTTTTTGAGCAATCGACGCATATTCCGTATCAGGATATTTTTTCGGTGGCGATAGCGAAGAGGGTACACCCGTTCCCATCCCGAACACGGAAGTTAAGCTCTTCAGCGCCGATGGTACTGCGCGGGGGACTGCGTGGGAGAGTAGGTCGCCGCCGACATTCATTAAAAAGAGGCCCCTCACCGGAAGGTGGGAGGCCTCTTTCGTGTGTGTGCCGGTCGAGGCATGAGGCGGCGTTTGCGTAAATGGCCCGTGAACGGGTTGCGATCTCACCAGACTGGTTGGAGATCAAGGGATACTGATCCTTACTGGTGAATACCAGCTCCGGCAGGATCCGAATCCCCGCAGGACATGATCATCCCGCTGGAAGCAGGGGGGGCATTTCGGGAGCTTTCTCCCTGCAAAGAGTGATTAAGAAAGCTCGGGTCTCCACTCTCAAATCCTCAGGATACCATGAGGTGACAGGCCGAATGGGCGGTTCAGGGCCACGGACAGGGCGATGCCCAGCACCCTCCTGGTGTCCGCAGGGTCGATGATGCCGTCGTCCCACATCTCGGAGGTGGAGTAATAGGCGCTGCTTTTTTCCAGATAGTCCTGGGTGATGTCGTTGAGGATCTTTTGCCGCTCTTGATCGGAAAGGGTCTTTCCCTGCCGCTCCAGGGTCCGGACGCGGAGCTGGGTCAGGGTGAGAGCCGCCTGTTCCATGCCCATGACCGAGATCTGGGCGTTTGGCCAGGTGAAGAGAAAGCGGGGGTCATAGGCGCGGCCGCACATGGCATAATTTCCCGCGCCGAAGGAGCCGTTGGTCATGATGGTGAGCTTGGGCACGTTCAGGTTCGTCTGGACCATGAGCATCTTGGCACCGTCCTTGGTAATGCCCCCGTGCTCGTAGTCTTTTCCCACCATGAACCCGGTGATGTTTTGCAGGAAGATCAGCGGGATCCGGTCGCGATTGCAGATCTGCATGAACTGGGTGCACTTATGGGCGCTGTCTGAAAACAGGACCCCGTTGTTGCCGATCAGGCCCACTTTCCAGCCGTAGAGAAAGGCGAAGCCGCAGACCGCGGTGGTGCCGTAGTCCGGCTTGAACTCATGGAAGCGGCTGCCGTCCACGATCCTGGCGATCACTTCCCTCATGTCGAATTGCTTCTTGACGTCGTCCGGGATGATGCCATAGAGCTCCTCCGGGTCGTAATAGGGCTCCTCCGGCTCCCGGCGTTCCACGTTCACCTTCTTATCCCTGGCAAATGTGCCCACGATCTCCCGGACCAGGGCAATGCCTTCCTGTTCCGAGTCCACGGCATAATCCGCCGTGCCGCTGATGGAACTGTGGACATCCGCCCCGCCCAGTTCGTCCGCGGTCACATCTTCTCCCGTTGCAGCCTTGACGAGGGGCGGCCCGCCCAGGAAGACGCCGCCCGTTCCCCGCACCATGATTGAGTAGTCGCAAAGCGTGGGGATGTAGGCGCCCCCGGCGGTGCTGTGGCCCAGCACCAGGGCCACCTGCTTGACTCCCAGGGCGCTGAGCACGCACTGATTTCGGAAGATGCGCCCTCCCATGTACCGGTCCGGAAAGATCTCCGACTGCATGGGAAGGAAGGCGCCGGCCGCGTCCACCAGGTGGATCACGGTGATGCGGTTTTCAATGGCGATATCCAGGCTCCGGACCATTTTCCTGATGGTGAGGGGGTACCAGGCGCCCCCCTTGATGGAGCTGTCGCTGGCCATCACCAGGACTTCCCGTCCCTTCACGATGCCGATGCCTGTGACAAAGCCTGCACCGGGCACTGCGCCGTCGTAGGCCCTGTTGGCGGCCAGGGTGTAAAGTTCCAGGAAGGGCGTCTGGGGATCTAGCAGGAGCTCGATCCGCTCCCGCACCAGGAGTTTGTTCTGCTTGCGAAGGCGCTGGATATCCCTTTCCGGTCGTTCGAAACGGGCCTTTCGCTGCCGTTCCCTGAGTTCAGCCACGAGCCTGCGGTTGTGGGCCTCGAAGGCGCGGAATGAGGGGGAACCCGGGTCCACTGTGGAACGAATTCGACGCATGTCAGGTTTCCTCCGCCGGGGCCAAGGTGATCAGAGTGGCGTTTTTGTCGAAGGAGGCACCGGGTCCAAAGTGCACCTGGGCCACGCGGCCGTCTCGGGGGGCCGCGATCACGGTAAGGATCTTCATGCTCTCGATGGTCATCACGGGTTGACCCTGCTTGACCGGTTCGCCTTCCGCCACCTTGACCTCAACCACGACGCCGGGCATGGGGGCCCTGGCCGTGTCGGCCCTTCCTCCCCTCTCCTGTGCCGCCTGCTCCACGGGATCCAAAACCTGGAGCGAAAAGGTCCGGCCAAAGGCGCGAATGTGAATGGTCTCCCCCTCGGCTGCCAGATGGCATGCCGCCTCCTCTTTGCCGAAGCGTACACGGGCTTTTCGGGTTTCGTCCTGGTCGAGGGAAGCGGGAAAAGGGGCTTGACCGTCTATGCCCACTTTCCATGCGCCGGGCTTTCCCAGGATTTCCACCTCGTGGTCTTTGCCCTGCAACACGATCCTGCGTCCCATGTCAGTTCCTCCAACTTCCCATGCTAGCGTAGGGCTCGGGAACGGTGAAGGCGGGGTCCACCAGGTCGCGGGTGGCCAGGGCAGCGGCCGCCAGAAGGAGGTTTCGCTCGGTCGAGGTCAGGGAAGGAGCATTGAGGTCCTCCCGGTGCCGGGCAATGAAGCCCGTGTCCACCTCTCCGGCCCTAAAGGCCGGATGCCGCAAGACCCGCACCAGGAAATCCTGGTTCGTGGTCACACCGAGAACCACGCTTGCCTCCAGGGCCTTTATGGCTCTTCCGATCGCCTCTTCCCGGTCCGCACCGTGGGCGATGATCTTTGCGAGCATGGGATCGAACTCCGCGGTCACGTGCATGCCTTCCTCGTAGCCGTTTTCCACGCGGATCCCCGCTTCTTCCGGCATCCTGTATGCGAGGAGCCTTCCGGTGGCAGGGATGAAATCCGACTCCGGGTCTTCGGCATAGAGGCGGGCCTCCACGGCGTGGCCTTCAAACCGAATCTCATCCTGGGAAAAGGGCAACGGCTCACCCCTGGCCACGCGCACCTGGAGTTCCACCAGGTCGAGTCCCGTGACCATCTCGGTGACGGGGTGCTCGACCTGGATGCGGGTGTTCATCTCCAGAAAATAGAATTTTCCGCTGGGGGCCAGAAGAAATTCCACCGTGCCGGCGTTTATGTACCCGGCCTTGCGGGCGATCTCAACAGCCGTTTCACAGATCCGGCCTCGCAGCTCCGGGGAAAGCCCGGGGGCCGGGCTCTCTTCGATGATTTTTTGAAATCTCCGCTGAACGGAGCATTCCCTCTCACCAAGGTGAAGGATACGGCCTCGGGCGTCCCCGAACACCTGGACCTCGATGTGGCGGGGGTTTTCCAGATAGCGCTCGGCGTAAAGCGCACCGTCCCCGAAGGACCGGAAAGCCTCGCTTCTGGCCAGCTCCACGGCTTCTTCCAGGTCTTCCAGGGTTTGCACGATGTGCATGCCCTTGCCGCCTCCGCCCGACACCGCCTTGATAAGCAGGGGGGGGCCTAGCTCCCTTGCGGCCTCGAGGAAGTTCGTGCCCGCATCCGCCTCGGTGACTGAGGGAGCCACCGGGAAACCATGCGTGATGCAGAAGGCCCGGGCGCCCGCCTTGTTGCCCATGAGTTCCATAGCCTCGGGCCCTGGTCCGATGAAGGTGATTCCCTCCTCGGAGAGGCGTCTGGCAAAGCCTGCGTTTTCTGCAAGGAAACCGAACCCCGGGTGCACGGCATCAGCCCCGGTACGCCTGCAGGCGGTGATCAGGGCTTCTGCGTCCAGGTATGCCTGTACCGGCGACGGTCCTTCGATCTGCACGGTCTCTGGGGCCGCCTTGACGGCAGGGGATCGGGCGTCTGCGGGGTGATATACCACTACTCCCGGGATATTCATGCGATCCAGGGTCCGAAGGATCCTGAGAGCTATCTCCCCGCGGTTGGCGATAAGGACCTTTCGTATGTCGGGCATGCCCATCCTTCCGTTCTATAAACCAGCCGGGGCCC
>JAFDIS010000063.1 GCA_019307945.1 Deltaproteobacteria bacterium | reverse complement strand
ACTAGGCAAGTCCTCGTGCGGACTCCGGACACAAGGAGGATCCTGAAAATGGCGAAGCGCCTCATCGAGGGAGTCATTCCCCCCATGCTGACGCCCTTTACCGAAAGGGGCGAGGTGGACTACGACGCCCATATCTACAACATGGAACGCTGGAATGAGGCCGGACTGGGCGGGTATCTTGTGCTGGGGTCCAACAGTGAGGCCGCGTACCTTTCAGAGAAAGAAAAGCTCCGGATGATTGAGCTCACGGTCCGCCACGCGCCAAAAGACCGTATTGTTATGGCGGGAACGGGCATGGAATCGGCGGCAGAGACCATTCTGCTCACCAACAAGGCTGCGGACCTAGGGGCTCATGCAGCTCTGGTGCTCACGCCCTTTTACTACGGGGATCGTATGAACGACGAGGCGCTGATTCGATTTTTTTCCGAAGTGGCTAACCGCGCCCGGATCCCCGTACTCATCTACAACGTGCCCAAATTCACGCATATCAATGTCTCGCCCCGGGTCGTCCGGGATCTGAGCGCCCACCCCAACATCCTAGGCATGAAAGACAGCACCGGCGATGTGCCGCAACTGGTCTCTTTCCTTCGAGTGATGGAGGAAGGCTTTAATTTCATCGTAGGAACGGCGGCGGCGTGGTTCCCGGCTCTGACCCTGGGCATCCGGGCCGGTATCTTCGCCCTGGCCAACTGCGCCCCGGCCGAGTGTGTGGAAGTGCAGGAGGCCTTTGAGTCGGGGGACCCGGAAAAGGCACGGGACACGTACATGCGCATATTCCCTGTAAACGCGGCCGTGACTACAACATACGGGGTGCCGGGTCTAAAGTATGCCGCAGATCTCCGGGGGTACAAGGGTGGATTCGTCAGGAGCCCTTTGCTACAGCTCAGGGAAGAGGATAAGCGGGCTATTCGGAAGATCCTGAAGGAGGCGCGACTGCTCTGAGCCTTATTAATCGGATTTTCGGCAACAGAGGCGGCACGAGAGGCAAATGCCCGCCTCGGTGTACTAAATCGTGCCCATCCACAAATAAAATCAGGGCACAGAGGAGTTTCCAATTCTTGGCTTCCTTCGATCGCCAAGTCCCACTGCTTCGCAGCGGGTTCCCAGATTCAGAAATGAGATATTTTTTACAAGATCAAGGAAACCGGGGACCCGCCCGAAGGGTGGGGAGTCCGAGCCCACAGGCGAGGACAAACCGGGGACCCATCCGGAGGATGGGGAGTCCGAGCGAGCCGAGGACAAAAAGAGCCATTTATGGATGGAAACTAAATCGATTCTGGGTGACATCAATGCAGGTGCAGCCGGGCCACCTTGCGGAAGTGATGGCCGTAAATGGCGAAAGTCACTGCCAGCGGCAAAAGCCTCGGTCGGCGCAGTAGTGTCCAGAAAAGGGTCTTCCAATAATGGACCCGTTCGCGGCCCAGGACTCCCAACCTCACACAGGACCAAAAAAAGGCCACCAGCCGATGAAAGTCTAGAGGGACCCCCGCCTTGGGTTTGCCGTAATTCTTCAAAAAGATCCTTACCCTGCGGTAATATTGCTTGGGGGAGTAGATGTGCCGCATTATCCCGCGATATCCTTCACGCAGGGCCTCGAGGTCCATGCGGGGGATGATGTTGGTGGTGCCGTCCGTATCTCCTGACATGAAACCGAGAAGCCGACTTTCACGCTTCATTCGTTCATAAAGCCTCGTGCCCGGGGGAGCCTGGAGCAGTCCCACCATGGCCGTGACGATCCCGCTCTTCTGAATGAAATCGATCTGGCGCTGAAAAATGGACGGTGTGTCGTTGTCGAAACCGACGATGAACCCGCCCTGGACCTGGAGCCCTGCACTCTGGATGGTCTTTACACTCGCGGTGAGGTCACGGTTCTTGTTCTGCTTCTTGTTGCATTCGGCCAGGGAGTCCTCGTCCGGGGTTTCTATTCCGATGAAGACCGTATCAAACCCAGCCTCCACCATCATCTCCATCAGGGCAGGGTCGTCTGCGAGGTTAATGGATGTTTCCGTATTGAACGGGACGCCCTTTTTCCCTTTTCGCCATTCAATGAGTGCGGGGAGTAGTTGGGTTTTGAGGTACCTCTTATTTCCGATAAAGTTGTCATCCACGAAAAACACCTGCCCTCGCCACCCCTGGTCGTATAGGGCATCGAGTTCCGCGACGATCTGTTCGGCCAGTTTGATACGGGGGCGGTGGCCGAACAGCGCGGTTATGTTACAGAACTCACAATTGAAAGGGCAGCCCCTGGAGAACTGGACGCTCATGGCGGCGTAACGCTTCATATCCACAAGTCGCCATCTGGGAGCCGGCGTTTTTTTGATGTCGGCGAATTCGGTGGTGGAGTAAACGCGTTCGGGGCACCCTCTCTCCAGGTCCTTGAGGAAGGAAGGAAGCGTGATCTCGGCCTCATTGAGGACGAAATGGTCCACCTCGGTGAAACTCTCATGTTCGGCGGAGAAAAGGGGGCCCCCGGCCACAACCCTGAGTCCGGCCTTCTTGCAGCAGGAAGCCGCTTGCCGGGCCGATGTCCTCTGGACGGCCATGGCGCTGATGAATGCGCAATCGGCCCACTCCAGATCCCTTTCAGTCAGCTTGGTGACATTGAGGTCCACCAGTCGCAGCTCCCACTCCTCAGGGAGCATGGCCGCCACGGTCAAGAGACCCAGGGGCGGATAAGCGCTTTTCTTTTGAATGAACTTGAGGGCGTGTTTGAAACTCCAGAACGTGTCCGGGAACTGCGGATAAATCAACAATGCTTTCAACTGGATATCTCTCTCTGAGTGGGGTGTTGCGTGCTCAGGACTTCATGGCAAGCCTTGGTGCGTCTACAGGCCCATAACTTGACGTTCTCAATGCGTTTTCTCACTACTCTGGAACCTTTAATCATACGTTCATATTATAATTAGATTAACATGGAATGTCAAGCATTTATTTTATTTTGGAGTTTATGTGGGGGGAAAATTACCGAATGCGCTTGGTCCCTTTTTAGACAACGCTCACCGGCCCCCGGCGCGAACAAGACGCCGGGAAAGATGTATTTGGAGATGGCCTTTTTCGCTTCTTCGAGGCGTCTCCTGCCGTGCGCCTTGACGCCGAAAAAATCGTACTTACTCTAATCAAAGCAATCACAGCTTTTGAGTTCGGGGCATATCTCCATGTGAAAGGAAGATATCGGCTACTTATACTTAGTCTAACTGGAACACATTCGCATAGCGAGCGTCCCGAACCAAGGAGGTTTGAATATGGATTTGAACAAGTTCACCATGAAATCCCAGGAGGCTCTCCAGGAGGCCCAGACCATGGCGGTCCGTTACGGACACCAGGAGGTGGACGGAGAGCACTTGCTCCTGGCCCTGCTGGAACAGTCGGACGGCCTTGTCCCGCGCCTGCTCCAGCGGATGGAAGTCCCGGTTGAAGCTTTCCAGGAGCGCGTGCGCGCGGAATTGGACAAGAAACCACGGGTGGCGGGGCCTGGTGCGGAGGCGGGAAAGGTTTACATCACCCAGCGGTTGAGCAAGCTCCTTGTGAAGGCCCAGGACGAGGCACAGGCCCTCAAGGACGAATATATTTCCGTGGAACACATTTTGCTGGCCTTTGTGGAGGAAGGGCCGAGCACCCCTGCCGGGAAAATTTTTCAGGAGTTCAACATCAGCCGCGAAGGACTGCTTCAGACCCTCACGGCGGTCAGGGGCCACCAGCGGGTGACGAGCGCCGACCCTGAAGGCACTTATGAGGCATTGCAGAAGTATGGAAGGGACCTGGTGCAGGAGGCCCGCTCCGGGAAACTCGATCCGGTGATCGGCCGCGACAACGAGATTCGGCGGATCATCCGGGTCCTGAGTCGAAAGACCAAGAACAATCCCGTGCTCATCGGTGATCCCGGCGTGGGCAAGACCGCCATCGTGGAAGGCCTGGCTCATCGTATCGTGCGTGGGGATGTGCCCGAGGGGCTGAAGGACAAGACCCTGTTCGCCCTGGACATGGGAGCACTGGTGGCCGGGGCCAAGTTCCGCGGGGAATTCGAGGAAAGGCTCAAGGCGGTATTGCAGGAGATCAAGGAATCCGAGGGTAAGATCCTTCTTTTCATAGACGAACTGCACACCATCGTGGGGGCCGGAAAGGCCGAGGGCGCCATGGATGCGGGCAACATGCTCAAACCCATGCTGGCCCGGGGGGAGCTGCACTGTATCGGCGCCACCACCCTTGATGAGTATCGAAAATATATTGAAAAGGATCCGGCCCTGGAACGCCGGTTCCAGCCCGTGCTGGTGGATGAGCCCACGGTGGAGGACACCATCTCCATCCTGAGAGGCCTCAAGGAACGCTACGAGGTGCATCACGGGGTCAAGATCCTGGACAACGCCCTGGTGGCTGCTTCCGTGCTTTCCAACCGCTACATTTCGGACCGGTTCCTGCCCGACAAGGCCATCGACCTGGTGGACGAGGCCTGTGCCATGATCCGCACGGAGATCGACTCCATGCCAGCGGACATCGACGAGGTATCCCGCAGGGCCATGCAGCTCGAAATTGAGGAGGCGGCCCTGAAAAAGGAACGGGACAAAGCCAGCAAGGAACGCCTCAAGGCCCTGCAAAAGGAGCTTGCGGAACTCCGGGCCAAGGCCGACGCCATGCGGGCCCAGTGGGAATCTGAAAAGGAGGCCATAAAGAAGGTCCAGAACCTGCGCGAGGAGATCGAAAAGGTCCGCCATGAAATCGAGATCGCGGAACGAAACTATGACCTGAATCGTGCAGCCGAACTCAAACATGGACGCCTGCCGGAACTGGAGAAGCGCTTGAAGGCGGAAGAGGAACTTCTCAGCAGCAAGCAGGGCGGCGAGAGACTGCTTCGCGAGGAGGTGACGGAGGACGAAATCGCCGAGATCATTTCCCGCTGGACGGGCATCCCGGTGACACGGCTCATGGAAGGAGAGCGGGACAAGGTCCTGCGCCTCGATCAAATACTCCATCAGCGGGTGATCGGACAGGACGAGGCCGTCCAACTCGTGGCGGATGCGGTAATCCGGGCCCGATCCGGCATCAAGGATCCCCGAAGGCCCATCGGCACCTTCATTTTCTTAGGCCCCACGGGTGTGGGGAAGACCGAGCTCGCCAAGACCCTGGCCGAGGCCCTGTTCGATTCGGAAGAGAACATGATCCGCATAGACATGAGCGAATACATGGAAAAGCACACGGTCTCGCGTCTCATCGGTGCGCCGCCGGGGTACGTGGGATTCGAAGAAGGGGGCCAGCTCACTGAGGCCGTGCGCCGCAAACCCTATTCGGTCATCCTCTTCGACGAGATCGAAAAGGCCCACCATGACGTGTTCAACGTCCTGCTCCAGATCTTCGACGACGGCCGGCTCACGGACGGGCAGGGAAGGACCGTGGATTTCAAGAACACGGTGATCATCATGACCAGCAACATAGGGTCCCACTATCTCCTGGAGGGGGTGACGGACCGTGGTGAAATCCGTGAACAGGCCAAAGAGCAGGTCATGCGGGAAATGCGGCAGCACTTCCGGCCCGAGTTCCTCAACCGGGTGGACGATATAGTGCTGTTCAAGCCCCTGACCCTGGAAGAGGTGGAACAGATAGTCGTCCTCCTGACACAGGACCTGGCAAGGCGCCTGGAGGATCGAAGGATCAGAGTGGAGATCACGGAGGACGCCCGAAAATTCATCGCCCGATCGGGTTATGATCCGGTCTACGGCGCAAGGCCCCTGAGGCGTTATCTCCAGCGGGAACTTGAAACCCGAATCGGCCGGGCCCTGATCCAGGGTGACGTCCTGGACGGCGCCCTGATCCGGGTGGAACTCGGAGACGGGGCCCTCCGGGTGACCCACGAGAATCCCGTGGAGGTCGAAGAAGGCTCGGCGGATGGGACGGAAGCGGGCGCCCCGGTATAGCGCTGCGGCGCCCGAGACGACCTCCCCCCCGCCTGGTGAGAGGAGATCATATTGAGTTCAGTCCCCCCCCCCGGGCTTTTCTCGGGGCCCTGAACGAATGGGAATCGAGGCGACCAGGAGCCTCATGGCGAAACAAAAGGAGGAGTTCGGAAATGTGCATTGGGGAGAAACAGGAAACGAGTCAATGGATCAGGGTTCTGCTCCTGGGCCTGGTCCTCGCAGTGGCGTTCAATCTTTTTTGCACACCGGTTTTGGCCGATGAATCGGCCGGTATTAGGAAGACCTCGAGGGCCTTTACGGAAATCGCCAAGAAGGCCATGCCCACCGTGGTATTCATCAGCGTGGAGAAGACCATAGAAGCAGGCCGGGGCGGCGCACCATTTCAGTTCAACAACCCCTTTGATCTTTTTAATGACGATTTTTTTGAACGCTTCTTCGGGTATCGGTACCCTCACATGCGACCCAGAAAATACAAACAGATGGGCATGGGCTCCGGATTCATCATCTCGAAGGACGGCTACATTTTGACGAACCACCATGTGGTGGGAGACGCCGACAAAATCACCGTGCGCCTCATGGATGGACGGGAATTCAAGGCAAAGACCATAGGCTCGGATCCCAGGTCCGACGTGGCCCTCATCCGGATCAAAGCCGACGGCGATCTGCCGGTCCTGCCCCTGGGAAACTCCGACGCCCTGGAGGTGGGCGAGTGGGTCATGGCCATTGGGAACCCTTTCGGTCTGTCGCACACTTTGACCGTGGGCGTTGTGAGCGCAAAGGGAAGGACCACCGTGGGGATCACGGACTACGAGGATTTCATCCAGACGGATGCGGCCATCAATCCCGGTAACAGCGGCGGTCCCCTGATCAATATGAAGGGACAGGCCGTGGGGATAAACTCCGCCATCTTCTCCAAGAGCGGGGGTTACATGGGGATCGGGTTCGCCATACCCATCAACATGGTCAAGGCGATCAAGAACCAGCTCATCGAGCACGGCAAGGTGCAGAGGGGCTATCTCGGCGTGAGCATCCAGGCCCTGACCGAAGATTTGATGAAGTCCTTTCATCTCAAGGAGACCCAGGGTGTGCTGATTTCCGATGTCACAAAGGACTCTGCCGCGGACAAAGCGGGGCTCAGGCGCGGCGACGTGGTGGTGGAGTACGATCATAAGCCGGTGAAAGACCCGGGGCACTTCAGGAACATGGTGGCGCTCACACCCCCCGGGACCAAGGTGGAAATAGGAGTGATCCGATCAGGAAAGAAAAAGGTGGTCACAGCGGTTCTGGGAAGTCTCGAAGAGACGCGGACGGCGGCGGTAAACGAAAAACAACTCGTGGAGAAACTGGGCTTTACCGTTCAGGAACTCACGGAGGACCTCGCCCGCCAATTCGGGTACGAGGGGAAGACGGGTGTGCTCATCTCCCAGGTAGCGCCCGGCACTCCCGCGCAGTTTGCGGGCTTGAGGCCCGGCATGCTCATCCTTGAGGTGAACCGCAAACAGGTCAAGAGCGTTCGGGAGTTCTTCGATGCCTTTCGGGGATCCAAGAGCGTTCTGCTTCTCGTCCAGTACGGGCCGTACGCCCGGTATGTGATCCTTCAGGTACAGTAAGACCTAAGGCGCGGAGGGGTCCCCCGGACACCGGTGCCGGGGGCCCCACAAAGCCAAAGCGGGGCCCCTTTCAACGGGGACCCCGCTTGTTTCAGTTCGGGACCGTGTTCAGAATCTCTTATGAGCTCTTTACCTCTATTTTCTTCACGGACTGCTCTTTGGTCTTGGGCAGTTCGAGCTTCAAAACACCGTCCTTGTAGGTTGCCTTGACCTTGTTGGCATCCACATCGGCCGGAAGCTCGAACGTCCTGGAGAAAGTGCCGTACCTTCGTTCCACCCGATGGTAGTTTTCGCCTTCCTCCTTGTGTTCATCTCGTTTCTCACCCTTGATGGTCAGGACCCTTCCGTTGAGGGAGATATCAATGTCCTTGGCATCCATCCCGGGGACCTCTGCCTTCACCACGATCTTCTTGCCGGTCTCCGAGACGTCCACCGCGGGCATCCAGTCGCCTTCTCCAAGGAATCCACGGAAGGGATCACGGGTGAAGAAGTCTTCAAAGAGCCTGTCTACCTCGCTTCTGAACCGGTCCACTTGCCGATCTCTCCATGGTAGTAAGCTCGTCATAGCCGTTCACCTCCTTTTACCAGGAATCCCTTTCGAGAGGACCCAGGAATCCTTGAAGGATTTTTTAAGAATATCTCAACAATATCAGTCTGTTGAGATGTTCTTTTGCCTCAAAAATAAGCACAATCCGGGCTCTGTCAAGGGGCCTTGAAAAAAAGTGGAGGGAGCCGCCCTGGAGGGGGCGTCTAAGGCTGCTTCAGGATCACGGTGTGAAGATAGCCCACCAGCCTCCCGTCTCGAAGCAGCGGAGTGAGGGTGATGGCCAGGGGATCCCCGTAGGGGTTTGCATCGTATTGAAAAGACTCACGCCTGCCCTTTTCGAAGGCCTCAATCATCTCATCGATCCTTGCGATGCTCTCAGGTTTTCGGTGACACAAGCGGATATCCCGGCCCAGAGATTCCGGCGTCCGGCCGAGTTTGTCGGCGCAGAATTCGTTGTAGTACAGGATACGGCACCCGTGATCGATGACCGTCACACCCACCGGCAGGCGGTCCAGAAATCGGGGGAGAAGTGAGGGATCAAAATCCCGGGTCATATAGGGCATGAAATTCCTCCCGTCCGTTGGGCCGCTGGGCCTTTACGATTCACCGGCCACCCCGAATTGTCCGATGGGGTTCCCGGGGTGCGACGAGTCTTCTCCTTCACAGGTCACGGGACCTTGACACCCTGCGGCCTCTGACCTATGTTCCGATCTTACAGGCTGTTGAAAAACCAGTGCATTTGTGGGTGCTCAGGTTAAAATTCGGCTGAAAAAATCTTGTTTCTTACTTATGTAAAGTTCGATTTTTTTGCTTTGCCTGAGATCGCTTGATTTTTCAACGAACTGCTGGAAAAGACGCCGTGCATCATACCAGAAACCTCAGCCGGATGGCCAGCATGCAGACCCTTTCCATCATCATACCCGTCTACAACGAGGAAAAAACGGTCTGCGAGGTATTGGACCGGGTAGCACAGGTCCCCCTTTCCGTCGCCAAGGAGATCATCATAGTCAACGACGGCTCCACTGACCATAGCCCGGAACGGATTCGGGCCTGGGCGGCCGTTAGGTCCGACTCCTCTCGATTACGAATCGTGGTGGTGGAGAAGTCCAACGGCGGAAAGGGCTCGGCCGTCCGCGCAGGCATTGCGGTGTCCACGGGCGACGTGGTTATCATCCAGGATGCGGACCTGGAATATGACCCCTCTGACTTCCAGAAATGCATCGATCCGATTCTGACGGGCGGCGCCAGGGTGGTTTATGGATCGCGGGAGCGTAGTCGTCGCAAACACCCGCACTCCTCCGCCGCATTTTACCTGGGAGGCCTGCTTGTGACTCGATGGATGAACCTGCTCTACGGCGCACACATGACCGATGAGCCCACCTGTTATAAGACTTTTGACGGCCCCCTGATACGGGCTCTGCCTTTCGAGGGGGATTCCTTTGATTGGGAACCCGAGGTAACCGCCAAGCTCCTGCGCCTCGGTTACGAGATAGTGGAGGTGCCCATCAACTACGTTCCCCGGAAGGTCCACGAGGGAAAGAAACTCAAGTGGCGTGACGGGCTCCGGGCCATATGGGTCGCCCTGGTATGGCGGTTCCGGTCCATCAAGGGGATCCAGGAGCCGCCTCCCGAAAGTCTCTGACACCGAAGAGTCCGGAAAAATATGACACCCATCCGGCCCTGCTTTTCTATTGACAGGCGCTGAGTGGTGGGATAAATTCGTATGCGAACCAAGTGCCGGGCCAAACCTTCTCTCCCCCGAGATGTGTCCGTGATCCGGAAAAATTAGGTTCTCCGGACCGGCTCACAGGAGAAAAACCCGGGGGATGAAAGACTTGGTTTTTTCAATGGGCGTTGTAAGGTGTGCTGAAGCGGAGCTCCGGCGCCTTGTTCCATGTTCGTATGCAAACAAGAATTCCGCCCCTGCCTTCCCGCACCCCATTGGTCGCCGGGATGAGAGACAGGCCGACACCAGGCTAAACAAAGGAGGAACCGGTATGAGCGTTCTATTTACGTCGGGTAACATCGGAAAAATGGAGGTAAAGAATCGTTTCGTACGCTCGGCCACATGGGAAGGGATGGCGACCGATGAAGGGGCTCCCACCCCCAAGCTCATCAAGACCATGGCGGATCTGGCCGAAGGCCAAGTGGGCCTGATCATCACGAGCCATGCATATGTAAACCCGGAAGGCCAGGCGGGGCCCTGGCAGTTGGGTATTTACGACGATGCCATGGTCCCGGGACTGAAAGAGATGACCGAGGCGGCTCACGAGCAGGGCGCGAAGATCGCAGCGCAGATCGCCCACGCGGGGGCCTTCGGGTTTCGGCAGTTGAGCCCGGGGCCTGTACGGGTGGTTTCGGATTTCGAAGGGGTCTCCAAGGGACCGGTCTCGGAACTCACTGCTGAGGACATCGGCTCCCTTGCCGCGGATTTCGGGAAGGCCGCTGCCCGGGCCAGGGAAGCGGGCTTTGACGCCGTTCAGATCCATTCGGCCCACGGATACCTCCTGAGCCAGTTTCTCTCGCCGTATTTCAACCGCCGGAAGGATAACTACGGTGGACCGATCGAGAATCGGGTGAAGGCTCACCTGCAGGTCTATAAGGCCGTCCGTGACGCGGTGGGGGAGGACTATCCAGTGTTCGTCAAGATGAACTGCTCGGATTTCGCTGAAGGGGGCCTTGAGCCCGGCGATTCTCTCAAGGCCGCACGGATGCTTGTTGATGCCGGCCTGGACGCGGTGGAGCTGTCGGGCGGCCTTCTCACGAGCAAGAAGCTTTCCCCCTCTCGCAAGGGGATCAACTCGCCCGACAAAGAAGCATATTTCGCCGAGCATGCGGCGGTTTTCAAGAAGACCCTGGGCGTGCCGTTGATCCTGGTGGGCGGGATTCGCTCCTTTGAAAGGGCCGAAGGCGTGGTAAAGGAAGGTGTTGCGGATTTCATCTCCATGTCCAGACCTTTTATCCGGGAGCCGGGCCTTGTGAAGCGGTGGAAGCAAGGGGACCGCACCCCCGCCAGGTGTGTGTCCGATACCCTCTGCATGAAGCCCGCCATGGAAGGCAAAGGTATCTACTGCCTCACCGAGAAAAAAGGGGGGCGTCCATGATTTCATGACTTTCGTCGAATCAACCATGTGACTTCGCCACACTGGACTCCGGACACCCTTGTGTCGGGTCTTGCTCCTCGTGAGTGCTTTGCGAGTCCATAGGCGTTGCCGTCTTGCAATGTAGCAGGATTATGGGCGGCCCCCCATCCGTTCCGACCTGCCGATTTTTTTGGAAATATTCATCACGATTCCGCCTGATCCAAAAGAAAACCATCAAGACAAAGGACCGTTGGGGCGATTATCTAATAAATCGGACCACATGAGCACGGGCCGAGCCATTCTTCCATACGGAAGACGCCGGGGACGCAGCCGATGATCTGAGTCGGGTGGGAAACAGGAGGTCTGTCATGGCCAAAGGGAATTGTGAATTCAAGGGAACGGGCGCAGAGTATTTCGTACCTGTATTTTTGCACCTCTTTGTTTTGGGGACCATCACCTTCGGGATCTATTTGGCCTGGGCATGGGTTTGGAACTGGACAAGGCGCTCGAAGAATACACCCGGGCCCTTCGCATAGACCCGAAATTCGAGGATGCCTATTATACAACAGGGGGCTGATCTATTCCGCCAAAGGAAATCAGGCTAAAGCGGCAGAGGATTTCATCTCAGCCATCGAGTTGAATCAGAATGCGGCCGATGCCTACTGTAACAGGGCCACGGCCTATTTTTTCATGGGCCAGACGGACAAGGCCTTGGCGGATTTCGCAAAGACCCTGGAGATTTCACCCATGGACGGAGATGCTCTGTACGACCGGTCCATTGTCTACCAAGTCATCGGTAAGGCCGCAGAGGCCGGGGAAGACCTCCGACGGGCCGCAGAGGCCGGGCACGAATTGGCCCTGGAAGCGTTGCGCCGGCAGGAGAAAACCTCTTCGGTCGATGGGACGGGCTGGCGCCGGGACTTGTCGGGCGTGGAGATTCCGTCCAGACCGGCCGCGGGAAGGATCCACGGGGATCCGGTTACCATAGAGAAGGCCGTTCTGGAGAACGGGATCCTGACCCTGAGAGACGGCAAGGATTTCTTCCCGGATCATGCGCTCGTCATATTTTTCTTTCTGAAAAAGGGGGAGGCTCTGGAGAACAGAATTTTTGAATATTCCGCCGAATCCGGTTTCGGAAGACCGCATATCCACATGAAATGGAAACCGGAGGGAAAGGACATTCCGGAGACCGAGATCTTGATGAAAGATTATGCCATGTCGATTCGGTTCGGCAAGAGGCACGATGATGAGATACCGGGCAAGATCTATATTTGCCTGCCGGATGAAATGAAAAGTTTCGTAGCCGGGGAATTCTCGGCTCATGTGAAGGGATGAAAATTCAGTGATCCGACCCCTCGACCCTGCTGCCGGGCGGTCCCCGGGGGAAAAGCGTCAACAGAAAATTGCACGCGATTCGTAGGCCTTTGAGGAAGAGGGCACTTCTCGCCCCCGGTACTTGCATATACCCCATCTCGGCTTATATTTTCCTCAGGATTTTTCGACAGATGTGAGTTGTGGGGGTCCGGCGTGCCGGGCCTCGTGATCACGTGTTGATCGCTGTGTCCGTGGCAAGGGCCCCTTTTGCGCCGACTGCTGACTTTGTGCGAAACCGGCAAGCGACCTATTGGCGAAATGGTGTTTTCTCGGTGTTTGATGCCTGACAGCTTGTTCTTGGATCAGATCGAGGAAAAATTCCAGCCCGAGGATGCGGATCTCCTGCGCAGGGCGTATGCCCACTGCGTGAAGAAGACGGGACGTTGTGAACCGGATGGCTTTCCGGCGGCACGACTGCTCCTGCATCAAAACGCTGATGCGGTGACCGTCGCAGCCGCCCTGTTGGCGCCCCTGTTGTGGGGGGGCCTTGTCACTTCCGTTCAATTGCGAGAGGAATTCGGCCCTGATGTGGCCGACGTGCTCCAGGATCTCAAGTCCCCCTCCCTCCTGCGCCTCGAAACCCCGCAATACCGGAGAGAGGATATCCACACCTTCCTGGCCGCCATGGGTGGATCTCCTCGCAAAGCGCTCCTTCTCATCGCATTTCGGCTCCTTGCCCTGGAGGGTGCACTGGACTCTCCAGAACAGCAACCACGCGGGATGGCACGGGAAACCGTGGATTTTTACGTCCCCATCGCGAATCGCCTGGGACTGGGAGACCTGCGGCGCAGACTGGAAGATTCCTCGTTTCGCATCCTGGACCCCGAGGGCTATGAGGACCTGCGGAAAAAGGTGGCTCCCATCCAGGCCGAGGACGATAAATGCCTCCAGATCCTCCTGGAAGGTGTCCGGCGTCTGCTCCGGAAGAATCATATCCAGGGCCGTGTCCAGGGAAGAACCAAGAGCCTTCACGCCATCCGGCGCAAGATGCTCCGCACCGGCAGGACACTCGAACAGATCATGGACAGGATCGGGCTGAGGGTGATCGTGGCCTCCGTTCCCGAGTGCTACACGGTGCTGGGGCTGCTGCACACCCACTTCAAGCCCATTCCGGGGACCTTTGACGATTATATAGGTCTTCCCAAAGACAACGGCTACCAGTCCCTGCACACCTGCGTCTATCCTGTGCGGGAGATCTCCGCAAAACCCATCGAGTTCCAGGTGCGCACCGAGCTCATGCACATGGAGGCCGAATACGGCACGGCAGCCCACTGGCGGTATAAAAGCGGGCTGGCTTCAGATGCGCAGGACCGCTACCGGTCGCAGTGGATCCAGGGACTGGTACGGCAGCACGAAAAGGCTGACAGCGCCGGGGAATTCATTGACCTGTTGAACAGACAGGTCTTCCGTGATCACCTGGTGGTGTTCGGAAGCGGGGGGCGTATCGTTCGCCTTTCAGACAGTGCCACTGTTCAAGATTTCTTGAATACCACGAACACGCAGGTACCCGTGGCCGGTGCGGTCAGGGTAAACGGGAAACCCGTTTCCCTGGACCACAGACTCCGGGACGGGGATTCCGTGGAAATCGCGGGGGGCGAAGGCTCAGTACCCTCTCATGAACCTACCTCCGCAAAGCATGTTTGCACGTCGGAGGTCTGAGGATGCTCGCCGATCGACGGGCAAAGGCGGGGGTGTGAGATGCGGATCGGCGTCGGGACCGGTCGCCTTTTCGGTCAAGCCGCTTTTTTCATGCCCTCGGGCGTTCCACAAGGCAGGAGTGTTCAGGGCTCGAACCACAGATGACACATCGGTTCGGCGGTCGCCGAGTCACCGTTGAGCCACAGACAGCACATACGTAGGTGTCGGCAGGCACATGCGGCCTTTTCCAGCCACTGACTCAGGCGTCCACTTCAGCCCGTGACCCCTGGCAAATGGGGCTCGGCGTTACGGGTTGACTTCCGTTTCCCTAATAGGAAAGCTTTATCCTTCAAGGGACGTGATCAGGTGGCCGCACCTCTATCATGGCAATGGCCTCTTCGGGGCAGGTGACTGCGCATACTCCGCATCCCATGCATTTTTCCTGATCCACTACGGCCGATTCGTCGTTCATGGAAACGGCCTGGAAATAGCAGCGGTCAAGGCATGTCTCACAACCGGTGCAGGCATCAGGGTCCACCTGCGCACGGAAACGGCTCGGGTCCACCACACGGATGCCGTGCTTGATATGCTCGGGCAGGAACTGGCAGCAACAGCCGCAGCAATTACAGATGATGTGATCCACGCTCCGCGAGTTGAATGTGGTATGGATAAGGCCCTCTTCTTCCGCTTTGCGACAGATTTCAAGGGCTTCTTCCCTGGTGAGCTTTCTGCCCGTGCCTCTGGCAACGGCATAAGACGCGGCATTGTTGACCTGGATACAGGCCTCCAGCATCTTGTCACATTTCCGGGCCGCGAGCCTGCAGGTGCACTTGGTCACGGCCAGTTCCCGGGCATCCTGGATGATCTCCGCAACGTCTTCGAAAGAGAGGACCTGCCCTTGAGCCTTGAGGGTGATGCCCACCGGAATGATGCGCATGGCAGGTCTAGCACCCGCCTTTTCGAAGGCCCTGGCCATGTCGGGCCACTCCATTTCGGTCCACTCCTGCCATAGATCAAGAAATTTCCTCGGTGCTTCCGGCCACAAAATCGTGGCATCGTGAAACTGGATTATGTCCCGGCCCATGCGATAGGTTGGGGGATCGGTCTTGAAAGAGGGAAAGACCAGGCCTTTGACGAATAGATTATGGATCATACGCTCGATCTCCTCCCGTGGTAGATCGAACTTTGCGGCCAGCGTGGGTGCATCGGCGGGAAGGGCCAGAAGCACTTGGGCCTCCTTGTCGTTCGCGATCATGCTGAACAACCTGGGAATCCTTTCCGAGTCTCCCATGCCGATCCTTGTCGCGAGTTCGGTGTATTTCGAGTCCATGACCGACCTCCTTCCGGTAGAAAAATTGCCATAGGAAGGATAAGATCCTAAGATGCGAGGAAAGTCAAGATGAACCCTAAATTGAGGGATTTCCGAGTTTGCCGGAGACCTGCCTGCGGCAGGCAGGTGCAAGGCGCGCGAGGATTGCCGCAGATTGACGGCGCCTGTACCGGCCCAGAGTTGGCGGAGTCTGAAGATTGTGAAACCGGGGACCCATCCGCAGGATGGGGAGTCCGAGGCCAGAGGTGAGGACAAACCGGGGACCCATCCGGAGGATGGGGAGTCCGAGGCCAGAGGTGAGGACAAACCGGGGACCCATCCGGAGGATGGGGAGTCCGAGGCCAGAGGTGAGGACAAACCGGGGACCCATCCGCAGGATGGGGAGTCCGAGCGAAGAGCGGACAAAAATGGCTATTTATGGATGGAAACTGAAACAGCCAAGAGAAAGCAGGGGGGATTTTTCGATTCCATTCTATTTTTCTAGAGAGTTGAATTTATCGGTATACTGGAGGACCGCCCATACAAAAGAGGAATGACTCCATGTAAGGGGGGAGACGGAGAGAGGCGACCCGGTTACTGGGTGTACCTGCTCTGCAAGCACACCGGAAGGAAGCGCGTTCTTCGCACACCATTCAAGGTAGGGGAGGGCTTCATGAAGTTCCTGAAGGTTTTCGGCACGGGCGATGAAGTATTCTCCCAACCATATGGTTGAGATAAACCAGGGGTTGCCCGGAATACCCGCGGGACTGTCGCTTGGACGATGGTAAGTGTCATTCTGATATCTGGCACAGCCTTCAACGGGTGTTTTGAGCCATAAATGCTCACGTACGGCCTCCATCGTTTGGACCACCCTCGGATCCCCCGGAGACAATACCCCCAGGATGACCAGTCCTGAAAGACTGACATCGATCACTTCGTCAAGCTCATACCCTTCACCATTTCTGTACCCCGTCCGGGCATATCTCTTAAGCCCATGATGGTAGAGATGCGTGGTGATTCCTTCCTTCATCCGGTCGGCGACCTTGTCATATCTTTTCGCCAGTGAGGCATCCTGAAAGAGTTTTGCAAAATTCGCTGCGGCCCTGAGGCCCGCCACTACCGCCGCTACGGTAAAGGTATGCACTCCGAAACGCTCCTCCCAGAGATCATAGCAGGGAGTAGGCAGTCCCGTGTCGGGATCGCGGTTCGTCATCAAGAAGTCTGCGGATTTTTTAATGAGCCTGTCATATAAAGGCCTGATGAATTCTATGTCTTTCGTACTTTCAAAGTGTATCCAGAGCGCCCAAAGAATCAAGGCAGTTGAGTCCTCCTGGATGGGGAGGACTATATTTCCGTCCACCAACCAAGGATGCCAGTTACTTGCCAGCGATCCATCCGGATTGTAATGCTGATAAAGATATCCTTCGTCTGATAGAACGCGGGCGCAAAAATCGTAAAATTTCATGCATACATGAGTGTAACCGCTCTTTGCCAGTGCAGCGGCTACAAAAGCGCCGTCACGCCCCCACATATACGAATATGTGTCTCTCCCGAAACGCACTATATCCGAATCATTTGCCGCAATGATTGCCCCCCTGTTGTCTATCTGAGTCCTTGAAATGAGCAGGCTCCGGTTGTATATGTCAATGATGGATTTGGGCAGGTCACCAAAGGATCTGGATTCCTTAGTGCTCCATGCAATCCAGTAATCCGATGTACGTTTGATCAGTTCATCGGGCGTCTTCTCTATTACCTCGCGGTTGAGTCGGGCCACTTCGTTGTAGTGGTTTCCGGCCGCAATCCAGTAAAAAGCTTCAGCTTTTCCTTCCGGAGGAACATCCAGCCATATCCCTATTGCGGAGTCTGCGGATCCCCACGAAATCTGGTTTCCGTTCAGTATCCCATCCTCGGCGTCTTTCCATATCTCTTCCCGCCCCGGTCCTTCCTTGTCGCAACAGGCGTAGTGATTTACGCCATACTCGCCCGGCTTGCAGCAATTGATGAGAAAGTAACGATTGATCTTGTAATGAATGATGGATCGTGTCAATGGATCAAAATAGGCCGTGTCTCCTATGGAATAACTATAGAGATGAAAGTCGTGGCAAAAGAACAGTCTTACCTGGCGAGCGTTTCCTCGCAGATTTATCACCTCGAGTTTCTTAATATACACGTTCAAGTCAACGTCAACCGCGTCATGACAGTGCAATGCGACTCCAAGAGACTCATTTTTCAGAAAAACATTACTGACGAGACAATTATCATGATACTTCAGATCCTTTTCCCATTCAGGACCCATCCAGGAACACCGGCCGTCCACCCATACTCCGAAACGAAAAGGAGCCCCGTTTGAATGGTTCTCTTGTCCTATAAATGGGAAATAGACGTCTCTAATCTGATAGTCTGAGTCAAAGTTGAAAAGAAGATTGCCGTTGCTTACCGGGATATCTTTGGGCATGAGTTTCCTATATCGATGTCATGGGGTGGCTGAGGGCTTTCGGATGATACTCGTCCGACAAAATGGAGCGGCTTTGTGACATTTTTTGCCTGTTGATTATCTTATGATATAACTCTGAATATTTGTAGGCCATGCTAATTATGGAGAAATGTTGCTGTACGTGTCGCCTGCACTCAAGGGGATCAATATTATCAATGAGGCCGACTGCTTCAATCATTGCCTCCGTGGAATCCACGACAAAACCCGTTTTCCCGTTTACTATTATTTCGGGGACCGCGCCCCTGTTGAATGCAATGACAGGCGTACCGCATGCCATCGATTCGATAGGCACAAGCCCGAATGGCTCACCCCACTGTATGGGAAACAAGGTGCTCCGGGCATGATGGTACCACTGCTTTTTATGATCGCTGCTGATTTCTCCTATGTAAATGATCTGTTTGTCTGAGTGCAATAATGGTAGTATGATCCTCTCATAATAGTCATTATCAACCGGATGTTTCTCAACTTCAAACGTCAGATCTATGGAATTCTTAAAGCCTGAAAAATACTCCCTGTCCGCGGGCTTGTTCTGAATACATCCTGCAATAACGAGCTTGGCGCCTGTTTTTTTAGCAACCTGTATGGCCTTGTCCTGTCCCTTGTCACGTGTTACCCTGCCTATGGTAAATAGATAGCTCTCTTTGTCCCGCTCATCTTTTGCAGGGTATTGTTCAACGTCAATTCCGTGGTAGACGACATTCTCGGCATTCACCAGGTAGTTATACTGCCTTTTTTGGTACTCGCTTATGGCCGTGCAGTATACCAGGGGAGATGAGAGGGGATTACACCAGCGCTGGTAAGTTCCTTCCAGCATGCTGTCTTTTGCCGAAACGTGAAGCGTCATCACGATCGGTATCTGGATTTTGAATATATTGTCATAGATAAACTCAATCGCTTTTGCGTCGTGCATGTGGATGACGTCAATGTCGCCCATTTTGGCCCTGTCCAACGACCTTGAAAGGTGTAAATTCAGGGTGTCACGCCGTTCCAGAGTGTTATCGCTCCAATAATCACCGATGCTTTTATCAACCGTGACGTAATGTTCACCGGCAACCGTGGAATCACCTGAACAGGCGACGATCGACCTGTGTCCTAAGGAATGGAGCCCTTTATCTATATTATAGATGATCGTTTCTATGGGAGCATAACCAAGGTCAGGCCTGATAGGTTGGTTCAGCGTTGCTATGTGGAGGACCGTCAGCTTTTGTTGTTGCATATTTAGAATCATTGATGAAGTCTCCATAAATGGTTAGGAACTAACGGGCAATGATAGCTAAAATCACCCTTATTAAAATAAAAAATCCCCGTGGCTTTAAAGGCCGAGAGGCTTTTTCAACTTTTAAAGTCAACTCTATTATTAACACAAATAAAACTATTTAGATATAAAAAAATGCATTGTTGAAAAAATTTATTGAGGTTGTTTTTAATCCGTAATTCAAATCTCCATGGATTGATTGACTATTTTGTCCTCCACAGGGGGGGCACCACAAGACCACGAAAGTTAGAAAACACGCAATTTCACCGGTCAGCATTTTTGGGCAAGAGGATATTATGTATCGACATCGGGCAGAGAGGATAGACCAGCTGCAAATGTTTTAGGGATGCCACCTTCAGGTGGCTAATGGTTTTAATACCGCTTTGAGCGGTTCACAATCAATCCTCCGGCTTTGCCGGAGGTCACTGAATCACAATCAAAATCCGTGCATTTGCCAATATATCAATATGTTACCTGGGTTTTGGCGGTAATTTCTTCAGGAACTTCGGTTTATGCGATCCGATTGCTTTTTGTCGTGGCTTGTCCTGTGTTCCAACCGCCGGACACTTCTTGATCGCATATGCCCGGTCGGAGCAAAAAACGAGCCCCTGGGCTCTCTCACGCTCCAAGACGTTCGACAATGGCCCGGGCCGCCACCATCCCGCTGGCCGATGCCTGGAGCAGCCCCCGGGTAATGCCCGCCCCATCGCCCACGGCGAAAAGGTTTCCGATGTCCGTTTCCATTTCCCGGCTCACCTCGATCCGGTTCGAATAGAACTTGACCTCCACGCCGTATAGCAGGGTGTGCCGCGAATAAACGCCAGGGGCCATTTTCTCCAGGGCCTCCAGCATCTCGATGATGCTGCGAAGATGCCTGTAGGGAAAAACGAAGCTCAGGTCGCCGGGTGTCGCCCCTTCCAGCGTGGGGCGGGTCAGGCATTTCTTGATGCGAGACGGTGTGCTGCGCCGTCCGGCCAAGAGGTCCCCCAGCCTCTGCACGATGGGCCCCCGGCCCAGGAGGTTTGCGAGCCTCGCGACGTAGAGCCCATATCCGATGGGATCGTCGAAAGGCTCGGTAAAGGCGCTGCTCACCAAAATGGCAAAATTCGTGTTTTCGCTCCTTCTCTCGGCATAGCTATGACCGTTGACCGTGGTGATCCCCGAGTACTGCTCCCGAACCACCTCACCGTAAGGATTCATGCAGAAAGTGCGCACTTTGTCATCGAAGGTGCTGGAATAGTGGACGAGCTTGGACTCATAGATTTCGTCCGTGATCTCCTTGAGCACCACTGCGGGGAGTTCCACGCGCACGCCGATGTCCACGGGCGTTGCACGCATCTGAAGGCCCAATCGTTCCGCCTCGCCTTTCATCCAGTTGGCTCCGGAACGCCCGGGGGATGCCACCACGAACCTCGAGGCGATGCGTGCGCCGTCAGAGAGCAAAACGCCCGCTGCAAGACCCTCTTCCACGAGAATCTTTTCCACCCGGGCGCCGGTCCGCGTCTCAACCCGGCCTTCCAAAGATTGCCGCAGGTGACCCAGGACCTCACGACAGTGTTCGGTGCCGATGTGCCGAATGCGCGTGGGAATCAGTTCCAGGTCGGCAAGCCTCGCCCTGTCGGCCAGTTCTTCCAGCTTGGCTGACGCCGTCCCGAAAACCCTCTCCGGCGCACCGTGGGCCACGTAGATCCCGTCGGCCTCCCGCAGGAGTTCCAGGAGGGCGTCTCCTTCCAGGAACTCCCCCAAAAAACCTCCCACCTCCGGGGAGAGAGTGAGCTTGCCGTCGCTGAAGGCGCCCGCGCCCCCCCATCCGCAAAGGACGTCTCCCGCTTGTCCGCGTCTCCGGTCCGCGAGGTCCTTGCCCTGCTCCACCAGAAGGACTCTGCCGATTCCTTCATCGGCCAGTGTAAGGGCGGTAAAGATTCCCGCGGGCCCGGCCCCGATGATGACGACTTCGTAATCCATGACAATCCTCCTGAGGCAAAAGAGAACTCCCGCGTCCCCTCAGCGGCGGAATGTATTCTTTGGAGGGTAGGGGACCTTTGGGGCCTTTTCAAGGGTTTTGTCGCCGGCCGCTGCCCCTCCTTCTCACCTTGATATCGGGCACCCACCGGAGAAAGACCCCCCGATGCCCGTCACTCCGCCGTTGACCCGGCAGTTTGCGTTCGATATATTGCCGGGGTTCCAGCGACCCCGGGCC
>JAFDIS010000160.1 GCA_019307945.1 Deltaproteobacteria bacterium | reverse complement strand
GTATTTTATCGCAAGGAATAGGATCACCACTCCGATGATCAACTTGATAACCCCGGCCGGAAAATACTTCTGGACCCTTGCCCCACAATACATACCCAAAAGCCCGCCTATTCCAAAGAGGATCCCAAGCTTCCAGTCGGGTGCAATTGCCAGACCGGTATAGGCATACACAGGCGCTATCAAGGTGTAAAAGAGGACACCCACAATGGAAGTCAGGAACGTGCTCAGGAGCGCTGCCCCGGCAATTGCATAGACCGGAAGCCCAAAGATGGCAATGAGGAAAGGCGCGATGATGGCCCCCCCGCCAATCCCGTAAGTACCGCCGATAATTCCCACGATAAAGGTGAGCAGAAAGAGCAACAGGCTGTTAAAGGAAAAGTTTTCACCGTAGAATTCAAAGGTGTAATTTGTTAGAGAAAACTTGACTGTCCTGATCATCCCGCGGCCTGTGGATTTATCCCCATCCTGCCTTTTGCCGGCCCTTTCTTTAAATTTCTTTTCCAGTTCTGTGGCCTTCGCCTTTCGAGCGCGGGCCCTGGCGGTCAGGTCGTAGAGCAATCTTGCCCCGATGTAGAGAAGGACACAACCAACAAAAAACTTGAAATGCTTCGGGTCCGGGAGATATTTGACCCTGAAGATCGCGCCGATAAATACTCCGGGCAGTGTTCCCGCGATAATGACACCTGCGAGAGGCCAGGCCATTCTCCCTTCCCGGATGTATCGGTAAACTCCGCCGGGAATACCGACGATGTTATACACGAGGTTCGTGGGGCTGACCGCCGGGCTGGTGAAGTGAAGCACGCTGACCTGAAAGGGCAGCAACAAGAATGCGCCGGACACACCCCCCATTGAAGTGAAAAAGGAGACACCGAAGGCGACAACCAACGGTATGAAAGGCGAAACTTCAACCTGTGATACCGGGAAAAAAATCTTGATCTTTCCTCCGTTTTCGAGAAGGCAGAAGCAGCCCGGGAAGGAAGAAACCGGGCCTCCTCTCGCCAGGCATCAGCGGCAATGAAGCAGGCCGAGCCGCCAAAGCGCGACATCCGTACGACACGATCAACCCTCCTTACAAACCGCCCTACACAGATCTTGCCCCCTTCAAGACTGAAACCATTCCATGATGGTAGACCGAGGATTTTCTCTTCTCTGAGCTGAACCTTTCTTTTTCTGTCTTCTGCTGTCCCAGTTCGGGACATATCGTTGCACCATTCCCTCTGTCGAAGGTCTGATTCCGCACAGGTCCCAGGGCCGTATTTCGCTCCTTGTTTGGATGTGGCCATTTCCTCCTCTTTTCCGTTCTCCTTGCTCCGATTGTCGCCGGATCGCCCCCCGTGATCGCCGGAACGGCTCTTGCCTTCTCCATACGGGAAAGGGAAGACTCAGTGTTCCCCACGGGGTGCCCAAGAAATGGAATCCCAATTGAACACTCCATGAACAAGACTCCCTGAATAATCAACATAGCAAAACTTGTGCCAGGATCCGCTATTGCGAAAATCCAGGCAATACGATGAATTTTCAGATAAAAATATCAGGAAGAAATCTCTGAACGAAGGGGGAATGTCGAATTCTTTTACGCCCTGCAAAATTTTCCATTTCAGGGCGAGGAGCGCACCCCTTTGAAGCGTCAATGCCTCTCAGCCCAGGGGTCTCTCGGTACGTTCGGCCGGTTTCCGAATAGAATCCTTCTTGCGTAGCCTTCTCGTCTCAGTCCGAACGGTCTCGTCGTGCCTTTCAAGCTCTTCATGCCTGACGCCTTTTCCTTTGCCGAATAACGGCAGACGGGGAAGGGCAGTAAGGGAGCCGATCCAGGGTATCCTGGGGGTTCGGCAGGAATCAGCCAACGCCTTCCTCACCCCGCCCCGTCGCGATTTTCTTACTCGTAAATGATTTCTTCTGCCAGTTCCTCTTCCGTAAGGGGTACGTCGGCTGCGATGTCCCGTCCCTCGATCCCCCTCTTGAGAACCTCCTTGAAGTATTCGTGCTGGATGATCATGTTCTGGATCTCAGTGGTGCCGGTCCAGATGGTGGCGAGCCTTGCGCCGCGAAGCTCCCGCTCCACGGGAAGGGCGTTAGTGTAGCCGATGCCCCCGAGGATCTGCATGCAGTCGTTGAGCACCTCCCACTGGGTCTGGGTTGAAAACTTCTTGACCTCCGAGACCAGGCGACGACGATAACCCGCCGAGCCCAGCTCGTCCTGAACGATTTTCGCCACAGTGTGTGCGAAGGCCGTCACCGCGTCGAGCTTCGTGATACAATCTGCGATCTTGAAACTCACCGCCTGGAAGTTGCGGATCGGCTGCCCGAAGGCCTTTCGGCGGTTGGCGTAACGTGTGGCCAAGGCGAGGGCTGCGCGGGCGCTGGTGATGCCGGAGGCCAACCTTTCGGGAATCATCATTTGCCAGAAGATCCGCGTGGCCTCGTTCTCCTCGCCCACCAGGTTTTCCAGCGGGACCCTAACATCCCGGAAAAGAAGCCTTCCGGTGCCGTTGCCCCTTGCCCCCATGAGACCATAAACGTGTTTCACCACGACACCCTCGCCCCGCTCCACGATCAGGAGGCTCAAGGACTTGTGGGGCTCGGCGTCAGGGTCTGTCTTTGCGTACACGGCGAAGTAGTCCGCGCCCTCGGCGCCCACCACGAAGCGCTTCTGGCCGTTGAGGATATAATGGTCCCCTTCCTTTCGGGCCGTTGTTGTCGCGCCGAAGAAGTCACTACCACCCCTGGGCTCGGTCAGGGCCTCGGCACAATACATCTCGCCCGCCAGGGTTGGCTTGAGGTATTTTTCCTTCTGCTCGTCGGTGCCGTAGACATTCAGTGTCTCGCCCACGATGGATACCAGCCCGTACTGGCACCCGAAACAGATCCCGAGAGTCCCGATCTCCTCCATGGCGATCAGCTCCTCGGTCCAGGTAAGTTCCCGGCCCCCCCACTTCCTTGGAAATCGAAGCCCCAGCAGGTTGCGCCTGCCCGCCTCTTTCAAGAATTCCGTTGGAAAACTGATCCGGTCCGCATCCATGTCCAGGATCAATTGCCTGGGAACACTCTTGACCAGATCACGAACTTCATCGCGCAGTTTCTTCTGCTCTTCCGTCATCAGCACTTCAAACATGGTTTTCCTCCTCTCCTCTGCCCGCTCGTCTCCTCGGGCCTAAAGTCCCTCCGGGCAGTTGTAAGACTCCTCCCCCCCGTGGAACCCTCAGCGCATGCCCCCGGCACGAAAGATCCTTTAACCCCCGGGCTCTCGGACCAGCGGGGGGGTACCTCGGACCGCCCCCAGTATATCCACAAGAATCGGCGGTGTGACAAGAAAAAAGCACAGACACAGGACACTCGGACCCTCCCCGTTCCCTTGCTCTACCCGCAGAGAGAATTTTGTGGGCCAAAGATTCCTAGAGGGGCCGGCATATACATGGTAAAAATATGCCGTGATCACTTCCCCAAAAGGCCATGTGCAGAGACGAGCCAGGCACTCAGGGCGGACGGCAGGCACGGCCCTCGCACTTTTTTTCAATCCCAGCAATTGAAGGAGGGCGCCTTATGGACGACAAACCCAACCCCGGCCAGAGGTCCATATCCGAAGGGAATCCACCAGCATCGGGAAGCGATCCCGCGCACGAAACCCACTCGGGTACCGTGTCCAGGTTGACCCATCGAATGTACCGGGACCTCTTCCGCAATGCGCCCATTGGGATCTTTGTGGTACAAGAGGGAAAACTCAAATACGTCAACCCGGAATTCCTGGAGATCGGCGGGTATTACGAGGAAGAACTCCTCGGCATGGCGGCGGAGGAAATCGTGCACCCCGATGACTGGCCTCTGGTCAAAGAGAACGCCGGGAAGATGTTGAAGGGTTCCCTGTCGCACCCCTACATGTACCGGGCCATCGACAAAGACGGTGACACCCTCTGGATCATCGAGTCCGTGACCAGCGTGGAATACGAGGGGAAACGGGCAACCCTCGGGTTCTTCATGGATGTCACGGAGGGTGAAGGGGCTAAGGAGGCCCTGCGGCTGTCCGAAGAAAAATTTGCCAAGGCCTTCCGGTCCAGCCCGGATTGGTTCGTCATCAGCACACTGGCCGACGGCTCGCAAACACGCAGAGCAGGAACGCCTGCACCGGGAAAAAGTGCAGGGCGTCCTGGAAACAGCGGGTGCTGCCTGCCACGAACTCAACCAGCCGTTGCAATTTGCCTTTTACCTGGCCGACGAAATCAAGAAAGCGCAGCGCGGCAACGAAGCGGCGCAGGAGTTGAAGAAGCAGTTGGAACGGTTGCGGGAGATCACCAACAAGTTGGATGGAATCACAAGTTACAGCACCACGGATTACATCCAGGGCAGAAAGATCATCGACATCCACAAGGCGAGTGACTAAAACCCAAATTGAGCGATTTTCGAGTTTGCGGCAGACCTGCCTGCGGCAGGCAGGTGCAAGGCGCGCGAGGATTCAGGAGTGAGACGTACTTGAAGTACGTCGCAGCGACTGGAT
>JAFDIS010000062.1 GCA_019307945.1 Deltaproteobacteria bacterium | reverse complement strand
GATCTGGTAACCTTTGGGCAGATCGGGATAGAAATAGTTTTTTCGGGCGAAGCGGGCGTTTTCGTTGATCCGGCAGTTCAGGGCGAGACCGGCCTTGACGGCGTATTCCACGGCCCTCCTGTTGAGGACCGGCAGGGCACCGGGCTGTCCCGTGCAGACCGGGCAAACGGCGGTGTTTGGCTCTGCGTCGTACACCACGGGGCAGTCGCAGAAGAGTTTGGTCCTGGTCCCCAGTTCCACGTGGGTCTCAAAGCATATGATGAATTCGATATCCATTTCAGTCCTGTTCCGCCGCCTGCCCGTAGCCCTCCGCCACGCTAAGCACCGTCTCCTCGTCAAAGGGCTTGCCGATGATCTGCAGCCCCACCGGGAGCCCCTCCACTTTGCCGCAGGGCACGCTCATGGCAGGCAGTCCCGCCAGGTTGGGCGACACGGTGTAGATGTCCACGAGGTACATTGTCAGGGGATCCTCGGTCTTTTCTCCCAGACGGAAGGGCAGGCACGGCGAGACCGGCGTGACGAGGCAATCCACCTTCCTGAACACCTCGTCGAAGTCCCTCTTGATCAGAGTCCTCACGGATTGTGCCTTCAGATAATAGGCGTCGTAGTAGCCTGCGGAAAGCACGTAGGTCCCCAGGAGGATCCTCCTTTTCACCTCCCGGCAGAACCCCTCGCTCCGGGTCCGCTCGTACATCTGGATGGCGCCCCCGTCCTGGGCATTCGCGCGCAGGCCGTAGCGGACGCCGTCATACCGGGCCAGGTTGCTGCTGGCCTCGGCCGTGGCGATGAGGTAATAGGCGGCAACGGCGTATGGCGTGTGGGGCAGCGAGACCTCTTCAACCGAGGCACCACCCCTTTCCATGGCCGAGAGGGCCTCCTCGATCCGCGCCCGGATCCCGGCATCCAGTCCCTCCACGAAATACTCCGTGGGGACTCCTATGCGGACCCCATCCAATCCCCGTCCCACTGCTTCGAGGAAATCCGGGACGGGAAAGGCGGCGCTGGTGGAATCCTTCCGGTCGTGGCCGCAGACGGCGTTGAGCACCAGTGCGCAGTCCTTTACCGTTCGCCCGAGACATCCGATCTGGTCCAGGGAAGAGGCAAAGGCCACGAGGCCGTAACGGGAGATCCTGCCGTAAGTAGGCTTGATGCCGCACACCCCGCAGTAGGCCGCAGGCTGCCGCACCGAGCCTCCGGTGTCGCTCCCGAGCGCAACGATGGTTTCCCCAGAGGCCACCGCCGCGGCCGATCCGCCGCTTGATCCGCCGGTCACCCTCTCTGGGTCATGCGGATTCCTGGAGGGACCTGCGGCACTGTTCTCCGTTGAGGATCCCATGGCGAATTCGTCCAGGTTGGTCTTGCCCACCGGCACGCATCCTGCCTCCAGGATCCTTTGTACCGCCGTGGCGTCGTACGGGGGCACGTACCCCTCCAGGATCCTGGACCCGCACGTGGTGGGGGTCCCCCGGGTGCAGAGGTTGTCTTTCAGCGCCACCGGGATCCCGTCCAGTGGGGATCTTCGCTTTCCGGAGCGGATCCTTTCGTCCGCCCGGTCCGCGTGCGCTAGGGCCAGGTCCCGGGTCACGGTGATAAAGGCGTTGGTCACAGGCTCCCTCTCCTCCAGGCGATGCAGGACAGACTCCGTGATTCTGCGGGAGGTGGTCTTGCCCTCCTGCAGCATGGAGGAGAGGGTCCAGGCGTCTAGGTCACACAATTCCATGGTCAGCCTTCCAGAATCTTGGGGACCTGAAAAAAACGTCCGTTGCGTTCGGGTGCATTGGAAAGAATTTCTTCCACGGGGCCGGCCGAGCCCTCCCCGTCCTCTCGCCACACGTTGGTCACGGGCAGGACGTGGCTCATGGGAGGGACCCCTTCGGTGTCCAGCGCGGCGAGTTGATCCACGTAGCCCAACACCTGTTCCAGGTCCCTGCGGATCGCCTCCATTTCCTCTTCACGAAGGCTCAGCCGGGCGAGCTTGGCCACCTGCCTGACCCGGGCCATGGAGACCTTTTTGCGGGGTTTCGGCTTGCGGTCACCTGACGCGAAGGGGGATGTCTTGCCCCGCGCCCCGGCCTCGGCGTCCCCGGCATCCGAGACGCGGATCCCCAACTCCTGGAGGTGCTCGGGGTCCGCGTCGGCCGGGGCGCGGGTGAGGGGGCAGAATGCCCGGCGGTTCTTGGGAAAGGCTATTACCTCGCGGATGGAACGCGCACCCAAAACCATGGCGGCCATGCGGTCCAGTCCCAGGGCCAGGCCCGCATGGGGTGGGGCCCCCAGCCCCAGGGCCTCCAGGAAGAACCCGAACTTGTCTTCCACCTCGGCAGGCTCCAGGCCCAGTGCACGAAACACCCGGCGCTGAAGGTCGGGTCGGTGGATTCTGACACTGCCACCGCCCAGTTCCTCACCGTTGACCACCAGGTCGTAGGCGCGGGCGCGAAGGGAAAGCAACTCCTGCCGATCTTCCGGGTCGAAGTCCTCCCGCCCGGGCATGGTGAAGGGGTGATGCATGGAGGAGATGCGTTCGTCCTTCAGTTCGAATAGGGGGAAATCCGTCACCCAAACCGGGCAGTACCGGCCGTCGGGGACGAGGGAAAGGTGCTCCGCAACGTGGAGTCGCAACCTGCCCAACACCGTGTTCACCTCGTGGCGGGAAAGGTCGGCCACCATCATGAGCACGTCGCCTTCCCTGGTCCCGAAACGCCGGATCAGGGCCTCGAGTTCCGCCTCGCTGAAGAACCGCACGATGTTGGATTGAAGCCCCCCTTCCGTGTGTTTCATCCAGGTCATGCCCTTTCCGCCGAGGGAAGGGACGATCTTCATGGCGTACTCGTTCTGGAGCAGGTTCTTGCTCATGCGGTCCGCCGCCCCGGGGATACGGAACCCCTTGATGCAGCCCCCTTTGCCCGCAATGCTCCTGAAAATGGTGTAGGACGTGCCGGAGACGACGTCCGTGACGTCCTGGAATTCGAGGGCGAACCGGAGGTCGGGACGGTCCGTGCCGTAGCTTTCCATGGCTTGATCGTAGGTCATGCGGGGGAAGGGGCGCTCCAGGGTGATTCCGCCCACCTCGAAGATCCGGACCGTGATCTCCTCCACCAGGTCATGGATGAACTCCTCGTCCACGAAGGAAGCTTCCAGGTCTAGCTGGGTGAACTCGGGCTGACGGTTGGGGCGCAGGTCCTCGTCCCGGAAGCAGCGCGTGATCTGAAAGTAACGGTCCATCCCCCCCATCATGAGAAGCTGCTTGAAAAGCTGGGGAGACTGGGGCAGGGCGTAGAACCGCCCCTGGTGGATCCTGCTGGGCACGAGATAATCGCGTGCACCTTCCGGGGTGCTCCTCGTGAGGATGGGGGTTTCCACCTCCACGAATTGCCGGGTGTCCAGGGTCTGCCGGATGCGCTTCATCATCTCGTAGCGCCCGCGCAGGTTGGCCTGCACGGACGGGCGTCGGATGTCCAGGTAGCGGAACCGGAGGCGGAGTTCTTCGTCCACATTCTCCGGGTTCGCCTGGAGGGCCTCACCGAAGACCATGGCCTTTTCCGAGATCTTGAACGGCAGGGTCTCCGCCTTTGCAAGGATTTCCATTTCCGATACGTAGACTTCCACGTCACCCGTCTCAAGGTTCGGATTTTCGGTGCCGGCGGTTCGTTCCCGCACCTTTCCCCGCACCTGGATGACGAATTCCTCGCGGAGGCCCAGGGCCGCGCTGCGCACGCGCGCGTCCACGGCAGGATCGAAGACCAACTGCACGATTCCCGAAACATCCCGCAGGTGCACGAAGATGAGGCTTCCGTGATCGCGTACGGCGTCCACCCATCCCATGAGCAGCACTTCCCGGCCCGCGTCAGTGGGTCTTACCCTGCCGCAATATGTCCTTTGTCTCCAGTCCAATTTGGATGTTTTCCTCTTTTGGTTCGCACTTCGACAGTCCTTTCGGGCAAAGGCATATCATCTACATCATCCTGGCGCCGAGTGCAACCTCTTCATGGGCCGGGGGCGAGTCAAGAGGTCTTTCGGCAATCAAGCTTTTTTTTGACACAGGCCCGGTTTTTATGCAAGCATCAAGTACTTAACCCGCGTTCTTCCGATGATCTCTGCGCTTTGCGTGCGCTGGGGATGTTCAGCGTTTTTCGGTTGCGTGAAACACCGGAACGGGCGGAGGCGGGAAATCTGGCAAAGGGAACCTCCGGATGGAGGCGACAATTTTGTAGATTTGATGGCCGAAAAACGACAGAAATGTTCGAAACATTACAAGGGTTGCCTTGCGCCCCGGACGTGAGAAGAGATAAGGTTTTGGAATTGCCGTTAAATCCTCAAACGGCACACGGCTTGCTATGACGTTGAGACAAGCGCAAGGGGAAACGGCCGCTTGTTGGCGAAACGGGATGCTTTGACGCACCACCGCGCGGCCGCTTTCGGGTTCGGACGCGTTGGGTTTGCAGTCCCGCCGTACAAATTCTGGACGCCAAGGAAAAAAACCTTTGTAGAATGTGAGGAGGATACCACATGACATGCAGAACAGTGGAAGACGTGGAACGATTCGTACGTGAACACGACGTGAGCTTTATCCAGTTCTGGTTCACGGACGTGCTCGGAGTCCTAAAGAGCTTCGCGGTGACCCCATCGGAACTGGCCGAGGGCCTCACCGAGGGCATGGGGTTTGACGGCTCATCGATCCAGGGGTTTGCGCGGATCGAAGAGAGCGACATGATCGCGAAGCCGGATCCCACCACCTTTCAGCTTGTGCCGTGGCGGGGCGGGGAAAAGCCCGTAGCCCGGATGTTCTGCGATATCCTGAACCCGGACGGGTCGCACTACGAGGGGGATCCGAGGTACGTCCTCAAGCGGCTCCTCAAGAAGGTGGCGGAGAAAGGCTACACCTTCTACGTGGGCCCGGAGCTTGAATACTTCTACTTCAAGGACAGTCAAGGAACAGAGACCCTGGATGCAGGGGGGTACTTTGACGCAAGGCCCCTTGACCTGGGGGCCGATCTGCGCAGGGAAACCATCTTCGGGCTGCAGAGCATGGGCATCCAGGTGGAGTACAGCCACCATGAAGTGGCCCCGAGTCAGCACGAGATCGACCTGCGCTATGACGAGGCCTTGAGAATGGCCGACAAAACCATGACCTACCGCATGGTGGTCAAGGAGGTGGCGAGACAGAAGGGTGTTTATGCCACGTTCATGCCCAAGCCGATTTTCGGGGAGAACGGAAGCGGCATGCACGTACACCAGTCCCTGTTCCAGGGGGACCGAAACGCATTCTACGACGGTTCGGACAAATACCACCTATCCGAACTGGCAAAACACTACATCGCGGGCCTGATGCGTCACGCGCCGGAGATCACCGCCGTGACGAACCAGTGGGTGAACTCCTACAAGAGGTTGGTGCCGGGGTACGAGGCGCCGGTCTATGTGTCCTGGGCGCGCAGGAATCGATCCGCCATGATCCGGGTTCCCATGTACAAACCCGGCAAGGAGGCCGCAACCCGCATCGAGTTCCGTTCGCCGGATCCTTCCTGCAACCCCTACCTGGCATTCGCCGTCATGCTGGGGGCGGGGCTGGAGGGCATTGAGAAGAAGTACGAGCTGCCTGACCCTGTGGAGGAAGACATCTTCGAGATGAACCCGGCGGAGCGAAAGGCACACGGGATCACGGACTTGCCGGGGAACCTCTACGCGGCCATCATCGAGGCGGAAAAGAGCGAAGTGGTCCAAAAGGTGCTGGGGGACCACGTGTTTCACAAGTTCATCGAGAACAAAAAGATCGAGTGGGACGCCTACCGCACCCACGTGAGCGGCTTTGAACTCGAAAGGTATCTTTCCATTCTCTGATATAAAGCGCGGGGGGCCAGTCTTGGGGACTCTCGGCTTTTGACAAAAGAGGAAGAATCTCCTAAAATGGAAACATTCTTGGGCCTTCCGGGAGGGGCCACACCGCCCCTTTCCCGGGGGGCCTTAAAATCTCTGGAAAATTCAGGGCCCTTCACGACGAGCCACCCACCAAGATCCGTCATTTCCCATGAACGGGGCGAGCCGGGAGCGAGTCTTTCGGCTTCGCGGCCCGCGGCAGGGGCGCGCGCAGGACGAGAAGTAACATGGACAGCACGGTAAGAAAACCTTATGGAAAGTTCCCGGCCCCCCAGGGCCTCTATCATCCACGGCTGGAGCACGATGCCTGCGGGGTGGGATTCGTAGCAAACACGGACGGCACCAGGAGCCACGAGATTATCGAAAAGGGTGTTGAAGTCCTGAAGAACCTGCTCCACCGCGGGGCTATCGGAGGCGATCAGAAGACGGGAGACGGCGCGGGGATCCTTTTCCAGGTGCCTCACCGTTTCTTTTTGAAAGAATCCAGGGCGTTGGGTTTTAACCTTCCCAAAGAGGGCGGCTATGGCGCGGGCATGCTTTTCCTGCCCCGCTCCGAGGAGGCCCGGGCAACCTGCACACGCCTCGTGGAAAAAGTGGTTTCTTCGGAGGGCCTGAAATTCCTCGGTTGGCGCCAGGTGCCAGTAAACGCCGAGGCCATCGAGGGACAGGCCAGGGAAGAGCAGCCCTTTATTGCCCAGTGCTTCGTGGATGGTCACGGTCTCGGCGGCGATGCCCTGGAGAGGAAGCTCTACGTCATTCGCAGAGAGATCGAGCGCATGGCCCGGGAGTCTGTGGGAGAGGAAGACCCTCTTTACGTTCCCAGTCTGTCCTGCAGGACCATCGCCTACAAGGGGCTTTTCACGGCGCCCCAGCTTGCGGCCTTCTATCTGGAGCTGGCGGACCCGGAATTGGTCACCGCACTGGCCGTGGTGCACCAGCGCTACAGCACGAACACGTTTCCTTCCTGGCAGTTGGCACAGCCCTTTCGATACCTGGCCCACAATGGGGAGATCAACACCCTGCGCGGCAACCTGAACCTGATCCGCGCCCGGGAGCCGAACCTCAAGTCTGATCTCCTGGGGAGTGATGTGGAAAAAATCCGCCCGGTCATCGATGAGCGCGGGAGCGATTCGGCCTGCCTGGACAATGCCCTGGAACTGCTTGTCAACGGCGGTCGGAGTATCGATCATGCCATGCTCATGCTGATCCCGGAGGCATGGGGGGACAAGTATCCCATGGGGCCGGACCAGCGGGGTTTTTTCGAATATCACGCAGGCCTCATGGAACCCTGGGACGGTCCGGCTGCGGTGGCGTTTACCGACGGCATCAAGGTGGGGGCCATGCTGGATAGGAACGGGCTCCGACCGGCCCGCTATACCATTATGCGGGACGGGTTCATGGTCTATGCCTCGGAGACGGGAGTCCTGGATCTGGATCCGGAGGAGGTGGCGGAAAAGGGGGCCTTGCGTCCCGGGCAGATGATCCTGGTGGACTTGGCAAAAAGGAGGGTCCTGCGAAACGGGGAGATCAAGACCCTGTGCGCACGAAGGCAGCCTTACCGGCGGTGGGTGGAGGAAAACCGGGTTACACCGCGAGGGTTTTACGGGATCGTGTCCTCTGTGGAACCGGACATGGAGAAACTCCTTGTACGGCAAAAACTCTTCGGGTACACGCGCGAAGACCTGCAGATGATCCTGGAGCCCATGACCACCAACGGGCAGGAACCCGTGGGCTCCATGGGCGCGGACCCTCCCCTGGCCGTGCTCTCGGAGAGAAACCAACTGCTCTACAATTACTTCAAGCAGTTGTTCGCCCAGGTGACCAACCCGGCCATCGACCCGGTTCGCGAAGAGCTGGTGATGTCCCTGATGACGTTCATCGGAAATCCCGGGAACATCCTCACCGAGGTGCCCCAGAACAGCCGCCTCGTCAAGCTGAAACACCCGATCCTGTCCAACGACGACCTGGTGCGCCTGAGGAGCCTGGACGTTGTGGGTTTTCGAGCCAAGACACTTCCCATGGGCTTTCCCAAGGGTGGCGGTGGCCGGGCCCTGAAGTCGGCCCTGGAGAAGTTGGAGCAGCAGTGTGAAACGGCGATCCGGGAAGGGTTCTCTCTCCTGATTCTGAGCGACAGGGATTTGGCCGAAGACACCGTTCCCGTCCCCGCATTGCTGGCCGTCTCCGCCATGAACCAAAGGCTGGCGGACAAGGGCTTGCGGACTTCCGCAGGGCTGATCCTGGAGACAGGGGAGGCGCGGGAGGTCATGCACATCGCGCTTCTCCTGGGTTACGGCGCCACGGCGGTCAATCCATACCTGGCCTTTGAAACCATTGCGGCCATGGCAATCCGGAATGAGCTGGGAAAACCCTTGGGTGTGGGCGTTGCCCTGGAAAACTACATCAAGGCCATCTGCAAGGGACTGTTGAAGATCATGTCCAAGATGGGGATTTCCACACTCCGCAGCTACAGGAGCGCCCAGGTGTTCGAGGCCGTGGGGCTGAACTCGGACGTGGTGGAAACCTATTTCAGGGGCACGGGGTCCAGGATCGAAGGCATCGGGCTGGAGGAGATTGCCAAGGAGGCCAACGACCGCTACGAGGCCGCCCACCGAAACGACCCCGGTGCAGCGGGGATCCTGCCTTCGGGGGGCTTTTACCGCCTCCGCAGGGACGGCGAAAGGCATCAACTGAACCCGGAGACCATCACCCTCG
Source organism: Deltaproteobacteria bacterium (assembly GCA_019307945.1). Lineage (GTDB taxonomy): Bacteria > Desulfobacterota > DSM-4660 > Desulfatiglandales > Desulfatiglandaceae > B17-G16. The sequence goes on along the minus strand of JAFDIS010000062.1, from coordinate 12,606 downwards.
TACAGCGGGCCGTTAGGGAAAACGACCCGCAACTCTACCGCAGGTATGCGGCCCTGATCAATGAACAGAACCGAAGGATTTCAACTCTGCGCGGGATGTTTCGTTTCAAGGAGACGGCCTCCGTCCCCCTGGAAGAGGTGGAGCCTGCCGAGGAGATCATCAGGCGCTTCGCCACCTCGGCCATGTCTTTTGGTTCCATCAGCAGGGAGGCCCACGAGTGCATGGCCATCGCCATGAACCGCATGGGTGCCATGAGCAACAGCGGGGAGGGAGGCGAGGATCCTGAGCGCTACAAGCCCCTGCCCAACGGGGACAACCGGTGCAGCGCCGTCAAGCAGGTGGCCAGCGGCCGCTTCGGCGTGACGGCCGAATACCTGGTCAACGCCCGGGAACTCCAGATCAAGATCGCCCAGGGCGCCAAGCCCGGCGAGGGCGGACAGTTGCCGGGGCACAAGGTGAATGAAGAGATAGCCAGGGTGCGGCACTCCACGCCCGGGGTAACCCTCATTTCGCCCCCGCCGCACCATGACATCTACTCCATCGAGGATCTGGCCCAGTTGATCTTCGACCTCAAGAACGCCAACCCCGCCGCTAGGATTTCCGTCAAGCTCGTGAGCGAGGTGGGCGTGGGGACCGTGGCCGCGGGTGTGGCCAAGGGCAAGGCGGACATGATCCTCATCAGCGGATTCGACGGCGGCACGGGGGCCTCGCCCCTTTCTTCCATCCGGCACGCAGGCGCACCCTGGGAACTGGGGCTTTCCGAGACCCAGCAGACCCTGGTCTTGAATCGCCTGCGGGACCGCGTGAGGCTTCAAGCGGACGGCCAGATGAAGACGGGCCGCGACGTGGTGGTGGGGGCCCTGCTGGGGGCGGAGGAGTTCGGCTTCGGCACCATGGCGCTGGTGGTCATGGGCTGCGTGATGATGCGCAAGTGCCAGGCCAACACCTGCCCCGTGGGAATTGCCACCCAAGACCCGGAACTGCGCAAATTCTTCAGCGGAAAACCCGAGCACCTCCAGAACTATTTTCACATGGTGGCCGAAGAGGTGCGGGAGTACATGGCCCGGCTGGGCTTCCGGAAGCTGGACGAGATGGTCGGGCGTTCCGACCTCCTGGACATGAACCCGGCCATCGATTTCTGGAAAGCCAAGGGAATGGATCTCTCACGGATTCTACACCGGCCCGCCGCGCCCCCAGGCGTGGCACCGCGATGCGTTTCGCCCCAGAGGCACGAAATCGCAAACGTCCTGGACCGTGAATTGATCCGGGAGGCCGGGGCAGCCTTGGAGACGGGCAAAAAGGTGGTGATCGAAAGGCCCATCCGGAACAGGAACCGCACCGTCTGCACCATGCTTTCGGGCGAGATCGCCAAGCGGTACGGGCACCAGGGGCTGCCCGAGGATACCATCACGATCCGTTTCCGGGGTTCTGCCGGGCAGAGCTTCGCGGCCTTTGGCGCCAGGGGCCTCACGGTGATCCTGGAAGGCGACGCCAATGACTACGTGTGCAAGGGGCTTGCCGGTGCAAAGGTCATTCTGAAGCCGCCTCCGGGTACCCGCTACGATCCATCTGAGAACATCATTGCCGGAAACGTGATTCTCTACGGGGCCACTGCCGGTGAGATGTACATCAACGGCCGGGTGGGAGAACGGTTCGCCATCCGAAACAGCGGCGCCTGCGCGGTGGTGGAAGGCGTCGGTGACCACGGTTGTGAATACATGACCGGCGGCAGGGTGGTCATCCTGGGTGAGGCGGGCATAAATTTTGCGGCCGGCATGAGCGGCGGTATTGCCTATGTCTATGATCCGGGCAGGGTATTTGACGCCCGATGCAATCTCGACATGGTGGACCTTGAACTGGTGACCGAGGCCGAGGACATCGAAGAACTGAGGGAGATGATCCGGAGACACGGAAAATATACGGGAAGCGAAAAGGCCGGCCGTATCCTCCGAAACTGGGAGGCCGAACTGCCCTTCTTCGTTAAGGTCTTTCCCATGGAATACCGCAGGGTTCTCGGCAAGATGATGCGGGAGGACGAGGCCACGGAGAGACAAGAGGTGCAACATGGGTAGGCCCAGGGCGTTCCTGGAAATCAAAAGAAAAGATCCCGGGTATCGGCCCGTGGACGAGCGGGTGGCCGATTACCGCAACGTGGAGCGGACCTTGAGCCAAGGAGAGGTCCAGGAGCAGGCTTCCCGCTGCATGGATTGCGGGACCCCCTTTTGCCACGCCTACGGGTGCCCGGTTGCCAACATCATTCCCGAATTCAATGAATACGTGTACCGGGGCAATTGGAGACAGGCCCTCTCTCTCCTGCTCGCGGCCAACAACTTCCCCGAATTCACGGGTCGTATCTGCCCCGCGCCCTGCGAGGCGGCCTGCGTGGCCGGACTGTCAACGGACCCGGTGTCCATCCGCCAGGTGGAGCAAGCCATTATTGAAAAAGCATTCGAAAACGACTATATGGAGGACAGTCCGCCCCGCCCCCGACACCCGGAGCGGGTGTGCGTGGTGGGTTCAGGCCCCGCGGGCCTGGCGGTGGCCGATACCCTGAACCGTGCCGGCTACCGTGTGACGGTAATGGATGAGGCCAAGCACCCCGGGGGCATCCTCCGGTACGGGATCCCGGATTTCAAGCTCGAAAAATGGGTCGTGGAGCGCAGGATAAGGCTCATGGAGGGTCAGGGCGTGCGTTTTGAAACGGAAATCCGGGTGGGGGAAGACATCTCCTATGCCTTTTTGAGAAAACGTTTCGACGCCGTTTGTCTGGCCTGCGGCGCAAGGCGGCCCCGCGACCTTGACCTGCCGGGCAGGGAACTCAAGGGGATCCATTTCGCCATGGATTACCTGACTCAGCAGAACAAGCGTGTCTCCGGCGAATCCCTTGGAGATGAAGAGGAGATACATGCTGAAGGAAAAAATGTGGTGGTGATCGGCGGGGGGGATACGGGTTCGGACTGCCTGGGTACTGCGCTTCGACAGGGCGCGCGGCGTGTGGTACAGTTGGAAATCCTGCCCAAGCCCCCTGAGAGCCGACCCCCCTCCACCCCCTGGCCCGAGTGGCCGCGTATCCTGAGACCGTCACACGCCCACAAGGAAGGCGGAGAACTGCTCTGGTCGGTCACCGTCAAGGCCTTCGAAGGAAGCGGTGGACGGGTGGAAAAGCTCAGGTGCGTTGCCGTGGACTGGGAGAGTCAGGGAGAGAAGGGACCTCCCCGGCCAGTAGAACGTCCGGGTTCCGAATTCGAGGTGAAGGCGGACCTGGTGTGCCTGGCCATGGGGTTCAGCGGGCCCGAGGCGGTTTCAAAGCTGGATAATCTGGGCCTGACCCTGGATGCCCGGGGCAACGTCCGGGCCGATGACCGCCGGATGACCAACGTGGAAGGGGTATTCACGGCGGGCGATATGCGCAGCGGCCAGTCACTGGTGGTGCGGGCCATTGCGGACGGAAGAAAGGCGGCGGCCGGGATCCGGTCCTATCTGGAAGGGAAGCGTCGTTAGCAGGAATCGCGCCGAAAATAGCCGCTCCTCACCCGGCGGCCCTACGAATCAGGAATCGACCGATATGGAAGCACTGCTCGTCCTCGAAGACGGTACCTCCTTCAGGGGCCGGTCCTTCACAGGACCGGGGGAGGTGGTGGGAGAGGTGGTCTTCAATACCAGCATGTCCGGATACCAGGAGATCCTTACGGATCCCTCCTACTGCGGACAGATGGTGACCATGACCTACCCCCTGATCGGAAATTACGGGATCAACGAGGAGGACGTTGAATCCTCCAGGATCCAGGTGCGAGCTCTCCTGGTCAAGGAGTACCAGCCCCGTCCCAGCAACTGGCGCTCCACTAAATCGCTGGCCGATTACCTCATGGAGGCGGGAGTGCCGGGAGTCGAGGGGATCGACACGAGAGCACTGACCCGGAGAATTCGTCTCGAAGGGGCCATGCGGGCCGCCCTTTCCACGGAAGATCTGGACGCGGACAGTCTTGTGGAAAAGGCGCGGACAAGCCCTGCCATGCTGGGAATGGACCTGGTCCGGGAAGTCACTTGCCGGGAGGCGTTCCTGTGGACGCAGGATGGTCCGTTGCCCCTTGAAGGGGGCCTTTCGTCTTTCCAGTGGGCCGAGGGGACGGGCAAGTGGCGCGTCGTGGCCATGGATTTCGGGGTCAAGTACAACATCCTGCGCTCCCTTGCCTCCCGGGGGTGTGACATCCTGGTGGTGCCGGCCGGCACGGACGCCGAGACCATTCGGGCGCTGGAACCCCATGGTCTCTTCCTGAGCAACGGCCCCGGGGACCCTGCGGCCGTGACTTATGCGGTGGATACGATCCGGGAAGAGTTGGGCAGACGGCCCACCTTCGGCATCTGTCTGGGGCACCAGCTTGTGGGTCTGGCCTTAGGGGGAAAGACTTACAAGTTGAAATTCGGGCATCGTGGTGCCAACCAACCGGTCAAGGACCTGTCCACGGGCAAGGTGGAAATCACCTCCCAGAATCACGGGTTCTGCGTGGACATGGATTCCCTTACGGATCCCGCTGTGGAATTGAGCCACGTGAACCTGAACGACGCCACGCTGGAAGGACTGGTTCACAAGGAGATCCCGTTATATACGGTCCAGTACCACCCGGAGGCCTCGCCTGGGCCTCATGACGCCGCCTATCTGTTCGACCGGTTCATCGTCATGATGGAAAAGGAGTACGGAAAACCGTGAAAACCAGGGGGTGGGCCTGACGGAAACGGTGCCGCTCCGGGCGCATCGGGGCGGCCCGGAAGGCAAACTTTTTCCCCGGGGGCACTCCCGAAGGAGACAACCAAGAGGCGCCATGCCGAAGCGTACCGACCTGGAGAAGATCCTTATTATCGGTTCAGGGCCCATCATCATCGGCCAGGCCTGCGAGTTCGATTATTCCGGGACGCAGGCCTGCAAGGCCCTGGTCGAGGAAGGTTATGAAGTGGTGCTGGTCAACAGCAATCCCGCCACCATCATGACGGACCCGGGAACGGCCCACAGGACCTACGTGGAACCGATTACGCCCGAGGTGTTGGCCCTGGTGACGGAAAAGGAGCGGCCCCAGGCGGTTCTGCCCACCCTCGGGGGACAGACCGGCCTCAATACCGCCGTGAAGGTCGCGGAGACCGGTCTCTTTGACGAACTGGGGATCGAACTGATCGGAGCCTCCATAAGGGTGATCCGCAAGGCCGAGGACCGGGAGCAGTTCCGGGACGCCATGCATCGGATCGGTCTGCGGGTCCCCGACAACGGCATAGCGAGAAACATGGACGAGGCCCGGGCCGCCGCCGAGCGCATCGGTTATCCCCTCATCATCAGGGCCAGCTTCACCCTGGGGGGGGCCGGAAGCGGCATCGCGTACAACCGCGAAGAGTTTGACGAAATTGCGGGGGCGGGCCTGGAAGCAAGCATGATCTCCGAGATCATTATCGAGGAATCCCTCATCGGATGGAAGGAATACGAACTGGAGGTGATGCGGGATTTCAAGGACAATGTGGTGATCATCTGCTCCATAGAAAATTTCGACCCCATGGGAGTCCACACCGGCGACAGCATCACCGTGGCGCCCGCGCAGACGCTTACGGACCGCGAGTACCAGGCCATGCGGGATGCGGCCATCGCCATCATCCGGGAGATCGGTGTGGAGACGGGCGGGTCCAACATCCAGTTCGCCATCCATCCCGAAACCGGTGAGATGGTGGTGATCGAGATGAACCCCAGGGTTTCGCGCAGTTCGGCCCTTGCCTCCAAGGCCACAGGTTTTCCCATTGCAAAAATCGCGGCCAAGCTGGCCGTGGGATACACACTGGATGAGATCGCCAATGATATCACCCGGGAGACCTTCGCTTCCTTTGAACCCACCATCGACTACTGCGTGGTGAAGATCCCACGCTGGACTTTCGAAAAGTTCCCAGGCACTCAGGACGCACTCACTACTTCCATGAAGTCCGTGGGCGAGACCATGGCCATCGGCAGGACCTTCAAAGAGGCGCTGCTCAAGGCGGTTCGGTCCCTGGAGATCGGACGCTTCGGCCTGAACTGGAAGGGCGAGAGTCGGCCTGACACCCAGGAAATCGAAGATCACCTCATCAATCCCAACTCCATGCGGCTTTTTTATCTCTACGAGGCCATCGAGCAGGGTATGTCCCTGGAACGGATTCATGAACTTTCCAGGATCGACCCCTGGTTCCTTTACCACATACAGCAGTTGAACGGGCTCGAACGGAGGCTCAGTGACACCGCCCTCAGAGAGCCGGATCCTTCTTCCTGGCCCGGGGATCTCCTTCGGAGGGCCAAGGAGTGGGGATTTTCCGACCGGCGGCTTGGAGAAATCTGTGGGAGGGACGAGGAGGCGGTGCGCAGGGTTCGCAAGGAGCAGGGGCTCGAGCCCGTCTACAAGCTCGTGGACACGTGCGCTGCCGAATTCGAGGCCTACACGCCTTATTATTATTCCACATACGAGCAGGAAAACGAAATTCGACGTTCCGAAAAGAAAAAAGTGGTGATTTTGGGCGGCGGCCCCAACCGGATCGGGCAGGGAATCGAGTTCGACTACTGTTGCGTTCACGCCTCTTTCGCCTTGCGTGAGATGGGGATCGAGAGCATCATGGTCAACAGCAACCCGGAGACCGTGAGCACGGACTATGATACATCGGACAAACTCTATTTCGAACCCCTGACCCGCGAGGACGTGCTGCATATTGTGGGGCAGGAAAAGGCCGATGGCGTCATCGTTCAGTTCGGAGGACAGACACCCCTGAATATCTCGGTTCCGCTGGCCGAGGCCGGGGTGCGGATCCTCGGTACCAGCCCCGACAGCATTGATCGCGCCGAAGACAGGGAACGTTTCCAGTCCCTGCTCAAGAAGCTCAATATCCTTCAGCCCGCAAACGGCATTGCCGTGAACAAGGAAGAGGCCATCGAAGTGGCGGAACGGATCGGGTACCCGGTGGTGGTGAGGCCCTCCTTCGTCCTGGGGGGGCGTGCAATGGAGATCGTCTACGACCGGGAAGACTTAGAATACTACATGGCCACTGCGGTCCAGGTATCACCGGGGAAACCCGTACTCATCGACCGTTTCCTGGAGCATGCCACGGAGATTGATGTGGATGCCATATGCGACGGAAAGGAAACGGTGATAGGCGGCATCATGGAGCACATAGAGGAAGCGGGTATCCACAGCGGGGACAGTGCCTGCGTATTGCCGCCCATTTCCCTGGACCAAGAAATCCTGGGTCAGATCAAGTCCCACACCCGGGCTCTGGCGACCGAATTGAATGTGGTGGGACTCATGAATATCCAGTATGCGGTGAAGAACGGGGTGGTCTATGTCCTGGAGGTCAATCCCCGCGCCTCCAGGACCGTGCCCTTCGTCAGCAAGGCCGCGGGGGTACCACTCGCCAAACTCGCCACCAAAGTGATCATGGGTATGAGCCTTTCGGAGTTGGGGCTTACGCAAGAGATCGTTCCGGAACATGTTTCGGTAAAGGAGTCCGTCTTTCCTTTCACCCGTTTTCCCGGCGTGGACACCATCCTGGGTCCGGAAATGAAATCCACCGGGGAGGTGATGGGCATCGACGAGACTTTCGGCATGGCCTTTGCGAAATCCCAGCTTGCGGCCGGGCAACGTCTTCCTCTCTCCGGGACTGTTTTCATGAGCATAAAGGACGAAGACAAGATGGCCTTCCTGGAGGTGGCCTTCGGGTTTTTCGATATGGGGTTTAATATCCTGGCCACCAGGGGGACTTCGAAGTTCCTTCAGGCCCACGGCGTCAAGAACCGCAGCGTGAAAAAGGTCCGGGAAGGCAGGCCGCACATCGTGGACATGATCAAGAACGGCGAAGTGGACCTGGTGATCAATACCACGAGCAGCAAGAAGGCCATTTCGGAATCCTACTCCATCCGGAGGACGGCCCTTACCATGGAGGTGCCGTACACGACCACGATCTCCGGGGCCCGGGCCACGGTCCAGGCCATTGGGGCCATGAAGGAAGGGAAATTGGGGGTCAAACCCTTGCAAGAGTACCACGGGCCCTTGAACGGCGGGCGTTGAGTTCGCCGCGGCGGGCGCCCGTAAGCGGAACAACGCTCCTTACTCGGTGGAAAGGGAAGTGGAAAAGGATATGCAAGCGGATAACCCATCCAGCGCGTCGGCCTTCATCTCCGAGCGTCCCAGGGAGGAGTGCGGGATTTTCGCGGTTTACGGCCATGAAGACGCCGCCAAGATGACCTACTTCGGCCTCTATGCCCTTCAGCATAGAGGCCAGGAAAGTGCGGGCATCGTGGCCTCGGACGGCGTCAGTGTGCTGGAATACAAATCCATGGGGCTCGTTCCGGACATCTTTACCCAGAGAAACCTGAGCGAACTGAAAGGGCACCTGGCGCTGGGCCACGTGCGGTACTCCACCACGGGATCCTCCCTCCTGGTCAATGCCCAGCCCTTCCGGATTCGGTACGCGGGGACTTCGCTCGCCATCGCCCATAACGGGAACCTGGTCAACGCCAGGCAAATTCGTTCAGACCTCGAGAACGGGGGCTCTATTTTTCAGACAAGTATGGACAGTGAGGCCTTCCTCCACCTCACGGCAAAGTGCATGAAAAAGGGCCTTGAACAGGCCATGGTGGACACCATGCGCCAGGTGCGCGGCGCCTATTCCATGGTTATAATGACCGAAGACACCGTGATTGCGGCGCGGGACCCCAATGGATTCCGGCCTCTCAGCCTTGGGGAACTCAAGTCGGGGTATGTCCTTGCCTCCGAATCCTGCGCCTTCGACCTCGTGGATGCCACTTTCGTGCGGGACGTGGAGCCCGGCGAGATTCTCATCATCAACCAGAACGGGCTTCGAAGCATCCCGTCCGGGATCTCTTCGCGAAAAAGCCAGTGCATCTTCGAACTCATCTATTTTGCCAGGCCGGACAGCCGCGTCTTCGGCAGGAATGTCTACATGTTTCGAAAGCGCCAGGGAGACCTCCTGGCCCGGGAATACCCCCTGGATGTGGATTTCGTCATGCCTTTTCCCGATTCCGGTAATTATGCGGCCATCGGCTATGCCCAATCGGCAGGGGTACCTCTGGAGATGGGGATGATACGAAATCATTACGTGGGCCGCACCTTTATCCAGCCTTCCCAGAACATGCGGGATTTCGGCGTCCGGGTAAAGCTTAACCCCGTCAAGGAACTCTTGAAAGACCGCAAGATCGTGATCATGGAAGACTCCATCATACGCGGCACCACCGCCAGGACCCGCGTGCGGACACTGCGAGAGGCCGGGGCCAGGGAGGTCCATATGCTTGTGAGTTGTCCACCACACAGGTTCCCATGCCATTACGGCATTGATTTTTCAACGCGCGGTGAACTCATCGCCGCGCAAAAATCCGTCGAGGAGATCCGCGATTTCGTGGGGCTTGATACCCTGGGCTACCTGAGCCTGGAGAGCCTCGTGGAGGCGTCCAGGATCCCACGAGACGAATTGTGTCTTGCCTGTTTTGACGGAAACTATCCCGTTCCCATCGACGAAAGCTTTACCAAGATGTGCCTCGAATAAGATGATCAGAGCCGGATACTGCTCCAGGGGGAGGTCGGCGGGGTCACCTGAGGCGTTGCAAAGCTTTCTACATATTTGTATGATTGCCTCGCTCAATCCTTGAGGGGGGATTTCACCCATGCCGAGCAGGGAAGACAAACCACATCCCGACGAAATTGCCTGTCTTTACGAGATCAGCAAGGCGATTCACTCCACTCTGGACCTGAGAAAATCCCTTTACAAGGTCTTGTCCCTGCTCTCGGAACAACTGGGGATGAAGCGGGGTTCCATCGCGCTCCTGAATCCGGAGACGGCCGAGATTCACATCGATGTGGCTCATGGGATCTCCAGGGCCGAAAAGACCAGGGGGCGCTACCGGCTTGGGGAAGGCATCACAGGCCGCGTGATCGAGTCGGGAAGGCCGATTGCGGTCCCCGAGATCGGCGATGAACCCCTGTTCCTGGACCGTACAGGGTCCAGATCCAGAGCGGACAAGTCAAGGATATCCTTTATATGCGTCCCCATCAAGGACGGCCGTAGAGTGGTGGGTGCCCTGAGCGCGGATCGTGTGTTCGAGGGAGCGGCCCCCGTGGAAGAGGACGTTCGGTTGCTCACGGTCATCAGCACCCTGATCGCCCAGAAGGTTTCTCTGCTGGAAAAGATCAATCGCGAAAAGGACCGGCTGGAGGAAGAAAACCTCAGGCTCCGCAAGCAGCTTCACGAGAGATACAGTTTCACCAATATCATCGGGAACAGCCGCAAGATGCAGGAGGTCTTCTACCTTGTCACGCAGGTGGCCAAGAGCAATGCGAACGTGCTGCTTCTGGGCGAGAGCGGTACCGGCAAGGAGATGGTGGCGAACGCCATCCATTACAACAGCCTGCGCGTGGAAAAGCCCCTTGTTAAGGTGAACTGCGCGGCCCTTCCCGCGAACCTCGTGGAGGCTGAACTGTTCGGCTACGAGAAGGGGGCCTTTACCGGGGCCTTGCGGCAGAAACAGGGTAAGTTCGAAGCGGCCAACGGAGGCACCATTTTTCTGGACGAGATCGGCGCTCTGGCCCTCGAGAGCCAGGGCAAACTGCTACGGGTCCTGCAGGAGCGGGAGTTGGAACGTCTCGGAAGCACCAAGACCGTGAAGGTGAACATCCGTCTGATCGCTGCAACGAACACGGATCTTGCGGCAGCCGTGGAACAGGGCCGTTTCCGGGAAGACCTATTCTACCGCCTCAACGTCTATCCGATATATCTTCCCGCTCTCCGGGAACGGGAAGCTGATATCCTGCTGTTGGCGGATCATTTCCTGGAGAAGTATTCCAAGGAATACGGAAAGAACATCAAACGTATTTCCACGCCGGCCATCGAGGCCCTCAATCGTTATCATTGGCCTGGAAATGTCCGTGAACTGGAAAACTGCATGGAAAGAGCCGTATTGCTCTGCGACGACCAGGTTATTCGAAGTTACCACCTGCCCCCGAGCCTCCAGACGGCCGAGGAGACCGGCACCACGCAGACACAGGGCCTGTCCGAAGCGGTGGAACGATTGGAGCGCGAGCTGATCGTGGACGCCCTCAAGAGCAGCCGCGGCAACATGCGAAGGGCCGCCCGCTCGCTCAAAACCACGGAGACGGAGCGGATTTTCGGGTATAAGGTCAAGAAGTACGCCATCGAGCCCAGGCGATACAAGTGATGGGCCGACCAAGGTAGGGCGGCGTTCCGGGCCGCCGGTTTCCTGGGTTTCCTGAATGCGAGGCCAAGGCTCGTGTTACAATCCCCGCCTGCCGTCCGTGGCACGTCCTAGTCTTGATGACTATAAGATGACTGTGGCTTGGTCTGAGCGTGCCTGTTCGTGGTCCGCAGGTGGACAGGGCTACGGCACGGGAGGGCCCGGAAATTGGGTAGAAAGGGGCGCTTTTCAAAGGTCTCGGACAAGGCAGTCATGTGCCGCGTGTTTTTGCGCCCGGATGCACCCTATATGCACTCCGGACAGCATGTGAAAGAAAAAAGGGGCAGGTTTTGCAACCTGACCCTTTGTTTTCACTGGTGGAGCTGATCGGGATCGAACCGACGACCTCATGACTGCCAGTCATGCGCTCTCCCAACTGAGCTACAGCCCCTTGACAAACATTTATGATAGCAGGGCCGGCCGAATCCTGTCAATAGGATATTGACAGCCAGAAACGGTTTTCAGTATAATTCAGATTTCGGGTTTCAATGGAGTGCCGGAGTGGTGAAACTGGTAGACGCGCTGGACTCAAAATCCAGTGGCCCTTGCGGCCGTGAGAGTTCGAGTCTCTCCTCCGGCACCAGCCAGATTGCGGGGCCTTGCGGGCATGAGGATGTCCGGAGGCCCTGTTTTTTTTGATATGAAATCCATGTTTTGCCTCCCTTCTTGGCTTCCAAGAGAATGAAAGCTCTCTTTGTTTGAAGGTCCCTGGGTGTGCCGGGGTCCTCGAGGGATTCCGTAGGGCTCCGCGCGACGGCAGGCCTCGCACGGCAGGTTGTACCCGGCCTCAAAGGGTCCATCCCCCAGCCATTTGTGATCCCAGGGAGTTCTGCCCTTCCCGCCAATAGGATCTTCCAAATGCTACCTCTGAATCCATCGGATATTCCAGTTTGACAAAAAGGAATTTCCATTCTAGCTTCCTGCATTGGTGTCTCATCGTTTTTTAGGGGCCCACACGCAGCAAAAGAGGCGGAACGACCCGGGCTCGACAGGGTGGGGTGGGCCGAAGCCTTCTCGAAAGTGTCCCTGTAATCCCCACCCGATCCCACTGACCGGCCCGGAGGATGGGGTCGACACCCGCGATCCGAGAAAGGACCGTGCCCCGTTGAACAAGAATCCCTGACCGGCCAAGGGGTGTGAACAGTTTAGAACCCAAATTGAGCGTTTCAAATTTTGATGAGGAACTGTTCCTCATTGTTTTCAGGAAGATCGCTTGCAATGAGGCTGTCTGAATCACCACCCAACGGGGTTCGGCTAAGCGGAGCGTGGGTCTTCGTTCGATCATCAAAATTTGAAACCCTCCGGGATTTCCGATTTTGCAGCATCTTTGGTGTTGCCTGCCTGTGCGT
>JAFDIS010000009.1 GCA_019307945.1 Deltaproteobacteria bacterium | reverse complement strand
TGATCAGGGCTACCGCAGGGTGGCCTATATGCTGATGGACGAAGACGTGGTGGCGGTGAGCCCCTCCACCGTGTATCGGGTGTTGAGGGACGCAGGGTGTCTTGGCAAGTGGAGTGGGGGATCCTCTAGGAAGGGAGACGGTTTCAAGGGTCCCAAGAGGCCCCATGAGCATTGGCACATCGACGTGTCCTACCTCAACATCCGGGGCACGTTCTACTACCTGTAAGAAAATGCAACCAAATATCTTTACAAAGCCAAATTAGGCAACAGGTGAAAAAAGCGTGGAGCTGCAATATGCATAAAATAAAATTTGCTTTTAGGATACTGGCAGCGGTTTTTGCTGTCCTGGTAATTTCAAATACTGCAATGGCCAATGAAAAATCAAAGATTTTCGTCCAGTTGGGACATACCAATTTTATTGAATCCGTCGCCTTTTCTCCTGACGGCAAGTATGCTGTCTCCGGTGGCCTTGATGGCACAATCCAGCTCTGGGATCTCAGCAGTGGCCGGACGATAAGGATCCTGAACAGCGGACAATATGCGGTCGATTCCGTCGCTTTCTCACCGGATGGCAGATACATCGCCTCAGGAGGCGGTGACGACTCCATCAGGCTATGGGACGTCGAAACCGGGAGGGAAATCAAGAAACTTTCCGGACACACAAACAGTGTTCCTTCTGTCGCCTTTTCACCCGATGGAAGATATATTGTATCTGCAAGCGAGGATAAAACCATCAAACTCTGGGAGACCTCCACAGGCAGGGAGATAAGGACCTTTGCCGGACACACACACGAGGTTTCTTCTGTCGCCTTCTCACCCGATGGAAAATATATTGTATCCGCAAGTCGGGACAAAACCATCAAACTCTGGGAGACCTCCACAGGCAGGGAGATAAGGACCTTTGCCGGGCACTCAGACTGGGTTAGGTCCGTTGCCTTCAGTCCTGATGGCCGGTATGTGGTTTCAGGAAGTAGTGACCACACCGTCAGGTTCTGGGACACATCTACAGGCAGGGCTCTTCAGATCTTTAACATAGGGCCGCAGTTGGCGGTAATCCAATCCGTAGCCTTTTCCCGCGATGGCAAATATGTATTTGCCGCGATTGAGGGATGGGGCGAAGGAGAGAACCTTCGAGCTTGGGAAGTTGAGACAGGGAAACAAACAAAAATCTTCAAAAACGTCTCTGACATACGATTTTACTCCATTGCCGTTTCACCCGATGGCAGATCGCTGCTGACCGCCTGCCGGGATACTATGGACAATTCTGACTACCTCGGCCTCTGGGACCTGGCAAGCGGCAGAGAAATGCTGAGGATGGGCGGTTGCAATGTAAATACTAGTTGCGGCGCTGTGGCCTTCTCTCCAGACGGCCGTTACTTGCTGGCGGAAGGTCCCTGTGGAATGCTCAGGCTCTTTGACCTCGAGCAGGCAAGAGAAGTGAAACTTTATGGTGAAAGAGATAGCGACCTTGTCAATGGCCTTACATTTTCCCCTGACGGCAAATATATTCTTGCAGCTAGATTCAGAGACAAGGTCGTTGATGTCTGGGAGGTGGCGTCCGGCAAGAGGATAAGCCAATTCTCCGGCCATAAAACGGCAGACGTTGTCGGCTCAATTGCCATATCGCCCGACGGCAGGTATGCATTATCTACAGACTATTACGATTTGGTGGTACGAACTGATAACCCACCCGCCACAGGGAAAGTGAAGCTGTGGGAAGTTGCAACCGGCAGGCTTGTAAAGGAGCTGCAAATTCCTCTAACTGTCAAGGGCGAGTTCGATCCATTCAAGGGGAGGCCCTTTCCACTAATACTAAACCTTGATGGGGCAGCCTTTTCAGCTGATGGCCGATATGCACTGGTGCGACATTACAATAACATCATCTTATGGGACATTGTTGCTGGGACCCAAATCAAGAAAGACGGGAGTGAGCCTATTGGCTTTCCGGTATTTTCTGTGCCAGGAAGCCTGCGGCTATATGCGCCGGACGGGGGCCGCGCTCTAAGGGCCAAGAGCACAGAAAATGGCTGTATTTCTCCCGATGGCAAATACCAACTCGTTTCTTTACCCTACAAGGACAATTGGCGAACCATACTCTTGTATGACATTTCGCCATGCGAGGGAATTATTGACCAAGATCTCTCCACATCGTGTAGCGCGTTTTCAGACAAGAGGCAGAAGAAAAGATTACTGGCAACTCTCGAAGGACATATAACCAGAGTTAGAGGCGTGGTATTTTCGCCTGACGGCCGGCAGGCGGCATCCGCCGGCAGTGACGGTAGCACCCGTCTCTGGGACATTGCCACCGGCAAAGAAATTGCCGAGTTTATCAGCTTCCAAGACGGCGAATGGATCGTAATTACGCCCGAAGGCTATTACAACTCCTCGACCAATGGCGACAAGCAATTGAATGTCAGAATCGGCAACAGAGTCTATGGCATAGACCAGTACAGGGCTGAATTTTATAGACCCCGGATTGTTCAGGCGGCATTAAGAGGGGCCAGTATCGAAGAAGCCGTTGCCCTGGTTACCGGGGGGCAAAAGGCGGGCCTGCCCGTTGTTTCTGCAATCCAAAATACAGAACCGCCCTTTGTCGTGATCAAATCACCTGAAGACGGCAAAAAGATAAATTCAACAGAGGCTGAAATCTCTCTTTATATCGAAGACAGGAACCAGACAATAAAGAAGGTCAAGGTCTTTGTGAACGGAAGGGCTGTGACAGTCGGAGAAGGGAGAGGTATCAAGGTAACAGGCGTTATCCCGGAAGGCAAGAAGGCCTTGGATTTAAAGATACCTGTTCATTTAGACGTCGGGGAAAACCTGATTGAGGTAATAGCATTCAACGGTTTTTCAGAGGGCAGAAAATCCATCCGCCTCTATTCATCCGCTGCACAGGCCAAGGGCAAAGTCATACTTCCAAACCTGTGGATACTCTCTATCGGCATAAACCGCTATCAGGACAAAAAGCTTCCTTCTCTTTCCTATGCGGCTGCAGACGCAGAAGGAATTGTAGCGGCCTTCGGCAGCCAGAAGGGAAAATTGTTCCGCGAGATAAACAGCATGGTAATTAATGATGGGAGCCGGATAAAGCCAACCTATGAGAATATCATTGACAACCTCAATTATTTAAGTAAGGCCGGCCATAATGACGTAGCCCTGTTGTTCATTGCGGGTCATGGAATAATGGATGACAGGGGCGAGTTTTATTTTCTGCCAAGTGATGCTGTTATAAGGGATGATGGGACAATAAAGAGATCGCGGGCTATTTCATGGCGCGAGATAAAATCCATATTAGACATACCCGCTAAGAAACTGCTTTTTGCGGATACCTGCCATTCAGAAGGTGTGAGCGGGAAGAAGACAAGAGGCGTTGACAGCGACAGGTTTGTAAAGGAACTCCAGGAGGCAAATGCCGTTATCTTTACCTCGAGCAGGGGCAGAGAGCTCTCGCAGGAATCGGATAGCTGGAAACATGGTGCGTTTACTCATGCCCTGATCGAAGGGATACAGGGTAAAGCAGACCTAATCAAAGACAACAAAATTTCAATGAAGGAACTGGATACCTATGTTTCGGAGACAGTGCCAAAGATAACCAGCGGCGCACAGCACCCGATCACAAATACACCCGATGGCTATGTAAACTTCCCTGTCGCAATAGTGAAATAGAGATTTTGACAGGAGTTTAAGGGTTAAATGTCAAAAGTTGTTTTTAATGCTTATTATTCAATGGGTTATGCAGCTATAGACTGTAAGACACTGTAGGTAGAAAGCACTCCCATTAAAACAAGGAGAATGATTGTTGCGTTTTTGATTGTTATCTTTATCCTCTCTCATTTTTCCTTTTCCATCATAAACTGCCACTTATAAACTTGATCCTTTGCGGCTCGTGCGTTAGGGGCCTCGGGGGCAAGGAGTAGGTACGTCTGCATGTAGCGAATAGCCTGGGGGTATTTTTTCAGCTTGCCATGGATCAAGGCAGCGTTGAAATAAAGCTTTGCTATGTGGGGCGCCGTCTGTATAGCCTTGCGATATTCCTTCGCAGCATCTTCAAATTTCCCTTGTTCTGTTAACATTTCCCCTCTAAGCGAATGTTTTCTTGCTTCTTCTGAAAGGTTGGCTGCTGAGGGAGCCCGTTCCATAATATCAGCTATTTCGCTACCGACAGCTTCAAGTTCCTTGGCATCAGCCACTTTTAGCACGTCTCCAAATTCAATAAGGGCCTCCTTGTATCGTCCTTGAGCCTTGAGGGCGACTGCGTTTTTCATCTTCGAAGCAATAAATGGTTTCAAAGCTTGTAAGAAATCCGCCCTGTCTTTCCACAGAGGAACATTTTTACTAGAGAGTTTTTCTTCGGGAATCGCACGGAAAATATCTATTGCCTGCCTAAAATCCCCCACTTTTGCATAGGCGGTGGCTTCAAGAATGCGAGCCGTTGCGGAATTGTTTATCCCAGACAAAAGCCTTAGTGCTCGGTCATAATTTCGACGATCCATGTAGGTTGCTGCCATGGCAATCTTTGCCGCCTCATTCGAACTATCAAGCTCAAAGGCCGTCTCGGCCTCTTTTGTGGCCTCTTCAAGTTTTCTAAGCCTCCGGTAGGCCATACTTCTTATAGCGAGAGCCGCTATTGTCTCTCTGGAAGGGAGAAGGGCTCTTTTGACATGTTTCTCAAAGACTGCTCCATTCCTGTGGATGGTGAGAATGACTGATGTGCCCACTGGCCCCCTGAGATGCTTTATAACTCTCGCCAGGGTCCATCCCTTTGTTGAGGTCTTATCAATTTTGGTAATCCTGTCACCAACAACCATACCAACCGCCTCAGCCGGTCCTCCCGGCATGACTTTGACAACTCTAGGAAAACTATCTATGCGAATGTGAGCTCCTATCCCTGAAATCAGGGCCTTGCCGCTGGCATCAAGGGCTTTATAGTACTGGCCCATCCGATAATAAGTGATAGCCAGATCTGTCCAGTAGGATAAAATGCTAGGGCTGAGTTCAGCTGCTTTCTTGAAAGCCTGTGCAGCTCCGTTGTAATCTTTTTTCACTGAGAGTGTTAGGCCCAATTTCCGAAAAGCTGCTGAATAATTTGGGTCGATTTCAACGGCCTTTTTGTAGGCTGCAATTGCCTCATTGAATTGTTTTTTGGCGCAATAGGCATTACCCATGGTTATGTAAGCAAAGCTGTTAGGTTTTATCTGGATTGCCCTCTTCGTAGCTGTAATTGCTTTGTCGTATTTTTTGAGTTGAATATAGGAGGCGGCTAAAACCGTGTATGGATCTGGGGCAGATGAGCTCAAGTTAATGGTTCGCTTAAAGGCATTTACGGCCTCTTGGAATTGTTTATCGTTATAATAGGCATAACCGAGCCAGAAATAACAACTTGCTTTTGTTGGCTGTAAAGTACGGCCTTTCCACTTAGGCCACCAATTATCTGGAATTTGTTCGGGGGCAATAGCTACAGCCTTTTTCAAGTAAGCAATAGCCTCTTTGTGTTGGCCGTTTGCTGAGTAGGCCCTGCCAAGCCAGAAATACCAA
This sequence comes from Deltaproteobacteria bacterium, assembly GCA_019307945.1. GTDB lineage: Bacteria > Desulfobacterota > DSM-4660 > Desulfatiglandales > Desulfatiglandaceae > B17-G16. The sequence goes on along the minus strand of JAFDIS010000009.1, from coordinate 60,769 downwards.
GCCGGCAACAAGCCATACGTGTTGCTATCGGCCCTTGGAGCTATGTCGATGGCTCTCTTAAAATATTTGATGGCTTCGGGATACCTTTTTTTGTCAAAATAGGCCTTCCCAAGCAGGAATGAGCAATAACTTGAATTATCGCCCTTGTCTCCCTCAGCACGCACACAGGCAGTAAGGTCTGTGATTGCCCGATCATAATTTCCAGAGAAGAGTGCATTCTCACCCTCTGTAATCAAGTGGACATCAGAAGCGCACCCAGTGACCAAGTATAGTGAAACTAACATTATTATCAGGTTGAGTTTCTTCATCGATGCCTTTCCTTTACTTTTTTACCTTGCTTCTGTCCTGAGAACACCACGGATCCATGAGTACCGCTCCAGTATCCCTATTCCCAGTTTCTCTGCCTCATTTAGAGCACCTTGTTGTGCATCCTACAATATATTCATCCATACAATGCTTGAGACAATTTATTTGCTTCATCTTCACCTTCATTCTGTTTGAGAGGGTTTCAACCGCGCGTGAATACTCATCAGTGCTTTGATTTAGGTGATTGATTTTTTTCCACGCTATACATTCCCTGGCAACAGTGGACCATGCCTTGAAGTTTGCCTTTACATGGTCCCATCCCGGCACGGCCGTGGAGGCGAGTAAATCTGCCCCTTCCACCAGTTTTTCCACGTCATCAGACTTGGAGTTGATCCATCCCAAGATGGCGTCTTCTGTCTGGAGGGTTTCCACATGGCCTAAGATTTTTTCATAGTTCTCATACCTAGTTTTTTCCCAGTACTTGAAATTTACTTTCAAAAGAGAAAAGGCAGCTCCTTTCAGGTAATCAATACCGTCCAGGAGAATCTTGTCACTCATCTGGGAGACCTTTTTTTCCTCTTGTTCCAGGGTGGTGGCATTTGTAATCAGTGCATCTCTGTATATTGCAAGTGCAAATTGAATTGCTTTTACATCTTCGTTCAGCTCTGCGATTCTCTCCCTGGCCCTTTCTATTTCCCGTTCCTTTCCTCGTAACTTGTAGAGCCTGTCCAAATCTCTTTGTATCTGAACCAAGGTTCTCTCATTTTTTCTCTTGGCGTTGAGCGCCTTTTCGAGGGCTTGCCTGGCGACATATTCAGTGTTAGCGTTGCCCTTTTTGTGAGCAAGCTCGACTATCTTTTGGGCTTGGAGTATGGTTGCACTTGACTTCTTTATCTCCATCTGGACGTCTTCTTTCATGTCTTCATATTGACGTATCATCTGATATAGACTACTGGCCTGGGCCATGCATTGTGTCGGCAAGAGGGCGAAGTACGTCAAAACCAATGCCGCGGTTGAAAGTATAAGGACGTAGGCCAATTTCAGATGGAGGTTACTTTTGAGCATTTTGTTCCTCCATCAGTAGCTCCCATTTATATATCCGATCCTTGGCGGCTCTTGCGTCTGGGGCCTCAGGAGCAAATTCGAGGTAGGTTTTAATATGGGAGATAGCCTTTTCATAATTCCCAGCTTTTCCCTCCACTAGGGCTGTGTTGAAATAGAGTTTGGGAAAATAAGGTGCCAGCCTTATTGCTTTTCTGAACTCTAGGGCTGCCCGCCCAAAATCGCCTTCTTTGATGAGAACCTTACCTCTTACAATGCATCGATGAGCATCCTCTGGTAGTGGAGGAAGGCTGGGTATTTTCTTTAGCAACTGAAACATTTCGTTTCTTAATTCTTTGGCCTTATTGTCCTCTGCAATAACAAAGGCGTTCGCATACTTTTCTAATGCTTGCCGGTAAAGCCCTGCGTCTGCCAATTCCTTGGCTTTGGTTTCATACTCAATAACAACGGGTTTGAACGCACAAAGCAGAGTGTTACGGTCATTCCACAGCGGGATCTTCTTCGGGGTGAGCTTATCTTCTGGTATTGCCAAATAAAGGGATTTTGCCTCTTCGTTTCGGCCCATATTAGCAAGAGCGAGTGCTCTGAGTATCTTGGCTTTGGTGGCGTTAGTTCCAGAGAGGGTTTCTTCTGCTTTCCTATAGTCATGTGCCTTGAGATATGCCCTGGCCAGAGCTACTCTTGCCCAGCCTTCCGAAGTCTCATTGGAAGTCTCGTCGCTTAATGATTCTTCCGCAAATTTTCTGGACTCTTGGCTTTTCCCTGTGATGGCCAGAATTTCGGCCTTTACTGCAAACTTTAAAGCTCGGTACGGATCTGGAACCCTTTCGACCTTAAGTAGTTTTTTGTGAGGGAATTGAAATGGTCCCGGAGCCGTTGCCCATATCTCCACAGTGGCCCCCGGCTTTAATGTCTTGAAATATTTCTCTATATCCTGCAGAGAAATCTTAAAGTCATTTGCCTTTATCCCGCCTAGGGCAAGGGTACTGCCTACTTTGATACCCGCCTCATCAGCAGGGCCACCTTTTTCAACTTCAGTGACCTCGATTACTCTATACTTTACGATATCATATACCTTTTTTACCTTTACCTTCATGCCAAGGGTTCCGTAACTGAAAGCGCTAATCGCCTTATTAATTGCATCAAGCGCATCCTCATATTGACCCATTCGATAATGGCAAATAGAGATTAAAAGCAAATAAACGTCATTTCGCGGGTCCAGCTTTAAAGCTTCCTTGAAGTTGGTTAGCGCAGAGCCATAATCCATAAGGGCAAAGTATACATGGCCCACTTGGCTAAAAGTTACTGGATTTTGCTCTAACTGGAGCGCCTTTCTGTAAGCAGCTAATGCGTTATGGTATTGCTTTTTACCCTGGTAGGCATACCCTAGGTTGTGAAAGCCCGTTGCAGTTTTCTTGATTTCTAAGGCCCTCTTGGCGGCGGCAATCGCCTCAGCAAACTGCCCATTCTTGTTATACAAATTAGCCAATTGAGCATACCATTCTGGCCTTGCGTATGAGCTTCTTTTTTCAATAAGGGCCTTCTGCTTCTCGATGGCTTTCTCAAGGCTTGTCGGGTGCTGTTTCGTTATTTTGGAATTTCGGGTCAGGTCTATGATACCCTCGTATTTGATGGTGGGAGCACACGCTGACAAAGAAATGAACAGGGTGAAAACAAGGAGTAGTTTAAGTCGGTCCATTAGTAGTTTCCTTTCCCCTTTTTTCGTGCCTCTAAATGTGACTGCATTTTTCTAAAGTTTGTTTCTATCTCCTTTTTCTTTTTCAGAAGCTCTTCCTCTGAATGGTTTGCCTGTTGAAGCTGGTCCTGGGCCTGGCGGAGCAAGGCCTGGGCCTTTTCCATCTCATCGTCTTCTTGTTTGCCCTGTGGTTTCTTACCTACGGCAGACCTTTTCCTAATTTCTGATATGCTCTTTTCTGCCTCTTGCATTTTCTTGCGCGCTTCTTCTTTCGTGCGCTGGACGTGCCTCAATTTAACCTCAATGTTGGAAAGAATCTTTATTTGCTGACTAAAGTTTTGGAGCATTTCCTCATACGGTCCGGGTGTAACCTTTGCCTTTTCGGGAGCCGGTGGAGGGGGGGGCTCTGGAGCTCCGTCGAACTGGCAAGGGAGATCAGTCATTTTTCCTGTCAAGACATGTTCGGCTTGTCGTTGAAGATATCGTGCGTACACGAAGTCGCCTTTTTTTGCTGCATCAGCGGCCTTCTTTGCGAAATAGCTGGCACACATGGTCCTTTTGATAGGAGATAGATAGGACGTGTCATATCTTCCATTGGATAGTGGTTCTAACTCCTTTTTCAGGTGTTTTTCTAATGGATCTGTTTCTGTGTCTCCAAGGGGCTGGAGTTCCAAATCTCCCGAGGAACCCACGGTATCCAGCTGGGCAAGAAGTTCGCTGGCCGCCTTCTTCCTCATCGCCTTTTCTCGTTCAGTTTGCGCGGCTTGTTCCTCCTGAAGCCTTTTCCATCGGGCAAGCCCTTCCCGGTGCTTGCGAGCCCTTTCCTGTCTCTTCTTTTGATCTTGATAGCTATGACGCTTGGGGACTGTAGTCGGAGGATTAGAGCTTGGTGGGGCAAGGGCGGCAGCCAAAAGACTGCCCAGTAGGCTTCCCATCATCTGACGGGCGAACTCCTGTGAGCTGCTGTAGGATCCATAAGATTGTGAGGTGTTGGCTCCCGTCCCGGGGCTGTCGTAACCAGTTCACCAAGCCTCATTTCCGTATCTGTTAAACCCGCCGGTGGAGGCTCGGGCTAAGGCGTTTGCACATTCTGCTTTTGTACGAAAGCTTCCCTGATATTTTGGAGGGGGACTATAACCCGCTTGTCGCATCGCATTTAGAAGACGGTCAGAGTACACTATCTTCCAGTCGGCGGATGCCCTTGGGGTATCCATTAAGAAAAAAATTAAGCAAAGGAAAAGGATTGCCAAAATCCGCTGAACTTTTTTCATCCACTTGCCCCCAGCTTTTGCGCTTGCTTCCTCTTTTATCGGCATTGATATCTGTTTAGTAAAGTTTCACCGTTTTTAAAGTTTGTTCGAGCCGAGGATTTTGCTCTGATCCGAAAAGAAAACCCTGTCCATTTGGCACGAAAAATGAGTTTCAACTATTATGCTAGTTATTTCAATATGTTATGCTGACTTTTCCCTTGCAATTCCCCTCCTTTCACGGTGGGATATTCGCATAACTTGTTGATATCCAACCAGAAAGGCGCAAATTGACCTGTTTATTCTAGGCGACATCCTTCGGCCCCTTCAGGACGACTTCTCGGCCGGCCGCCTTGGCAGGCCACGCAAGTATGGGAACCGACTGGGTACCTCCACTGAGATGGCTGCCCAAATCAAATCAGAGGCATCATGCCACCAGGTATTTCTTTATGGACGTTACCGCGAGGTCACGGCCTCCACAAAAGTGGTCATGCTCAAGACCCTCAAGTGCCCTGTGCGGGTAGTCTGGGTCTTTCGTAAAACACAGTGGATCGCCCTTTTCTCTACTGATCTCGATTTGACCACCGCACAAATCATCGAGTACTATGGCGCAAGGTGGAAAATTGAATCCGGTTTCAAAGAGATCAAACAGGACATCGGGAGCAGCAAAAGCCAGGCCCGCAATGCCTATGCGGTCATGAATCACATGAACTTTTCCATGATGGCAGCCGCCATTGCCCGGATCTATGGGGCACGACTTGAAAATACCCCCGAACGCCGTCACAAAGTCAGAGGACGCAACAGTTTTGCCTTCTCTGATCTCAGACATATCACTGCCAAGGCTGCTTTGACACATGATTTTGATGCCGTTTGCCGTACACACGACAAAGTCCCGCGAAAATGTTTCGTGGACACGCTGCTGCGTATGGTTGCGTGATTCTATGGGACACAATTTCGGTGAAACTTCAGATGTCAATGGGCTGCAATTTTCTTCGTCAGGAACTTGGGACCAAATCCGGGGCATGATCCCTCGATCGTTTGACTTGTGGTGGCGGGCGTTTTAATATGCCTAAGTATTCTAAAAAGGCCCGATCCATTCGTGAACCCCTGTGGAAAGGAGGATGCCATGAAGATCAAATGGAATGGACATGCCAGTTTCACCATCACGGCGGACGACGGCACCGTGCTCGTTACCGACCCCTATGACCCTTCCGGGTACGGCGGGGTGTTGAAATATGACCCCGTGAAGGATCAGGCGGACGGCGTGCTGGTGAGTCACGATCACGCGGACCACAACTGGGTGGAAGGCCTGCCCGGTTCGCCCGCGGTCCTGAAGGGCCCGGGCCGGGTCAAGGAAATCGAGGTGAAGGGCCTCGAGACCTTCCACGACGAATCGGAAGGCTCCGAGCGGGGACCCAACGTGGTCTTCTCCTTTGCCGTGGACGGCGTAAACATATGCTTCCTGGGGGATCTGGGGCACCGGCTTTCCCAGGAGCAGGCGGGCGCACTGGGATCCGTGGATTTGCTCATGGTGCCGGTGGGGGGAACCTTCACCGTGGACGCCCGGGGAGCCGCTGACGTGGTCGGGGCGCTCAACCCCAAGGTCGTGATCCCCATGCATTTTAAAACCGAAAAATGCGATCTGCCCATCGCCGGAGTGGAGGATTTCCTGGAAAAGATGGGCAATGCGAAACGGATCGGGTCGAGCGAGGTGGCGGTGTCGGCCGAAGGCCTGCCCGCCGCAGGCCCCGAGGTTTGGGTGCTCGACCACGCCTGCTGAGGCCAGGACTCCTTCAGGACGGGGGCGCCTCAGCGCTGGAGGATGACCACGGTGCTGTTGGGCCCTGCGCCCATGGCGTGGGCCAGACCGATGCGGGCCCTTTCCATCTGTCTTTGACCAGCCTGGCCCCGAATCTGCCGAAAGATTTCGATGACCTGGGCCAGGGCCGTTGCCCCCAGGGGGTGGCCCCTGGAGAGGAGCCCCCCATCCGTGTTCACGGGAAGCGCCCCGCCCAGGTCAAAGTATCCTTGGTCACCGGTTCTTGAACGCGGGCCAGGGGATTGAGGGCCCCGTGCCTTCGGTTCTTGACGGTGACCCGCGCGAAATCCGCCTCGGTGGCCCCGGTCCCCCGTGACGGGTCAACGGGCTCGGAGGAGTGAAGGGCCGCTTTCCCGGAAAGGACTGGACGGTCATGGGAGCCGGGGCGGGAAATTTCCGCCCTTGAAAGCAAGGCTGAAATGGCGTAGAGAGGGTTGGAAAAGACGGAGAAAGGAGAAACTCATGGAGATCCGGGAGGCGGTTCAGGCCAGACAGAGCATAAGGGCCTTTCAGCGAAAGCCGGTACCCCGCGCGGTACTGGAGCGGGTGTTGGAAGGGGCGCTCAGGGCGCCCTCATGGGGGAACACCCAGCCGTGGCAATTCACCGTGGTGGGGGGCGAGGTCCTAGAAAAGATTCGGGAGGAGTGTGTGGCCCTGGCGAGCCGGGGGGTCATGCCGGAGCCTGAACTGGCGTTTCCCTCCAGCTTCGACGAACCCCTGAAAAGCCGTTATAAAGGGCTGGGCAGGGGGCTGTACGATGCCCTTGGGATAGCCAGGGAAGACAAGGCCGCGCGAAACGCACATTTCATGGAGATGATGGGATTCTTCGGGGCACCCAATCTCCTCTATCTTCATTTTCGCCGGGAATTCAACCACTACGCGTTCCTGGACGGGGGCCTGATCCTGCAGACCATAGCCCTGCTGGCCCTCGAGGAGAGGCTGGGCACATGCATCCTGGCCGTGTCCGTGGGCTATCCTCAGGTGGTGCGAAAATATGCTGAAATCCCGGAGGATCAGGTCCTGGTCATGGGCGTTGCCCTGGGATACCCGCAGCCGGATCACCCCGCCAACCGATTCCGGAGCGATCGGGGAAAGCTGGAGGAGTTCGTGCGGTTTGTGGGTGTGGAGGGCTGAGGCCTGTTCCGTGGAAGAGGCGGGGCTTTCAGGTTCGGGAATGAATGATTCGAAGCGTCCTGGAATACCTCCCGTCGAGCCTGTCCAGGGGAATGCGGGAGTATTCATCGCAAAACGCCTCCCACACCGACCCGAGGGTCTCCTTTAGCAGGGCCTCTGTTTCGGGGTCAGGCGTCGGCAGGCACCCGCAAAGATCCCGGACGAAGTTGGAGCCGAAGGCTTCCATGGTGTACGGCGGAGAGCCCTCCCTACTCCGGAGGCGTGCCAGAAGGTCCCGGGCCTGCTCCACGGTCAGCCCCTCGAATGTTGGACCAAGGCCCAGAGACATGCGCCCCCAGTAGGTGACGAGGAGCCTGTCATAGGTGTCTTCCAGCGGTGCTATCCCGTCTTGCCCGGGGGGGCAGGAGCGGGCCAGCACCTCAAGGAGCCCGTCCACCACCATCAGGCGCCTGAGGATTCGCGTGCATTGCCGCACCTCCCCGAGCCATTCGAAGTCGCGCATCTGCTCGTCTTCTTGCCCCGTGAAAAAGAGCGGGCGTCGCTTGAGGAGCCCTTTCAGGGTGCCTCCCCAGCGCTCTGCCCAGAATGTGACATCAAGCCCCCGGGCGCGGAACCAGCTTCCCGCCTCCCAGCGCTCGGCCTCACGTTTCACCTTCAGGACCATCCCGTAAGCCACGCGGAACACACTCGTGAGGGGATATCTTTCCAACAATCTCCTGCCCGCCGCCGGGTCCCGGCCGCTGAGAATTTCCAGGCCCAGGTTCAGGATCCTTGCTCCCCGTCTGCACGAGGCGATCAGGTCGTCGGTGTCCGGGGATTGCAGGCCGTCGGCGGCCAGGAGCTGGTTGGCCAGCCCTGCAAACTCGAGCCTAAGACGATCGGCGAACAACGGATCATCCACCCCCATGGCTGCCTGTAGGAACAAGTTTCCCGCCCCCCCCAGCAGTAAGGGAATGGTGGGAATCGTCACAGGGGCTTGGGGATCCCGGACCACGGGGTCGGCGGTTGCACCTTCCATCCTCTTGAGGAATGCGGGTTCTAGAGGGGAATAGATACTCACGGCCTCCTCGTAAGGCAGGAAGCCGTGCTCGGCCAGTCGTGCGTTGCGCAGCCGGTAGAGTTCTTCTTCCAGTTCCGCCGGCAGGACGGCGGAAAGGCCCGTCATCAAGGCCTGGTAGCGATTGAGGTCCACCTCCGCCATGGTTCGGATCAGGGATTCAAGGCTCTCCCTGTAGCGGGGGTCCCTGACACGGATGTGAAAGACTCCGTCCAGGGTGAAAAACCCTTCTCCCTTTGGGGCCCCTTCATCCCCTACATCCATGACCACGTCCAAGGACTTGTACAGATGATAGTGGGCGAGGAGTTCGCCTTCCGTGAAGAGCCAGCGGGTCAGGCGCACGGGATCGGCCCGCTGAAAGCGCTCGATCCAGAAAGAGATCCTTTCCACCCGGGGCATGTCCCCGCCCCATAATTCAAGGTCCAGCAGGTACTGCCATTGCTCCGTGGAGGCGAGTTCCAGGAGGGGGATGCAGTCGTCGGGACCGATTTTGCGCACGAGCCAGAAAAAATCCTCGCACGAGAGCCTGGAGATCCCCCGCGGCCCCAGTTCCAGGGCCTGATCCAGGAGTTCGGCACCTGATTTGCCGCGGATGTCAGGGGCAAGAGCATCCCGTTGAATTAGGGGCAAGGCGCCGCGTCCCCTCGCGGTTGGTGCCTCTTGGGCGGCGGGCAGTGGTACATGATCCCTTTTCATAATGCTTGCCGGGGGAATCGGAGCCCGGGTAAGGGGGGCTTGTCTCAAAAATGGCGTCGGGGCTGCCTCCCCGATGATCAGGGGGGCCTTCCCTCGAGCCTCCGGGACGGAGATGGGCCCCCCGGGGGGGGCGCCCCCGCCCCGGGGACCCTTGAAGAGTGTTCGAGACTATTAGTACATGTCTTCTCCAGGCATGTCGGGCATGCCTTGTGCCTTCTTTTTCTCGGGTTTTTCCGCCACCATGGCCTCAGTGGTCAGGAGCAGGCCGGCCACGGAGGTCGCGTTCTGGAGAGCGAACCGGGTGACCTTGGTGGGGTCGATGATTCCCGCCTTCACCAGGTCTTCATACTCTCCACTGGCCGCGTTGAACCCGAAATTGTTTTTTCCTTCCAGCACGCGCTGGACCACCACGGAGCCTTCGAAGCCCGCGTTGTTGGCGATCTGCCGCACCGGTTCCTCGAGTGCCCGCTTGATGAGCTTGACGCCCAGATCCTGTTCTCCTTCCAGTTTCAGATTGTCCAGGGCCTTGATGCAACGCACCAGCGCAACGCCGCCTCCCGCCACGATGCCTTCCTCAACAGCGGCTCGCGTGGCGTTCAGGGCGTCTTCCACCCGCGCCTTCTTCTCCTTCATCTCGGCCTCCGTGGCGGCCCCGACGTTGATCACGGCCACACCGCCGATGAGCTTGGCGAGCCTTTCCTGGAGTTTCTCCCGGTCGTAATCGGAGGTGGTTTCCTCGATCTGGACACGAATCTGCTTGACCCGGCCTTCCAGTGCGGCGCGGGTCCCGCCTCCGTCCACGATGGTGGTGTTGTCCTTGTCCACGGTCACCTTCTTGGCAGTGCCCAGGTCCTTCAACGTCACGTTTTCAAGCTTGATGCCGAGGTCTTCGCTGATGACCTGCCCGCCCGTGAGCACGGCGATGTCCTCGAGCATGGCCTTTCGCCGGTCACCGAAACCGGGGGCCTTGACGGCCGCACACTTGAGCGTCCCGCGGATCTTGTTCACCACCAGGGTGGCCAGGGCCTCGCCCTCGACGTCTTCGGCGATCAGTAGAAGCGGTTTTCCGGACTTGGCCACCTGCTCCAGGATGGGAACCAGGTCTTTCATGTTGCTGATCTTTTTTTCATGGAGCAGGATGTAGGGCTCTTCGAGGTGGGCCTCCATTTTCTCGGGATCCGTGACGAAGTAGGGGCTCAGGTACCCACGGTCGAACTGCATGCCTTCCACGATCTCCAGCGTGGTTTCCATGCTCTTGGCCTCTTCCACCGTGATGACGCCTTCCTTGCCCACTTTTTCCATGGCCTCGGCGATGATATCCCCGATGGTGCTGTCGTTGTTGGCCGAAACCGTGCCTACCTGGGCGATCTCCTTCTTGTCCTTGGTGGGCTTGGAGATCTTCCGCAGCTCATCCACGACCGCTTCCACGGCCTTGTCGAGGCCGCGCTTGATGGCCATGGGGTTGGAGCCTGCGGCTACGAGCTTGGAACCCTCCCGATAAATGGCCTGGGCCAGGATGGTGGCGGTGGTGGTGCCGTCGCCCGCCACATCGGAGGTCTTGCTGGCTACTTCCTTGACCATCTGGGCGCCCATGTTCTCGAATTTGTCTTCCAGCTCGATTTCTTTGGCCACCGTCACCCCGTCCTTGGTGGTGGTGGGGGAACCCCAGGTCTTCTCGATCAGGACGTTTCTCCCCTTGGGCCCGAGGGTGACCTTCACCGCATTGGCGAGCGTATCGACGCCCACGAGGATTTTCTCTCTCGCCTCCGCGCTGTACTTGATCTCTTTCTTCGCCATGTCTCAACACCTCCCTCGATTACTTTTCGATCACTCCGAGGATGTCGTCCTCGCGCATGATGAGATGCTCCACGCCTTCGATCTTGATTTCGTTTCCGGCGTATTTCCCGAAGAGGATCCGATCGTTTTTCTTGACGTCGAGGGGGATCCTCTTGCCGTTCTCATCCAGCTTGCCGGGACCAACGGCCACCACCCGGCCCTCCTGGGGCTTTTCTTTGGCGGTATCAGGGATTATGATCCCACCTGCGGTCTTTTCTTCCTCCTCGATCCTGAGAACCAGTACGCGGTCGTTTAAAGGCCTGATCTTCATCTCCCAAAACCTCCTTTCGAAAAAATTATGGAGCAAAGAAAAGATTTTTTGGTTCGTCCGAACAAGAGACGTTGGACTTCGACCAAAACCAGAAACCTGTCAACACGATATAACTATCTGAATTTATGTGGGAATGTTGACGGAAGAAAAAATAATCATTCTCTGTCGTTTGTCAAGTTCCCGCCAGACCCGCAACTGCGGCCGCAGGCCGCAAGGCACGCCATTGTGTCTTGACACGGGAGAAAAAATGATTACAAGGTTACTCAATCCAGGGGGTTGAGCTAATATTTTGATTTGATTCCGGGAAAGGCTCTAAATCTTTTTTTCGCTAAGCGGCGCGGCCCGCGTCCCGTCATGGGAGGGAGGTAGACAGAAGATGAATCGCATCGAGGATCTCATTTCCAGGGCTAGTGATCAGGACTCCATTCAGGTCGACGGGATTTCCATCCCCGTGGGAGCGCTCAAGAAGCTCAAGGAGGAGGGCTACGAAAACCTGAGGGTGTATCAGGAGAATAAGACGGTTTCCATGTGGGGAAAGACCTGTACGGCCTGTTTCACGGAAGAGCAACTGCGCGAGAGGGTGTGAGCCTTCCAATAAGCACCCCCACGGCTTAAGGTGCCGCCCGGTTTCTCTGACGAAACCGTATTGACATTCCGCACGGTGTCTTTTAAAACGGTGCGCAAAGGCACCGGCAATGAAGTCTGCCACAACCGCCCCGGAACTTCTTGGGGATGATGACTTCTACCCTGAAAGGGACGACGCAGGGTAGGAGCGTTCCAAAATGCCTCCCGCCGGAGGCTGTTGGTTTTTTCGAGACGCCCCGCGAGGTGATTCCTGCGGGGCTTTTTGTTTTAGCAGGCTGTTGAAAAGCTATTGCGCTTGTGGATTTTTAGGCTGGAGTTCGACTGAAAAATCCGTGCATATCAAGTCCGTTGGCTCGCCTAGTCTTGTTTTGCCTCGCCTGCGCTTGCTACGTTTTTCAACATCCTGTTGGAGGTTGAATCGTGGCCATCGGAATCGCGTTGATCATCATACTGGGGCTGAGCGCGGATTACATGTTTCGCCGCTTCAAACTCCCGGGACTTGTGGGAATGCTGCTGGTGGGCGTGGTCATCGGGCCCCACGCCCTGGACCTCATGGCGCCCGAGATGATGCGGGTCTCCGCGGATTTTCGTAAGATCGCCCTCATCGTTATCCTCCTGCGCGCGGGCTTCGAGCTTCGGAGGGACACCCTGAACCGGGTGGGCCGGGCCGCCGTGCTGATGAGCATGGTCCCTGCGCTTTTCGAAATCGGGGGCGTCACCCTCGTGGCCCCTCACCTGCTGGGAATGTCTTACCTGGAGGCGGCCATGCTGGGGGCGATCCTGGGCGCGGTGTCCCCGGCGGTGGTGGTCCCCCTGATGATCGATTTCATGGACCGGGGTAGGGGCGCCAAGAAGGGGATTCCCACCCTGATCCTGGGGGCCTCCAGCCTGGACGATGTCTTCGTGATCGTGCTCTTTACGGTCTTCCTGGGGATGTACGGCGGGGGGGAAATGAACCTCTGGCTGAGACTGGCCGAGATCCCCGTGAGCATCGTGCTGGGTGTGGCCGCAGGCCTGGGGCCGGGCTACCTCCTCTACCGCCTTTTCACGCGATACGACTGGCGGCCGCCCAAGCGGACCATCGTGGTTATGGGCGTGGCCATCTTTCTCACCTGGCTGGAGGGGGCACTGGAAGGGCGTGTGCCCATAGCAAGCCTGCTGGGGGTGATGGCCATCGGGTTCATCATCCTCGAAAAATCAGAGCCCATCGCACATATAATTTCCCAGAAGCTGAAGAAGCTCTGGATGTTTGCAGAGCTCCTCCTTTTCGTCCTGGTTGGGGCACAGGTCAACGTCCAGGTGGCCTGGGATGCGGGTCTTGCGGGCACTGCGGTAATCGCGGCGGGACTCGTTTGCAGGAGCGTGGGGACCTATCTTTCGCTCATGGGCACGGATCTCGATCGCAGGGAAAGACTCTTCTGCGTCGTAGCCTATATCCCGAAGGCCACGGTTCAGGCAGCCATCGGGGCGGTCCCCCTGGCAGCGGGGGTCGCCTCGGGTGAGGTGATCCTGGCAGTCGCCGTGCTGTCCATCCTCCTCACCGCGCCTTTAGGAGCCGTGGGTATCATGGTGTTGGGAGAAAGGATCCTGGATCGCGGCGAACGCTCCCCCTACCGCTTCAAGGAACTCCGCGAGAGTATGGGTCTTCCGCGGGTGGGGGAACTGGTCCGGAGCAAGCGGTTCGACACGGTCTGGAAGGTGATAGAGGAGAAGGAGATCTGGATCCAAAGCGACTTCCCAGGGGGAGAGGCCGAAGGTCCCCGAGCGCTTCAGCCCGCCATCTACCTGCGTTACTGGAAGCCTGAAGAGGGCAGGGAGCCGGGCACGGGTAAGACGCTCCTTTACCGCTACAGCCGCGAAGATCCGTCTTTCGCCGAACACTGGGAGGTGCTCTACGACTGGTGAGGGGGTGGTTCGCTCCCCGGTTATTTTTCCTCGTCGTCGATCCGGCTCAGAGACCTCAGGATGGTCAAGGGGCTTGAGCCTACGGCCATCAGTTCGATCTCCTCGAGACGCTTTCGGTCCTGCTCGAATTTTTTCCTCAGCCGCGCTTCGTAGGCCTTCCTTAGCACATCGAGCAGGTTTTCGAAATCATAAGGCTTTTCAAGATAGCCGAAGGCCCCGAGCTTGGTGCATTCCACGGCCGAGTCGATGGACCCGAAACCCGTCAGGATCACCACTTCCAGGAATCTGTGTTTTTCCTTGAGGATCTTGAGGAGTTGGGTTCCATCCATGCCGGGCATGTTCAGGTCCAGGATGGCCACGTCGAAGTGACCCTTCTTGGCCGCCGTGATGGCTTTTTCCCCATCCGTGGCGGTTGTCACGTCAAAGTCGCGGAGCCCGAGGCGTTCGGCGATGGTGCCCAGGAATTTCTCGTCATCGTCCACGATCAACAGCTTGATTTGTCTGGTATTCTCTCCCATGGATTGCTCCTCCCAAGCCTGGCGACGGGTTGTGATGGGGTCGAGCCGGGGCCGCACGGCCTTCCTGGAGTTCAGAGGGGCGGCACGGAACCTTTCCCGGCCCGCATTATACACTAATTCTGGTTCATTTGCTTGAGCTTTCTCCACAACGAGGCACGGTTGATTCCCAGGATTCGGGCCGCCTCGCTCTTGTTGTCCCCCGTGGCCTTGAGTACCCTCAGGATGTGTCGCTTTTCCAGCTCCGCGAGGGTCGGAAAGTCTTCCGCTCCGGGCCCCCGGTTAAGGAGGTCCGCGCGAATGTTCCGAGGCAGGTGCTCGGGGCGCAGCTCCTTGCCCTCACACAGGATGACGGCGTGTTCGATAGCGTTTTCCAGTTCGGCCACGTTGCATGGAAACGTATAGGACATGAAGAGATCCAGGACCTCCCCGGAAATCCGGTCCACGGCCTTCCCGAAGTCTCTCCGGTACTTGTCCAGGAAGTATCGGGCCAGCAGGGGAACGTCGTCGGGTCGCTCCCTCAGCGGAGGGATCTTGAGGGTCACGGCATTTAAAGCGTAGTAGAGGTCCTTGCGCAGGGTCCCTTCCTCCAGGACTTGCCGGGGCTCCTGTTCGCAGGCCGCCAGGATGCGGACATCCACCGGTATTTCCTCCGCTCCTCCCACGCGAACCACGGTGCCGTCCTGCAGGAGGCGGAGGATGCGTACCTGAATGGAGGGGGGAGCCTTCGCGATGTCGCTCAGCAGGACCGTTCCCCCGGAGGCCGCCTCAAAGACGCCCACCTTCCTGTGAAGCACGGTGGTGAAGGCCTCCCTTTCATGCCCGAAAAGTTCATTGTTCAAGAGATCCTCCTGAAAGGTCCCGCAATTGACCGCCACGAAACGATTCTCTCCCCGGGGGCTCAATGCGTGTATGGCCCGTGCAAGGAGTTCCTTGCCCGTTCCCGTCTCACCGTGGATGAGAACCGGGCAATCGAGTGGAGCCACTTTCTTGATGTTTTGCTTGAGCTCCAGAAATGGGAACGACTCCCCGATCAGTTTCTTGATCCTGCGTTCCTGGATCTCCCAGGCTGATTCTCCCGGGTCTTGATCCGGACCGGACATCGGGCGGGGGTCGGGCTCTACGCTGCCGACCGAAGGGGGAGAAATGATGATCATGCCCGCCTCGGCCCCGAACCGGCGGATGAATTCCCAGAAACGCCTCATTTCATCCTTTTCGAAATAGAGCGCATCCGCGGCGTGCGCAGCCTCCCTCACCTTGTCGTTGCCGTATCCGGTGAGAAGCACCGTGCGGAGCCCGGGCAACATCTGTTTCAGTTTGGAGATGGTGGTCAATCCGTCCATGCCCGGCATGCGCTGGTCGACTATGGCCAGGTCGATGTCGATCCGTTCGGCGATTTCCAGGGCCTCCTCACCCGACACGGCAGTGTAGGTGGGGAATCCTTTGAGTTGCATCCGTTCTCTCATGGATTCGATGAATTTTCTTTCGTCGTCCACCAGGAGGATGACGGGTCTGGCGGTTTGCATCTTTCACCCTCGGAGATTCATGGGATCGTTACCGTGTCTTTCAGGAGAAAACAAAGGCGCTCTTTGGTTCAAAGCGCCTCTGAGTTTCTTTGCTCGCCGGTGTCTTGAAAAAAAACGCTATTTCTCGGAATCGTTTTTTCTCCATTTCGCAGCATCGTCCAGGTCGCCGCCCGTGGCCATGCCCGCGGCGGCCATGCCGTCTTCGAGACTTCGCTGGAGTTTTTTCATGAAGTTCCAAAAACGGCCCATTTCGTCCTTTTCGAAATAGGCCGCATCAATGGCCTCGGCCGCTTCCTTGACCTTGTCGTCGCCGAAGCCCGTGAGCAGCACGGTCTTGATGTCCGGCTGGATCTCCTTGAGTTTTGTGATGGTGACCAGGCCGTCCATGCCCGGCATCTTGAGGTCCACGACCGCTGCATGGATTTTGGTCTTGCGGGCTATTTCGAGGGCCTCACGGCCGCCTTGAGCGGCGATGGGTTCAAAGCCTTTGAGCCTCACGCGGTCCGAGAGGGTGTCCAGAAACTTTTTCTCGTCGTCCACCAGCAGGACCCGGAAGTCCTTGGTCCCCATGCCGGTGAGAAAGCTCCAGAACCGGCCCATTTCGTCCTTTTCGAAATAGGCCGCGTCCAGGGCCTCGGCCGCCTCCCTGACCTTGTCGTCGCCGAAGCCCGTGAGCAGCACGGTCCTGATGTCCGGCTGGATCTCCTTGAGCTTCGTGATCACGGTCAAACCGTCCATGTCGGGCATCTTGAGGTCCACGACCGCTGCATGGAGTTGTGTGTTGCGGGCGATCTCGAGGGCCTCGCCGCCGCTCCGGGCGGGTAACGGTTCGAAACCTTTCAGCCGTACACGCTCGGAGATGGAGTCCAGGAACTTGGCTTCGTCGTCCACGAGCAGAATTTTCAGTCCGCTTTCTTCCATGGCATCGATTCCTTTTTTTCTATTCACATCCCCGGCACCATCAATGGCCGCCCGTGCCCAGCAGGCCGGAAGCGGCGGAAGCCAGGACCAGGACCTCCAGTGCAGCGATGATCATATAGATCCGGTCGCGCCTTTTTTGATAGCCGACGATGAGAAACAAATAGCAAATGATTGTTAATACCGCAAGAAGCACCATCCCCACGAAATTGAGGAAATCCCCTTTGCTCAAAAACTTGACCCATCCCCAGCCGTGGGGAGACTGCGTCACGGCAAGGTATTCGTCCACCCCCTTGTTCCAGTTGGCGGTAACAAGGCCCAGGTCCACATGGGGCGCCAGTACGCCTCCAAGATAGAGAAAATAGGTAATGATCATCAGGAAAATGCCGAGCCACGCCCCCACGAACAGCACGTTCGCATAAGCCAGTTGCTCCGGCATCGGTTTCAGGTCGCTTTGGATCGGTTCTTTCATTTTCATGCTCCTCCGATGTCTATCCCATGATTCCGAGGCCCAAACCCTTGTCCATCGCCTTGAACCCTGCGAAAAACAGGACCAATATGACCATGTATCGGATGAATTTGGGTTTTGCAATGCTCAGGAGCCTGACCCCCACGAAGGATCCGAACATCAACCCCAGGATGGAAGGGATGGCCATGAGGGGGATTACACAACCCTTGTTCATGTAGATCCAGGCCGCGGATGTATCGGTGATCGAAAGAAGGAACTTGCTCGTGGCCACCGAGATCTTGAGCGGGACGCCCATCACCAGGTTCAGGACCGGGATATTGGCCCAGCCGGCGCCCAGGCCGAACATCCCGGCCAGCAGTCCGATGAATACGAAAAGAACCAGACCCAGGAGGGTCCTGTGGGTCTTCCAGTCCACCCGTTCCCGGGTCGCTTCGTCCAGATAAGCGCCCCGGATTCCCAGGGCCAGTCCCAGGGCGTCCTGCTTGGTGACGACCGGCTTTTCCGTGTTCTTGGATACCAACAACAGAACGGCGATGCCGACGATGGCGGCTCCCAGGCATGTCTGGACGATATCAGGGTTTAACCTGGAAAGGTAAAGCCCCAACATGGCACCGAAAATGGAACATACCGAGGCGATGAGCGCTACGGGAAGGGCGAGCCTCAGACTTGCGAGATTCCGGCGCAGCAGCCCCGGGCCGGCCGCCAGTGCGCCCGCCAGGGCCACCATGAGTCCCGCTCCGCGCACAAAGTCGATATGAAACGGAAAAAAACCGCTGACCAGGGGCACGTAGAGCACGCCGCCCCCCACTCCGGCGAGCACGGCGATAATACCCAGGACAAAACAGAACACGAAAAGAATCAGAGGCCAGAACCACCAGGGCCTCCCTCCGCCCCCGGTTGCGGCCTCCTGGGCCGCCCCGGCGGTCAATGGATGCAGAAGAAGAATGACCGTCACACTTTGCAGAAGAATGCGCCATTTGGTACAAGCATTACGTATCATGTGTCCAGAACTCCTTCACACGAGATGTGCACGTTTACCCCCGCCCTCGGAGAACCCCGGTCTCAGACCGTGGTTGAACGCGGTCAAGGCCTGAATGTCCCAGCAGATCGTGTCCCCACCGATCGCGAGGCCGTTCGGCGAAACCTGAGCGGTGCCGTGGGCTTGTCCGTGGGGCCCAACAAGCCCGAATCTCGGCCCTGATAGTTGTAAAATGATACGATGTGGGCCTTTGGTGTTTACAAATGAAACGGTCTGTGTTCTAATGAAAAAAAATGCGGTTGTCAATGTTTTTTCTGTTGCATAATGTAGCGCATGAAAATTCTCGTGGTGGACGACGAAAAAAAGATCGCGGATACTATTGCTCAACGGTTGGAATTGAGGGGTATCGAGACGGCCCCGGTTTACGATGGTTCGTCCGCTCTCGAGCGGGTGAGGGATAATTCTTTCAACGGGATTATCCTGGATCTGAGACTGCCGGATATCGACGGGACCGAGGTCCTGGAGCGGGTCATGAAGGAGCACCCTCACATGCGGGTAGTCATCCTGTCCGGGCATGCGAACGAAGGGGATTTCCGGATCTGCATGGAGCTGGGGGCCGTGGCCTGCTTCAGAAAACCTGCGGATATCGAGATGCTCCTTCAAGCGCTGAGCGGGTAGGAGGGGACAGGGAGTACGTCCGATGCGCAGGCTTTTATTCCGGTTCAGCCCCCAGTTCCTTGATGCGGGTTCGGGCGGTGAAAGCCGGACGGTGCTTTTCAACTACCGGCGCATCTGGCTCGTGTCGGTGCTTCTGCTGCTGGCCGTTTCCATCCTGCCCATGGGACTGTTGGTGATCATCAGTTCTCAATTGGCCCGGGAGGCCATTGGGAGCGAAAACCGGCTCCGCGCGGTCAGACTCACCTCCAACACGCGCAGGACCATCTCCTTTTTCCTGGAAGAACGCCTCGACGCTCTGCGTTTCATCGCCCGTCAGGAATCTTTCCGGGGACTCAACAGCGAGCTGCAACTGGCCTATCTTCTCAGGGATCTTCAGATGGGCTTCGGCGGATTCGTGGATCTGGGCCTAATCAACGCAGACGGCCTGCAGGTGCGCTATGCCGGCCCTTTCGACCTGACCGGCAAGAACTACGGAGGCCAGGAGTGGTTCCGCGTGTGCGTGGAGAAGGGATTCTTCATCAGCGATATCTTCCTGGGATTCCGACAGATCCCTCACATGATCATAGCCCTGAAGGTCCCGAAAAAGGATGGATCCTTCTATCTCCTTCGCGCCACCCTAGATACCCGGAAGATCATTCGTATTCTCTCCTCCCTTGAATTGAGCGAGGGAAGCGACGCGTTTCTGTGCAACCGCGAGGGACTCATTCAGACTCCCTCGAAATACTATGGGAATGTGTTGCAGCGATTCGAACTGGGATTGCCCGGGTACTCGCCCCGTTCCAGGGTCATCGAGGCCAGGGATCGCAAAGGAAAACCGATCCTGATAGGATACGCCTACATCAAGGACTCTCCCTACGTGTTGATTCTGGTCAAGCGAGGCGAGGAGATCATGAAGGGGTGGTTTTCCCTGCGCACCAAGATCAACTGGATCTTCTTTTTGAGTATCATCACGGTGTGCGTGGTTGTCCTGGGCATCTCGACGTTCATGGTGAATCGGGTCTATGAAAACGACCAGGCCAGGTTGAGGGCCATGGAACGGCTGGAGGCGAGCAGTCGGCTCATCTCCATCGGGCGGCTTGCTGCGGGGGTGGCCCACGAGATCAACAACCCCCTGGCCATCATCAGTGAAAACGCAGGTCTCATGAAGGACCTCTTCACCCTGAAAAAGGAGTATCGTGAAGACCCCCAGCTCATGGGCCTGGTGGACGACGTGCTGGAATCCGTGGAGCGGTGCGGTGAGATCACGAAACAGCTCCTGGGATTCGCCCGGCACGTGGAGGCCCGGGTTACGCCCATCCGGCTGGAGGAGGTGGTGGCGGAGGTCATTTCTTTTCTGAAGAAAGAGGCGTCCTACCGGAAAATCGAAATTCAGACCGATATCCCGAGCGATTTTCCGGTTGTCTTTTTGGATCGGGGAAAGCTTCAGCAGATATTGTTGAATCTGGTCAACAACGCCTTCCAGGCCATGGATGACGGTGGCAGGTTGCAGATCAAGGCCAGAGAACGAAGTGACGGGCGGGTGGAGATCGAAGTCCGCGACACCGGGTGCGGTATTTCAGAAGAGGATCAGAAGAAGATCTTCGAGCCCTTTTTTACCACCAAGGGTACGAAGGGAGGCACCGGTCTGGGGCTTTCCATCACCTATGGCCTGGTGCAAAAGCTCAAGGGAGATATCAAGGTCCGGAGCGCGTTGGGGAAGGGAACGACCTTTACTGTTGTCCTGCCGTTGAAGATCGAGAGAAAAGAAGATGAAGGTCCTGCTTGTGGATGACGAGAAAAAATTCGTCTCGGCCCTGGCCCAGAGGCTGTCCCTCCGTGGTATCGAGGCGGACTGGGTCACGGACCCGACCGAGGCCCTGGAACGAGTGACGCCGGGTAAGTACGAGGCCGCGGTTCTGGATGTCAAGATGCCCGGCATGGACGGCATCGAACTCAGGCGGCGTCTCGCGAAGATCGATCCGACCATGAAATTTATTCTGGTGACGGGCCACGGATCCGACCGGGACTATGACGTAGGCATGAAGGAGGTGTCTTATTACATCATCAAACCCTTCAAGATCGAGGATCTTGTGGACAAGCTGAGAGGGCTCTCCGGGCAATGACGGGAGGGCAAGCGGGAGGCATCCATGTCTGAGACCATGGGAAAACTGTGCGGAGAGGGCTTCATTTTTTTTTCCAGGGCCAACCGGCTCATCTCTCATGAACTCAAGAACGTCTTGGCCATAATCTCCGAGACCCTGGGACTCCTGGACGAACTGGTGGCGTTGTGGGAGAAGGGCAGAACCCTGGAGCCCGGAAAACTCCAGGGGCTCACCTCCAGCATCCTGGAGGATGTGACGAGGGCCAACGGTATCATCCGCAGCATGAACAGATTGGCCCACAGCGTGGATGAATTCGTCACGGAAACGGACGTGGCCGAGGTGCTCGGTCTTGCGCTGGAACTCTCCAGGCTGGACTCAGCCTCCAAGCGAATAAATATGTACCTGGAAACCGCAGGCGAAGCGGTGATCTCCACCTGCCCGTTCTTTCTCCACGGACTCCTGTTTCGGATCATGCATTACGCCATGAGGCGCGGAGGACCGGAACGGGAGATCCGCATTTCTCTGGAGACCGAAGGGGGCGGGTGCACGATCAGCTTTGGGGGGATCGCGCCAGTGGGCGGGGGCGAATTTCCCACGGGACGGGAGCAATCCCTGGCAGAGGCCCTATCTGCACGGATCACCATGGACGTGGCTTCCGGGACGCTGAGGGTGGTCCTTCCGAGGGCCTTGGGCCGGAGCCCGCTTCGCTCCCTATCGACGCAGGTCTGAACCCCGGGGGCCCCTGCCTCCGTCATTCGTCCATGTCGAATCGCTTCAATTTCCTCCAGAGAGACACCCTGTCTATCCCCATCATCTTCGCCGCGCGGGTCTTGTTTCCGTCGCACCTTTCAAGGACCCATCGGATGTACCTCTTCTCATGTTCCTCCAGCGTGGGAATCTCCGAGGAAGGCCTGCGGTACGTTTCAATGGACAGCTCCCGGATGTAGGAAGGCAGGTCCTCCGGGAGTATCACAGGTCCGTTTTGGAGGGCCACCGCCCGCTCGATCACGTTTTCCAGTTCTCGTACGTTTCCAGGCCATCCATACCCCGACAAAAGGGCCATTGCTTCCGGGTGGATCTCCCTGATCTCCTTTTTCATCTCACGGCTTTTCTTGGCAAGGAAATGTCGGCTCAGAAGGGGGATGTCCCCGTTTCTCTCCGCCAGCGGGGGCAGGTGAATGGTGATGATGTTCAGTCGATAATATAGGTCTCTGCGGAAAGAACCGGTTTCCACATCCTCTTCCAGGTCACGATGCGTGGCGGCGATAAAACGGACATCCACGGCCACCGGGTCCACGCCCCCCACCCGAAGGATCTCTTTTTCCTGGATCACGCGAAGAAGTTTCACCTGCATGCTCTGAGGCATGTCTCCGATCTCGTCCAGGAAAATCGTCCCGCCCTGGGCTATTTCCAGCAGGCCCGGCTTGGCGCGATCCGCGCCCGTGTAAGCCCCCTTCTCATGACCGAAGAGTTCATTGGCCATCAACTCCTCGGTGAAGGAGCCGCAGTTGAATGCCACGAATCTATTTTGCGATCGGTGACTCAGTGAGTGGATCGCCCTGGCCACCAGCTCCTTCCCGGTGCCGCTCTCTCCCAGTAGGAGAACGCCGGCGTCCGTGGAGGCCACCTGCTGTACCGTATCCAGAACAGAGGCCATGGCTTCGCTCTTTCCCACGATGTAGGGGACCTTTCTATGGCCCCGGAGCGCCTCCTTGAGTTCCAGGTTTTCCAGCGCCAGGCTTCTCTTGATCAAGGCCTCCTTGACGATCTTTCTCACCTCGTCGATCTTGTAAGGCTTGGCCACGTAGTGATAGGCACCGCTCTTCATGGCCTCCACGGCCGTGTTGACCGTGGCGTAGCCCGTGATCATGACGACTTCCGTGAAGGGATGGAGCCTGCGGCTCGTCCGAAGGACCTCCAGGCCGTCCACCTTCTCCATCTTGAGGTCCGTGAGCACCAGGTCGAACTCTCTCTCTTTCAGGAGCGCTATGGCCTTCATGCCGCTTTCCACGGAGACGACCTCGTACCCCTCCTTCTTCAGGATGTGCTCCAGGTTCCTCCGGGCGAGGTCCTCATCCTCGACCACCAGAATGGTTTTTCCCTCTTTTTGCATCTGTTGCCGTCCTTTTCATCTGCTTCTTCGGGTAGGCTCGACCTTTCAGGACGCGGGGCGGTGGGCGGCCGCAGGCCTTGAATCATTCATGGGTTCCCCTTTCTTGGGGAGGAAGACCTTGAATTTAGTGCCCCGGCCGACTTCGCTTTCCACTTCGATGCGGCCCCCGTGCTGTTCCACTATCCCATGGGATACGGAAAGCCCCAGTCCCGAACCCTGGCCCACGTCTTTGGTGGTGAAAAAGGGGTCGAAAATTTTGTGAAGGTTTTCCTGCGGTATTCCTCTGCCCTGGTCCGCGACCTGAAAACAGAATCCCCCCTGCTCCTCTTTTTCACGGGCCAGGATCTCGAGGGTTCCACCCTTGTCCATGGCCTGCACTCCGTTCAGGATCAGGTTGAGCAGGACCTGCTGGATGCGCCTAGGGTCCATCCAGGCTTCGATGCCGTCGGGGATATTCACCCTTAGCTCCACGTTGCTCGGCACCTCTCCCTTTATGAGCTTGATTGTTTCGGAAACCAGGTCCTTGAACTTCACGGGCTGCAGGCTGAAGGACCTCTCCCTGGAAAACTCCAGGAGCGCCCGGACGATATCCCTTGCACGCTGCACCTGGCCCTCCGTCTCCTCCAGCAGGAGCCGGTGGTATTCCCGATCACCTTCCTCCAGTTCCTCCAACAGGATCTGGACGGAGGTGGAGATATTGTTGAGGGGATTGTTCAACTCATGGGCCACGCCCGAGGTCAGGGTACCCAATGAGGCCAGTTTCTTGGTCTGGATAAGCTGTTCGCTTCGCCGGTTGAGTTCTCTGATCATGTTGTTGAGGCTCTCCACGAGGGATTCGAATTCGGCTCCTGCGGAAAGTTCGGGGATGTTTTCATAGTCCCCCACGGATATCTTTTTTATGGCGTTCTCAATGGCCTTGAGAGGGCGGTTCACGTTGAGAACGAGGAAGAGGGCGGTAAACACAGAGAGCAGAAGGATGCCCGCCAGGGAGATGAAATGGTAAAGCCGCGATTCCTTCATGAGCCGGTTGACGTAACGACGTTCTTCCCGAAGCATTTCCTCCATGTCGCCCGTGATACGGCTCCCAAGGCTTCGAATCTGACGGTGTCTCTTGGCCAAGTCGTCAATCAACTGCTGGTTCGTCTCCAGCGCACCGTTATGGTAATAACCCCGTAGTACCCACAGCGCCTGCTTGTATTCCCGGAGCCTTTCCAGCTCCTCTTCCAGGTTCTTTGAGAGGGCGAAGGCACCATAGTTTGCAATGAGATCTTCGAAGGCATTTTCCCCCTGCTCCGCGTAGGAAATCGCGTCGGAGAGGTTCTGGTAATCCAGGAAAAGAAAGTAGTTTTTTTCGTAACGTCGGGCCTCGAGAATGGTATTGAACAGGCGGTCCTTTTTTTCCAGGATACGCAGTTTCTGGGTGAGGATGGAGTGCTTGTGGTAGTTGAGGTACCACAGGGCTCCACCCAGGACGAAAAAGACGGTGAAGATGAGAAAGATCTTTCTTCGCAGACTGATCCTAGGGCCGAACATAGCCTTTTTCCTTTTATCGGACCGCCGGTGGGCGGCGGATGACGCGGCAGCCCCCGCCCACCCTCTCCGTATTCGCCCCCTGGACGGATACTTAGGAATAAAACGGTGGGGCGATTTCGAACGTCACATCCTCAACCCCCTGGATTGATCGGATGCGGGCCAGAATCTCGTTTTCCAGGTCTTCCGCAATGGTCTCTCGCACCTTGTTCTGGAGGTCCCCGGAGGCGGCCCCCGTCTTTTTCAGTTTTTGCCCTTCCACTATGATATTCACGACGCCCGATTCGCACCGGACTTGGGCCTTGCACAAGTCCTGGAGGGCGGCCTTCACATGACAGGCAAGGGCCGTATCCCGGATCACACTCAGGGATTCCGGGGTGGACTTGAGGGAGTCGCTCCGGGCGGCCGTACAGATCATCTCGCACGCATCTTCGATCTTGAGCCTTCCCAGGTGTATCATGATATCATAAACTGAGGGGTCCTTGGGGTCGATTTTCCCAATGGTGCGATTCCATTCCGCCCGCTGTTTGTCCTCCTTTTTCAGCCGTTCTATGGCTTCCTCCCTTGAAATATGCCTTTTTTTGGTGACCAGGGCAATGCGTTCTTCCATGTCCGCCGTCACTCTCACCTTCAAGACATGGTCCGCGCCGGGCACGAGAAGGTGCCCAGCGTGACCATGGTACACCACGTTGTCCCTGGCCAGGTGCTCCAGCAGAGCCGCCCGGGCGAACAGCAGGAACCTTTCACGCACATGCATGAGGCGGTCCAGGAAACTGGGGGCATCCTCGATGCTTTCTTCCAGCTTTTGGCCTGCAACGTGAAATTTTTCCGATGCCTCTCTGATCAGCATTTCGTGGCTCATGGACTCATAGCCCAGCTCCGTTGCCACTTTTTCCGCGATTTCCTTTCCCTGGCTGTAACAGCCCCTGGAAATGGTGATGACTGCCATGCTGTAAACCTCCTGAAGATTCCGAGGCGGACGCACTTCCACGGGGTTGTGGAAAGATAAGGGTCCGCAATCGGCACTATGTTTCCCGACGCCGTTTGTCCGGCAAGGCCCGGGCAGGGACCGGCCCGAGACTCCACCCCGGCCCTATTGAATGCCGTAAAAGAAATAAAGAACGCTCAATTCCACGGTCAGGAATATGGCCGTCATGACGGCCCCGGCTTTGGCGTAGTCCACCGTACGGTAGCCGCCGGGCCTCATGATCAAGGCGTTGACCTGGTGGGTGGGCAGGACGAAGGTGTTGGATGCCGAAAGACCCACCACGAGCGCGGCCATCCGTGGATCGCCCCCGGCCATCACCGCCATGTTCATGCACAGGGGCACGAGCAGGACCGTGGCACCCACGTTGGAGACCACCAGCGTGAAGAAGGAGGTCATGATGCCCACCACCGCAAGGAGCAGGATGGGCGCGGGTCGACCGATAAGTGCCAGGATATTGTGGGCGATGAAGGCCGCGGTCCCCGTCTTTTCAAAGGCGATTCCCAACGGGATGAGGCCCGCCAGGAGAAATACCGTCATCCAGTCCACGGCCCGGTAGGCCTCATCCACTGACAGAACGCCCGTGATGATCATGCCCAGGGCACCGGACATGAGCGCCACGGATAGCTGCACCTTGAAAAAAATGATCTGGGCCAGGGCCACGGCCAACCACAAGACGGCCGTTTTGGCCTTCTGGGGACGCATGATTTCTCCCTCAAGGGGCGTGGCAAAGCTCAATGCCCTGGGCTGCGGCCGATTCTTGAGGATATGAAACCGCTCCCATGGCCCCTGAAGGAGTAATGTGTCTCCCATGTGAAGACGGATCTGGGTCAGGCCTGCATAAAATATCTTGTTCCCCTTGAACAGGGCCACCGGATTTACGCCGTACATTTCCTTGAAATTGATCTCACTCAAGGTCTTCCCGATCAGTTCCGATCGTGGTGATACGATGGTCTCGGCCATCCCCGCGTTGGTCCGCGACAGGCTCTCGGCAAAGACGTCCAGGCCGGGTTTGATGACCCATCCCAGCTCCTGAGCCATCTTTCGCACGTTTTTCTCGCGGCCCACCACCGCGATGTCGTCGTTGGGCTCGATTTGATCGTTGCTTCTGGGAACGAATTGCTTTTCTTTCTTCCCTGCATGGCTGATGGCCACTACGGTCACCAGGAACCACTGGCGAATCCCCAGCTCTTCCAGGGTCCTGGGGCCCTCGAAGTCTTCAGGTATATGCAGTTCGAAGACAGTCCCCAGGGCGCGGTATTCGGCCATGAGGGCTGCGGTGACGCCCTTGTCCGCCTCACCCTCTCCCGCGGGCAGGATCTTCTTGCCGAAAAGGATGAAATAGAGGATCGCGCTGGTCAGGAGGCAGAGCCCGATGGGGGTCTGCGTAAACAGACCGAAAGGCTCGAGTTTCTTGCCACCCAGGACCATCAGGTCGTTGAGCAGGATGGTGGGGCTCGCCCCCACAAGGGTGATGGTGCCGCCGATAATGGCGCAGAACCCCATGGGCATGAGGATCCGAGACACGGGTACCTCCATGCGTTTTGCAATCCTCTGGGCGGCGGGGAGAAACAGGGCCGCCGCACCTATGTTCTGCATCATACTGGAGATGATGCCCACCGTGCCCGAGATCAAGGTTATCACTCGTTTTTCACTGTTCCCGGCCAGTTTGACGATAGGGCCGGCCACCTGGTTCATTACACCGGTCTTGTCCAATCCCGCTCCGATGATGATGACGGCGATGATGGAACAGACCGCGTTACTGCTCAGGCCGACAAAGGCGTCCTTGGCTGAAACAAGCCCTATCAACGGGAGCAGGACCATCATCATGATCCCGACGACGTCCACCCGGACCCATTCGAATACGAAAAGGACTATAACGAAAGCCAGTACAACCATGGTCATGATCATTTCGGGAGTCATTCACCAAGCTCCTTTCCATTCATTTAGCCCGCCCGAAGAAGGCCCCGGGACCTCAGCCGTGGATGAATGCCGTTACGGGCGGGATGTCGCATCAGGTCAGGTCCCGTCCATGGCGAGGCCAATCGGAGAAACCCGGGTGTTACCGCCGGCATACCCTTGGGGCTCCACCAGTCCGATGCGTTGCGTGGTGGTCGGTTTGCTATTTCTGCTTCCTAAACCAGTAGCAGAGAAAAAAGGTAAAAAGGATCAAAGCCAGTCCAAAAAAGAAATGGGCGTCCATCAACTTTCTCCTGTTATTTATTGGTGGATTCGAGACTCCTTCACCCTCGCAGTTCAACCGCAAAAAGCAGAAATCCGCCCCGTTGCCCGGGGGGCAACGAGTCAGATATTCTGCTCCCTTGTCCCTTGTGTATTGTGCTGAGTTTCCTCGACTCAGACCATGGAGTAGACGTAAATGGGCTGCGTAACCCTTTCTCCCCCCTCCGGCCTGGATACGGGCCGGTCCGATTCCGTGTCGGATATGACGAATTCGATATCTTTGAATTCCTGTTTGATCTCTTCCAGGGCCTCCTCCCGGTCCGTGTACTTGATCACATGGGTAAACGGGATGCCCATTTTTTGAGCTTCTTCCTGAAAGGCCCGGACATTTTCTTTGGAAAGCGCCTTGAAATCCTGACACAACTTTTTCTGGGACGAAGAGAAAATCTGAAAAGTGTCGCACGAAAGAGGGGCCGTGTTCAGGGCCACGATCTCATAGGACATCCTCTTGGCCATCTCCAGCGCATAGTTGATGACCTCCTCTGAAAAAGTGCTCTCGCGTCCGATTACCAAAAGGCGGTTGATTTCATCCTGAGTCTCTTCCGGGGAGGGCGCCTGGAAGAGTTGTTGTGCCTGGGCCGGTTGCCCTGCTTCCGCGAAGGCGATGGCCTCCTGGTACTGGTCCATCCTTTCACTAACCTTGCCCGCCTTTTTCTTCAATCTCGAAAGAATTCTCATGTCGATTTCCTCCAGAACGGTAGGTTTTTTTGAAATTGCCGGGTCCCCGTGACTCAGCCCTGAACCACCACGAGGGGGACATGCAGGTTTTTCCGAATTCCGCGCGGGATCCTATTTTTCCTGGCGCCCGGACGCGGTACCCGTTCGTCTTCGGTTCGGTCGTAAATCGCCAAGACCACGTCATGATGTTTGTGGACGAAGCGCAGGATCTCCTTGCCGGGTTTTCCTGCTTTCAGCGTGAGACGACACGGGACGCCGGCCTTTTCCGATTCGGGGAGAAGGAGGTCCATGTTCCGTTTCGCCTCGGCCAGGATTTCGCCGGCGATCTCGGGCTGTCCCGCTTCGGCAAAGGCCGCCGCGGCCATGGAGCCCTCGAAATATTCCCTGGCCTTTTTGGCCCCCCTTGCCATGCGTCGCAGCACTGTTTGATACTCCCCGGGGGCGATCACCTGAAGAATGTTCAATTCCGCCCGGACCCGCTTGCACAGATCCACCGCATAACGGAAGGTCTTTTTGGTGGGCCTGATTCCATCGATGGCCAGCAATACCTTTTCCATGGCTCTTCCTCTCAGGCCCTGAGGACCGGACGGCCTTCAGACCTTCTCTCCACCCTCCTATGGGCTTTCTTGCGGTCTTTTTTCCCCGACCGTGTCTCCAGAAACTGCCGGGCGGTTTCCCATTGACCGGCCTCGGCGAATGTCACGGCCAGCATCATCCTGTCCAGGAAGTTCGTGCGGTGCTTTTCTCCAAACATGACGTGCCTCCTTCCGGAATTTTCCCCCCTTGCTCATTCACAAACAGCAAGGCACGTGCCAAAGGGCTGTTTCGAACGATATATAGCTGAGTTAATTGAGGAAAACCTGGACAGCGCCATAGGAGGGGAACGGAGGATTCGTTGCGAAATGCAACGGAAAGCAGGGCCGGAGCAAATTTTCGTCGGGATATCAATATGTTGCTTATTTGTTGCAAAACGGAATCGGGAGTTGCGAATTGTAACGGCAATGTGTGGGTCCAAATGGGGCGGCAATTGCGTTAGGAAGTGAAGCAAGGAAAATTCATGACGCCGGGGCACTGTTGTGATAAAGTTTTACGGATGAGCAGTGTTTCAATCCCTCATCCCCGGAGACGGACGGTGATCTCGGCTGCCGGATCCACTGATACGATGGCTTTCTTCGGTCCATCCATCCGGTCCCGGTGCCTTGCGAAAACTCCGGCATCCTCCCGACGTGCCGAGGTTTCCGGCACCTCTCGGACAGGGCGATTTGCGGAGCTCTCGCAGGGTGTTGGAAGAAGTGGCGAGCGCAGGCGAGACAGGACAAAGCGAAAAGGATCCGGGCGTACCACTGATGAGTATTCTTGAGCTTGAATTTGACCCGAGCATGGACAAACGCAGAAGTTTTTCAACAGCCTGGTAGGTGTATCGTCGTATTTGCGGAATCCGACCACTCAGTCGTGCTGATCTTGGCCTCCGCTCGTACCGTGGACCCGTGATCGGGAACGAGGGCAGCGATGCATACCATACGTGGGAAGATAACCGTTTTTTATCTAATCTGCCTCGGGTTTATCGGGCTGGTCACGGTGTTCTACTATGTCAGCGTTCATGCCCTGGAAAACAAACTACGGACCGTCGAAAAATTCGATGATCTCCTGAAAAATATTCTCGAGATACGCCGGTATGAAAAGAATTTCACCTATTACGGCGACGTGGGAAGTCTGGACGAGATCGTCTTTTATCTCTTCCGGGTGGAAGACGCCTGCCGCGCCCTGTCCGGGGACATCCGGCGGGTGGCGGGCGACGCGCGGTGTCGGACGCTGAAAGAAGAACTCAACGTATACAAGCGAACCCTTCAGGAGAACATGGGCCTTGTCAAGACCCGGGCAGGCACGGCCGATGTGGAGGGTCTCAGGGCGCGGGGAAAGTCCCTGCTGGATTTCGCCCAGACATTGATCAATCTGAAGAGGAGTCGTATCCAGAAGACCCTGACCTGGATGAGGCTGATCCCTGTCGCTTTCCCGGGCAGCTTCGTGGCGCTCTTCCTGGTGACCTCATACCCTGGTGGCGCGGCATGTGCTTCGGCCAATATTGCGACTCAGAAACGCCACCCTGAGCGCTTCTCGTGGCATTTTTGTTCCCATAAGGGACGAAGAGGGGAGAAAGGACGAAGTCGCGGACCTGGTTGCGGCCTTCAACAGAATGGCAAAGGAACTGGAAGCAAGAGAAGAGAAGATCGTCCATTCCAGAAAAATCGCTTCTCTGGGAACCCTGGTCTCTGGTATTGCGCATGAACTGAACAATCCTATCAACAATATCGTACTGACGGTTGACTCGCTCATAAGCGGCAGAAAGATCCCGGAGGAGAAAAAGGCCGAACTGCTCGACGACATCCTAGGGCAGGCGATGCGCGCTAGTGAGATCGTGAAGAATCTCCTCGAATTCTCCCGTGCAGAGACTTCAGCTTATAGAGAATTGGACCTGGTCAGACTGTTGCGGGAGACGATGAAAATTGCGGAAAACCATATCAACGTCTCGAAAGTACGGCTCCATGACGAAATCCCCGACACGCTGCCGTCGATCTACGGAAATCGACGGCATCGGGTTCCTGGAACGGGTCAAGGAAAAATGCCCCGGTAGCGAAGTTATTGTGATCACGGGTTTTGCGACCATGGAAACCGCCAGGGAGTCTCTGATCAAAGGGGCGTACGATTTCATCGCCAAGCCCTTTCGGATCAGTGAAATTCGTAGCGCGGTGAAAAAGGCCAAAAAGCGGGCACAGCGCCAACAATCCTGATGGATCGGATCCGGCACATTCCGATAACTCTTGAAGTGCCTATGGATTTCTTTCTATGCTTTGCGAGAAGGGCTCGAGGACTCAGCAAGGAACGTTCAGGGGTTTGGGACCGTCGGCCTCAGCTAAGCAAGAGAGTAGGAGACGTTGTTGGGTGCAAGTGATCGAAACCTCAGAAGGGAGAATGAAAGAAGCCGTCCGCTTCATCCTGTCAAGCCCGGCGCGGTTGACGATCGTGGGTTTTTCGGCCTTGATCTTATTGGGAACCGGGCTCTTGATGTTGCCCTGGTCTGCGGAGCACGACACGATCGGGTTTGTGAACGCCCTGTTTACCGCAACCTCGGCGGTCTGCGTCACGGGCCTTACGGTGGTGGATACGGGAAGCGCATTCAGCTATTTCGGCCAGGCGACTATCTTGGGCCTGATTCAGGTCGGTGGATTGGGGTTCATGACCGTCTCGACCCTGCTCTTGATGATGGCCGGGAGGCGCCCAAGCCTGTCGGGTCGCAAGGCCTTGCAGGATACGTTCACACACGGCCGGGAGCATACCGTTCCCTTCATTCTGAGGGAAGTCATGATCTTTACCTTCGCCTTCGAAGGGGTTGGTGCGGCCTTGATGTTCCCCTGTTTCCTTCCCCATGGGACGGCGGGGAACGCCTTGTATGTTTCGGTTTTTCACTCCATCAGTGCATTTTGCAACGCAGGCTTTTCCCTGTTTCCGCAAAGTCTCTCCCCGTACCGCGAACATTGGATCCTGAACTGGATCGTATGCCTCCTGGTGATTTGCGGAGGACTCGGGTTTCCCGTCCTGGCCGAGATTCGGGATTGCCTTGTTCCCGGAGGTCGGAGGTTGTCACGCCTCAGCCTTCATTCGAAACTGGTCCTGAGTACAACCGCATTCCTGCTGTCGGCGGGAGCCATACTCATCTTTTTCATGGAGTCCCGCAACACCCTTTCTTCCCTGTCTCCACCATCCGGAATTCTTGCCGCCTTTTTCCAGTCTGTGAGCGCCAGAACCGCCGGGTTCAACACCCTGCCCATCGGCGGTATGGCAAACGAGACGCTGTTTCTTCTCATCCTTCTCATGTTCATCGGCGCATCGCCGGGGTCGTGTGGGGGCGGGATTAAGACCACTACGTTTTCCACCTTGTTCGTACTGGGTATATCACGACTTCGAGGTCATGCATTCCCGGTTGTCTTCGGCCGTACCATCTCTGGAATCAGTATCAGCAAGGCGGTCAGCGTGCTGATGATGAGCATGCTGGTTGTATTCGGCGGGACCCTTTTATTACAGGTGACCGAATTGGGGGGGGTCTCCCATGCATTGAGCAGGGGGAAGTTCCTCGAATTGTATTTCGAGGTGGTGAGCGCCTTTGGTACAGTGGGGCTGAGCACGGGGGTGACCGGGACCCTCACGGTCCCGGGAAAATTCTTGATCGCCCTGGTCATGTTCGTCGGCCGGCTGGGTCCGCTCGTGGTGGCTGCGGCCGTCAGCCGTCGTCTGGTGGCCAGGTTTCGGTATGCGGAAGAAAGTATCATGATCGGATGAGGTCAACCATGGGACAATTCGCAGTCATCGGGCTTGGAAATTTCGGTTTTTATCTTGCCACGCACCTTTATCGAAAAGGTCACGAGGTTATGGCCGTGGACAGGGATCAGGATAAAGTCCAACAGATCAAGGACGACGTGACCCAGGCCGTGGTGGCCGATGCCACGGACCGAAAGGCCTTGGAGGCACTGGGGATCCAGGGCATGGATGCCGCAGTTGTCTCCATTGGCTCCACCCTGGATGCCTCCATCCTGGTCACACTGAATCTTAAGGAGATGGGTATGGAGCGGGTCCTTGCCAAGGCGATATCCGAACCCCATGGTCGAATCCTTGAGAGGCTCGGGGTCTCGGAAGTCCTTTTCCCTGAAAAGGATACGGCCATCAATCTGGCCGAACGTCTTGACAATCCGTATTTGCTCGATTTTTTCCCCCTCGTAGAAGGGTATAACTTGATGGAAATGGCCCCCCCTAAGGCGTTTATCGGCAAGGCATTGAAGGATCTGGACCTCATCAATCGTTACGGAGTCCAGGTCGTGGCCGTCAAGGAACTGGTACCGGATAAATTGAACATCATTCCCACCGGCAATTTTGTTCTCAAAGACAGTGACATAATGATACTTTTGGGTCCGAGCGACGCCCTCGAAAAGCTCAGGGAGAAAAACCCCTGATCACCTTCCTAGTTTGCGACGGTTCCCTGTGCGCCTCTTTTCCCATTTGAAATTCCGGTGAAGAGTCAGGCATCGGCATGCCCCCCGCCCCACCCCTGAAAACGGTTGCGGAACCCCCGGGATCTGGCCTAATATGGCCCCATTCCCATTAAGAGGCGGACCCATGCGCATATTCAGGAAGGGCGAAGACGTTGAGGAACTCTCGGGCGAGATCGAGGAGCTGCGCGCCACCGTGCTCAAAGCCCACATGCCCGAGGCGGTGGAAAAGATTACGCTCAAGGAATTGGAAAAGCTCGCCAAGATGAGCCCTTCGTCGGCCGAGTACACCATCGGGTTCAATCATATCGACTATCTGGTGAGCCTTCCCTGGCATCGGATGACCGAGGACCACCTGGACCTCAAGACCGCCGAGGCCATTCTGGACGAGGAGCATTACGGCCTGGAAAAGATCAAGGACCGCATCCTGGAATACCTGGCCGTGCGCATCCTGAAAGCCTCCAGGAACCACCAGATGCTCGTGGTGGACGATGAAAAAATGACCCGTATGAACCTGGAGCACGTGCTCACCAAAGACGGATACCGGGTGCATACGGCCTCGAGCGGTCAGGAAGCACTCGATCTGCTGGAGGCGCACGACTACGACGTGATCCTGACCGACCTCAAGATGGAGAACGTGGACGGCATGGGTGTGCTGGAGAGGGCCAAGCAGAAAGACCCTTCCACCGAGGTGATCATCATAACCGGGTATGCCACTGTGCCAACGGCGGTGGAGGCCATGCGAAAGGGCTCTCACCACTTTTTGGCCAAGCCCCTGAAGCTGGATGAGATCCGCGCCACCGTGAAGCGGGCCCTGGCCTCCAAGAGCAGACAGTTGCACTCGCGGGGGCCGATTCTCTGCTTCGTGGGCCCTCCGGGCACGGGAAAGACCTCTCTGGGTCGTTCCATCGCCAGGAGTCTTCACCGAAAATTCATTCGAATCTCACTGGCGGGGATGAAGGACGAAGCGGAGATCAGGGGTCATCGCCGGAGTTACGTGGGCGCCCTTCCGGGCCGTATCATCCAGGAGATTCGTAGGGCCGAGACCCGCAATCCGGTTTTCATGCTGGACGAACTTGACAAGATCGGCCAGGATTTCAAAGGCGATCCCGCCTCGGCCCTCCTCGAGGTCCTGGATCCGGAACAAAACGCCCAGTTCATCGATCACTACCTGGACGTGCCTTTTGATCTGTCCAAGGTGATGTTCATCGCCACGGCAAATACCGTGGATCCCATACCGGGGCCGCTTCTGGACCGCCTGGAGGTCCTCTACCTTTCCGGGTACACGGAGCGGGAAAAGGAGAAAATCGCCTATCGGTACTTGATCCCAAGCGAGATCGAAGAGGCGGGCCTTTCAGAGAATCCCCCCGAATTCACATCCGAGGCGGTGCGCAAGATCATCCGGGAATACACCCGGGAGGCGGGGCTCAGGAACCTTCAAAGACAGATCGCCGCCCTGTGCCGGAAGACGGCCAGGCAATCCCTTAAGGCCGAAAATGGGGGCTCGTCCGCAAAAATCACGCCCGAGATGATCGAAGAACTGCTGGGGCCGAAGCGGTTCTACTTCGAGGTGAGCGAGGCAAAGGACCGGGTGGGTGTGGCCACGGGTCTGGCCTGGACGGAAACAGGGGGAGAGATCATTTTCATCGAGGCCAGCAAGATGCGGGGAAACGGCCGGTTGATCCTTACCGGTTCATTGGGAGACGTGATGAAGGAATCCGCCCAGGCCGCCCTGAGCTATATCCGGAGTCATACGGAGCGGTTCGGGTTGTCGGAGGATTTTTTCGGACATCAGGATGTACACATCCACGTGCCGGCGGGCGCCATTCCCAAGGACGGCCCGTCCGCGGGCCTCACCATCGCCGTGGCCCTCATTTCGCTCTTTACGGACCGGGCCGTTAGGAGAGGCGTGGCCCTGAGTGGAGAATTGACCCTGAGCGGAAGGATCCTCCCTGTGGGGGGCGTCAAGGAAAAGGCCATGGCCGCCCACAGGGCCGGCGTGCGCTGTGTGGTGTTCCCGGCCAAGAACGAGGCGGACCTCAGGGAAATTCCTGAGGACATCCGGTCCGAACTGGAAATCCTGACAATCAATGAACTGGACTCCGTCCTGGAACGGGTCCTGAAGCCCGCAGGCGCCGCTACGTGAACTCCTGCCGTTTCGTCCCGTCCCGCACCGGGATTCCCTCCGGATTACTCCCGCCTTCCGAAAAACTCACTCATTCTCATCAGCAGCCCGGCGTCCCCGCTGACCCGGTACTTGCCCTCCAGGAATGCCTGCCGGCCGTCGGCCCTGCCTGTGATGACGTCCATCCAGACATCAAAAGGAGATTCCACCGTGAGGTCGGGGTTGGGTGCCGGGCCTTCGGCGGTATGGATCCCGCTGTTTTCGATCCGAAGGTGACAGGAGCCCTCCACTTCCCCTGAAAACCCGAACTGGATGACCGCCTTGGTCCCGGCCGCAGCCTCCTTGTTGAACCCCATGGCCATCACGGCGAGGAACGCGGGGATGGAATCGGGCCTGGGGACCAGGCCCTTTTCGTAAAACTCCTTTGGTGTCAGCCCCTCTTCGATGCAGGATTTCCACATGAGGTTTCCCATGAGCTTGAATGCCTCCTTGTCCTCCACCAGCTCCTGGGTGATGCGGCCCATGGTTTCGGGCGAGATCGCACCTGCGGTGACCACTTCCCGCCCCGCCTGCCGGGTGGCCTCCAGCACGTCCCGGGATTTTTCCCTGAAATAGGGAACCGTCATCACCTCGGCCCCCGGCCGGTAGATTTCACCCATCAGGCCGTCGCGGCGGCCGAAGATGAACCGCACCCAGGAGGAAAGCTGGTCGAAGACTCCCATTTCAGGGAAACCCGCCACGGATAGAAAGATCGTCTTGGGGGGCTCGGCTCGCAAGGGGTGATGGATGCGCTCTTCCTTTTCCTCGAAAAAGGGCTGGAGCACCGGAAGGGTCCTTTCGATAAACGCCTTCATGGAGGCGTTGACCGTGTAATGGTAAAGGGGCGTGGCATAGACCGCAAGGTCCGCCTCCAGCCAGCGGGGAAGGAGGTCTTTCGTCATGTCGTCCTGAAGGATGCAGACCCCGGGCGTCTTGGTCCAGCAGGTAAAGCAACCCACGCAGTTCTTGATGTTGCGCTCCCGAAGGTGGACCAGGTCCACACGGGCGCCCCCCTCCCTCATGCCTTCCACGAGTGCCTCCACCATCAGCAGCGTCTTGCTCACCCCGGGCTTTCGGGGGCTCGAATTGAGGGCCAGTACCTTCATTGGTGTTCTCCTTTCATCCGTGTTTTTCCTCCACCACCCGGAAAGCGTCCTGGGCGATCTCCAGGGTCCTCCGGATGTCTTCTTCCGTGTGAGCCGTGGAGAGGAACCAGTTGTGGTGCGATGTGAAGTAGGCGCCCCGCCTGGTGCATTCGCCGCACCAGTCCTGGTGCAGCATCAGCGATGGATCGTCGGTGATTCGCAGGTAGGGCATGGAGGGCGCTCCGGTCACCTTTAGATCATACCCGTAGTCCCGGGCCAGGTCCACCAGGGAATTCAGGAGCCTGCGCCCCGTCTCCTGCATCCTGGAAGGGGCGTCCATTTCCTTCATCAGGCGGAGATTGGCCAGTGCCGCGGCCATGGGAACAGCGGAGAACCAGTAGCTCCCCGTGTGAAAGACCTTGGCGGCCTCATCCTTGAGACTGTCGGCGCCCAGGAGTGCCGATATGGGGTACCCATTGGCCAGCACCTTGCACAGGCAGATGAGGTCCGGTCTGAATCCGAAGGCCTCGTGGGATCCCCTCATGTCCAGGCGGAATCCGTGCCGTATGTCGTCCACTATGAGTACGATTCCGTGCCGGCGGCATAGGGACTCGATGGTCTGCCAATACCCTTGGGCGGGCATTTCATTGTCGGCAAAGACCGGGACTGAAAAACCGGGCGGCAACGGAAAGGTCTTTGAGAAAGAGGGCCGCCATCGGCCTTTCCACCTCCCCTTTCCCGGTGCGTGCCGGGTCCGCCCGGGGGCGCCCGCCCTCAGGCGCCGCAGCATTTCTTGTACTTCTTTCCGCTCCCGCAGGGGCAGGGTTCGTTGCGCCCGATTTTGATCCCCGGTCCCACGGGAGCGGTCTGCGGAACCTGTCTTTTCTTCCAGTCCGCGGCGATCTTTCGAAAATGGGCATCCGCGTGCTCGTAAAAGATCTTCAGCCCGTCGCAGAGACGGTGTGCCCCCCTGTCTCGTGGTTCCCGGTACGCCGTACAGCCGCCTCGGCACAGCTCCAGCCACCGGCAGTCCAGGCATCGGGCTGCAAGTCGAGCCTTTCGTTCCCCGAACCGGGTTTGCCGCTCGCTGTTGAGCATGTCCCGGAGGTCTCCCTGCAAGACGTTTCCCAGCTTCCATCGGGGCTCTACGAAAAAGTCACACGAATACACGTCTCCGTTGTGTTCCACCACGAGGTAGTCGCCGCATTCCCGCCTGAGCGTGCACTCGGGCGGGGGGAGCCCGAGGTAGCAATGGAAAAGCGAGTCGAAGAACCGGACCGACGTTTGGGCCCTTGCCGCCCGGACGTCCTTTCGCCATCGGTCGAAGAGCCTGCAGAGAAAAATCCCGTACTGTTTCGAGGATACGGTGAAACGCGGCCGGGCTTGCCCCGGTTGCGGGACCTCAAGGCAGGGAACGAACTGCATGAAGGTGAGTCCCAGCTCCTTGTGAAATTCGTAAATTTCCTCGGGATACCGCACCGAGTAGTCGTTGACCACCACCAGGGCATTGGTGGTTACGCCCTGGTCCAGGAGCATCCGGGCGCGGTCAACGGTAACGACCCACGTGCCCCCGCCGCCTCCCGCCACGCGATAGCGGTCATGGACATGGCGCGGGCCGTCCAGGGAAAGACCCACCAGGAACCTGTAGGTCCGCAGGAATCGGGCCCAGGACTCGTCCAGCAGCAGTCCGTTGGTCTGAAGAGCGTTTCCCACCACGTGGGTCCCGCCGTATTCCTGCTGCCACGAGACGGCCTTGCGGAAGAACTCAAGCCCCATCAGTGTGGGCTCTCCTCCCTGCCAGACGATGGAGACCTCCTCTGAAGAGGATTTCATGAACCGGCCGATGGTCTCGCGCAGGATCTCATCGCTCATGCGATGGGTCTCCCGGCCGGGGAAAAGGGCCTTCTTGTGGCTGTAAAAGCAATAGGCGCACGCCATGTTGCAGTCAGGCCCCGCGGGTTTGATCAGGATCTGGGTGAGAGGTTTGGGTTGTTTTCGGGTCATGAAGGACAAAGCCTCAGGATCGTGTGTTTCCGGGACCCCTGAATTTTTGCAAGAGGGCTTCAAGCCCGGGCTCCACCCGCGCCCCTTCGGCCGTGCCGTAAAGATTTCGTAGTTCCCCGGGGTCCTCTTTCAGGTCGAAGAGCCACCGGGGCCTTCCCCGTTCGAATCGAATGTACTTGTAGCGTTCCGTACGAACGCCTACATAGGAGGGGGTGTTCTCCGGAAAATAGCGCCAGAACTCCAGGAGAAATGCCTTTCTCCCCGAAGCCCCCGGGTCCCGGAGCAAGGGCAAGAGGCTTCGGCCCTGCATCCTAGAAGGCACGGGCACACCTGCCGTTTCCAGGAACGTGGGGATGCGACCCGTCCAGGGGGTATGGTTGTTCAGGACCCCGTGCCGGTGCGTGTATACCCCTGTCAGGATGCTGGCACGTGAGGGACTGCACAGGGGGGTCGTGTTGAATGCGTTTTCTCCCTTCCCCCATGCATAGAGTGAAACCATGCTGAAAGCCCCCGCCCTTTTCAGAGGGCTGCTGGACCTGTTCGGAAACCACGTGATCCGACTCCCATATGAATCTATGCCTATCGCTTTTCCGAGAATTTTTCAAGGCCTGCCCGCGCCCGAGCGGGGGAGCAAAGGACTCTCTGGCGCGGAATCGCCCTTTGAAAGTATCCACCGGCGCCACCAGGAGCGTCCCGGGGAAGACCTGAGGTGTTGAAGATCGGGCCCATTCGTATTATGCTGGCCGCCAGAAACTTTTGTCTGCGGTAAAATCGCTTGGAGAGGGCGTTCAGGTGTCGGGCTTCAGGGCTTGATCCCTGCCGCCCGGGGAAGGTGACTATGAAAATTTACACTAGGGGCGGTGATCAGGGAAAGACGAGTCTTGTCGGCGGGGAGCGGGTCTCCAAGGCCGACGAGCGCATTGAAGCCTATGGTGACGTGGATGAACTCAACTCCATACTTGGATATTTGGGATCCCTCCTGGAATCGACCCGGAAGGGCCTGGCAGGGGAAATCCGAAAGATCCAGTCGGACCTTTTCCTCGTGGGCGCGCGGCTTGCTGCTGCGCCGGGGGGCCGGGCTGCCCGGCGCAGCAGCAAGCCGTTACCCCGGGCAATGATCACCTCCCTGGAGGAGGTCATCGAACGCATGGACAAGGATCTCGAACCATTGCAGGGGTTCATCCTGCCGGGTGGTCACCCCACATCCGCCCTGGCACATGTGGCCAGGACCGTGTGCCGCAGGGCCGAACGCCGCGCCGTGCGTTTACTCGACCTCGTCTCTGAAGGAAAAGGCCCTCTCTCCGACCAGGAGGTAGTGGCCTATCTCAACCGCCTCTCCGACTATCTTTTTGTTCTAGCCAGGTACTGCAATCATATCCACGGCGTCCCCGACGTGCCCTGGGACCCGGTTGACGAAGAATGACGTCTTGATCGCAAGACAGGATCCCGGCGGGGATGGAACGCGGGGTCTATGAATCTTGTCCGCGCGGCCTCCGGGATGGGCGCGGTGCCGAGCGGACCGGTCCCCGCAGGGGGTTCCGGCGAGGCCGGAGCCCCGGGAGACACCACATGGGGTATTGATTTTGCAAAAAGAAGAAAGGGTGCGAGGTCGCGCCGTCGGACCCACGCGGCTCCGAGGCGAAAACGGACAGGCAGACAGAGGAGGAGAAAAGATGAGAGTCTCAGGCGTTGGGCGATGGATGGTATTGGGAGCCGCGTTCCTCATGCTCGCGGTAGGGGTTTTCCTCCTTCCCGGCCGGGCGATGGCACGGGCCAAGGTGGTAGACCTTCCGGGTAGGGCCTACAATACGGATGCATCCCTGCAAGACAACCTGGCCCCCCTTACGGGGAAGTTCATTTTCGTGACCCTTGATTCGGGCAAGACCTATGCCGGGTGGGTCAAGAAGGTGGGCCGCCATTTCCTTCACCTGGAAAAGCTCCAGAGGAAGGACTTTTATGATGCATTGATCCGGATCGAAGATATCTCAGCCATCGAGGCCAAGTTTCGGGATTTTCAGCGCTAACGAAACGTGGCTTTGGAGGGGTCCCGGGTGCCGGATTGGGTTTGGGCACCCGGGACCCCGAGCCGTGGGGATCAGTCGGAGGTTTTAGTCTCCAGTTCGTCCACCCGTTTCTGGATGGCGTCCAGTTCCCGGCGGAGCATTTCCGCCTGATCCTTGAGCATGTTCATCTCATCCTCTTCGCTCATGGCGTAGGGCCTGCCGGGGATGCTTGCCGGTCCCGGCCATGGGCCCCAGAGGGGGGCGGCCCGGCGCCAGCCCATACCTCTTCCGAATCCTCGGCCGTATCCCCGGCCCCGGCCGACCGGCCACCTCCGACCGTAGCCCGCCCATGCAGGGTTGCAGAGCCCCCGGGCTCCCCCTGTCATGGGTCCTTCACCCCAAGGACCTGTTCCGTCAAATCCAGGCATGCCAATCACCTCCTTTGAAACATTCAATGCAGTCCATAGGTTACCATCTCCAGCCGCGCCCCCGGCCACGACCGAAAGTCCGGCCGCGGCCACGCCCAAAACCGAACCATGCGAGACGCCTGAAGCCTCTTCCGAGGGCGCGCCCCCCGCCGAACCCGGTACGGTATGGGGTCGGCCGGTAACCTGCCGGTATCATGGGGACGTTAGTGAAATCACCGGCCCAAGGGGCACAGCCGCCCCGTCCCCACCCTGTCATGGGCCCCTGTCCCCAAGGACCCGAACCGTCGAATGCGGGCATATGAAACACCTCCTTTCCTTCAGTCAGCATTTCTCGAAGGTTTTCCTCCGCCATGGGAGATAGGCCGTGAGAAATGCGGGTCAGAAACCTCCACGCCACCTCCTGCCGTGTCTTCCCGGACCACGCGGCGGCATCCGGAAGTGGCCTCCCTGGATCCTGAGGATCTTGCCCATCACCAGGGCCTCGGCCACCAGAGCCCTGGCCTCCGCCAGAATCCTTCCAAAGGTCTGGCGCGAGACGTTCATGAGTTTCGCCGCGGCATCGTGGTCGAGCCCCAAATAATCGCTCAACCTGATGGCCTCGAGCCCCTCTACCGGAAGGAACACTTCTTCCCCCCCCCACCGTGAGGGTGGATGAGGTGTGAAGGTCTCCGCAAGGGGAGGGGCTTGCACGAATCTGGGCTTTCTGGGCCTTGGCATGGTTCCTCCTGATTATGAGCTTGTGCTCAATATATAATTCATCTCTTTAAAATGTCAAGAAGTATTTTATGGGCACAGGCCTGTTATCTAGAGGCAGAGGCACTGGATCTTCCCGATGGGAAGGCCTGAGCCGGGCCCGGGAAGCGACAAGATCGAGGTGTTGGTTTCACGGGTGGGATTTCAATACCCCAGCGGGCGGGGCTGGTTACATGTGCATTTCCGCCACGTGCCTTTTCCGGAGGACGTGGTCGCGCCGGATCATGCGGCCGTATTGGGGGGCCTCTCTTCTAAAGCCTCCACTTTTGCCTCCGGGGTCCTCAAGACAACGGCTCCTCAAGGAAGCCCCGGCCGTTTCCGGCTATTCTAGATAATCCTTGAGCTTTTCCCGGAGCGAGTCAGGCCATTCGTCCTCGTACAGGAAGGCCTTGATCTCCTCTTTGTTGAGTTGCTCCATTATTTCTTTAGGCAGGCGCCTTAATACTTCCAGGCGCATGGGATCGGGTGCGTTTTTTTCTCTGAGCTTTTCAGCCATCTTTTTTCTCCCTGGTTGGATCGTTATGATGGCCCGCCGCCGCCATCAGGGCCGGGCGGGAACGGGCTCCCATCTTAGGGGACCGGACGGGGAAAGGCAAGGACCATGGCGGGAGATGAATTTCACCCTGATTTTCGGGGAATCCGCAAGGGCGAGATGGCCAGGAGGGCCAGAACAGCCGAGATGAATATGGCAACGAAGACGTGCTCATAGGCCTCCAGAGGGTAAGCGGATCCCTTTCTTCCCACCGCATCCATGATGAGACCGCTGAGGGGCTGGAACAGAGCGGTGCTGAAAAAAGCGGCCGGATTCATGAGCCCCACCGCAGTCCCGGTGAGGTGGGGAGGAAAGAGTTCCTTCGTCACGGTCATATAGAGGGAAAGG
This sequence comes from Deltaproteobacteria bacterium, assembly GCA_019307945.1. Classification (GTDB taxonomy): domain Bacteria; phylum Desulfobacterota; class DSM-4660; order Desulfatiglandales; family Desulfatiglandaceae; genus B17-G16. Next base: position 18,086 of record JAFDIS010000009.1, on the reverse strand, counting down.
GAGCCTCCCCCGCAGGAGCCCATGAGCAGGAAAAGGATTGGAAGGAGGATCTTGGGAGGGGATCCCCCTGCAATGAGAAAAACGGCCCAGCACGAGAGGCCCAGGCCCAGGGAGCCCTGAAGCACCTTTTTTCTCCCCACGGGAAGTCGATCCGCCAGAAACCCGAACGTAGGGGCCCCGATGATGAAGCCCAATGGCAGGAGCATGAGAACCCCCCCCGCCTGTAGCCTGGTGTAGCCGTGGACATCCATCAGATAGGGTACGGCCCAGAGTCCCTGGAAGGTGAGGGCCGGTCCCCCGAAAAAGAAGGTGGAGGCCGTGACCAGCCAGAAATTGGGTTTCCGGAAGACGGTTCGCAACCGCCCCAGTGTAGTGAGACCGTCGGGGGCCGGGGCCTCTTCGGTCGACGGGGGATTCGGCGTCTCTTCCAGGGGCTGCAGGCCCCTGTCCTCGGGCCGGTCACGAAGGATCGCCCAGGCCAGAAGGGCCAGGAGAAGCGTCACCGCGCCTATGGCCAGAAACGACATCCGCCACCCCAAGAGAATCACGAGAAAGGTCAGGGGAAGGGATGCTGCAAGGTTCCCGGCATTTCCTGCGGCCAGAAAAACACCGGTGACGCCCGCGAACTCGTTTTCGTGGTACCACCTGGAAAAGAGCTTCAGGGAGGGGACGAAGACGCCTCCCACCCCGATACCGATCAACGCCCGGGCCGCCGTGGCCACCACCATGTTGGGCGCAAGACCGAAAAGCACCACCCCGAGGCAGGAGATCATGGTACAGCCCGTTATGACGCGCCTGGGACCCAGCGTGTCCGAGAGGATGCCCACCGGGGGCTGAACCGCGGCGTAGAGATAGAAATAAGCAGAGGATATGATTCCCAGGGCCGTTGCATCCGCGCCGAACTCGCGGACCAGGTCACGGGCTATAACGGTGGGCGAGATGCGGTGGAGGCAGGCGAGGAAGTATATGACACCCAGGACGCAGAACATGACCCAGCGGTAGGTCGAAGGCTCGGACCGGGCCAACCGCTTTTCCGGCCGGCAGATTCCGGAGGGGTCATGTTCGGCCGAACCTTCAACATCCCGGCCTCGATTGGGTGGACTTCTCATTTGCGGTCCAGGATCTCCCTGACCTTGGAGGCCAGGGTCTCGAGGGAGATGGGCTTCTGGATAAAGGCGACACCCTCGTCCAGCACGCCGTGATGGGCGATGAGGTCGGCCGTGTACCCTGACATGAAAAGGCACCGGATGCCGGGCTTGATGCCCCGGATGCGTTGGGCCAGGTCCCTGCCGTTCATCTCGGGCATGATCACATCGGTGATCAGGAGATGGATCGGCTCTTTGGTCTGCTCCGCCTTCTCTATGGCCTCCCGGGGGGTTCCGGAAGTGATCACACGGTAGCCCAGGCGTTCGAGAATGGAACGAACCATTTTGAGAATCGCAGCTTCGTCCTCCACCACCAGCACCGTTTCTTCACCGCCTCTGCGGGATCCGGCCCCCTGTTCGGGACGTGCCCAGGAGGCCTGGCCCTCATGCCGGGGAAGATAGATCATGAACCTGGTGCCCTTGTTGGGCTCGCTTTCGGCGTAAATAAATCCGTTGTTTTGCTTCACGATACCGTACACGGTGGCCAGCCCCAACCCAGTGCCTTTCCCCTGCTCCTTGGTGGTGAAAAAGGGCTCGAAAATCTGGTCCAGGACCGATTTTTCCATGCCGCACCCGTCGTCGCCCACCGCCAGCATACCGTAATCTCCGGGTACGGAGCCGGGGAGACTCCTGGCGAGGGCATCGTCCAGGGTGACATTACGGGTCTCGATGGTGATTCGACCCACGTCGGCGATGGCGTCTTTTGCGTTGACGCAGAGGTTTGCCAGGATCTGGTCGATCTGGGCGGGGTCCATCTTCACGGGCCACAGATTCGTCCCCGGGCTCCAGGTCAGGTGGATGTTTTCCCCGATGAGGCGGCGCAGCATCTCGAGTATGCTCTCCACGGCTTCATTGAGGTCCAGGATTCTGGGGGCGATGGTCTGCCTCCGTGCGAAGGCGAGGAGTTGGGCGGTAAATTCGGCTGAACGCCTTGCGGCCTTGCGGATTTCCGAAAGCTCCGCATGAAGGGGTTGATTGGGGTCGACCTCGTCCAGGGCCAGTTCCGTGTATCCCAGGATGGCGGTGAGTGTGTTGTTGAGATCGTGGGCCACTCCGCCTGCCAGGCGGCCCACGGATTCCATTTTTTGGGCCTGTCGCAGCTCCTCCTCGAGACGGTTTCGTTCAGTGACGTCCAGCAGGACGAGGAGAACCATCGATTCCCCGCCGATTCGGAGCCGCCTTGCAAACATCAGGGTGGAGATCAAAGAGCCGTCCCGCGCCTTCATTTCCATCTCCAGGCCGTTGAGCCTTCCGGATGCCTTCAAAAGGCCGGCAAACCTGACCGCGTCCTCCTCAGAATAGACCCCCAGTTCCGTGGGGGTCCGGCCGATGATTTCCTCTGCCGCATATTGTGCCAGGTCGCAGAGTTTTTCGTTGAAATCCACTATTTTCCCTGAATGCCACTCCACCAGTGCGATGGGCTGGGGAGAAAGTTCGAAGAGCGTGCGGAACTTGGATTCGCTTTCTCTCAGGGCCTCCTCGGCATGTCTTCTTTCCGTGACGTCATGCAGGAAATTGAGAGTGGCGGGTTTTCCCTCCCACTGTATACTTGCGGCGTGGAGCTCCACCCATCGCATATCCCCTTCTGGGCGCAGGATTCTGAAGCTGTAACGGCGTGGCATTTCCTCCCCCGCGGTTCGCCTGCGGTGGCGTTCCAACACCATGGCTCGGTCGTCCGGGTGGATCGTCTCCTCCAGCAGCTTCGAGGCGAGTTCGTCTGTGGTATAGCCCAGTAATTCCTCAGCCTTTCGGTTGGCAAACCTGAAAACGCCTTCCTGGGCCACCACCACGGCCTCGCCCGCATGCTCCACAAGGAGGCGGTATTTTTCCTCGCTCTCCCTGAGCTCCCTGGTCCTGGCCTGGACACGCCTCCTGAGAGACCACGTCCACAGCAGCACAACCGAAAGGACAAAAACAAGAGGCACCAGGATCATCAGGCCGTACCGGAGGATCTTCTTGTAGGGAAGTCCCGGGGGCTTTAGGGCGCCGAACCACTTGTCATAGATAGCCTGATATTCACCCGATTTCCTGATCCGTTCCAGGCCCTGGTTGAGGAGGCCCACGAGCAGGGTGCGGCCCTCCGGCACCGCGAACCCAAATTTTTTTGCCAGGAAAGGCCCTCCCACCGTGACGACGTTTTCCATGTGAGATTTTCTCACCACGTACAGGCCTTGCTGCTTGGCACCCAGAAAGCAGTCGTGTTTGCCGGAGGCCAGGAGCCTGAGGCCTTCGGGCTGGGAGTCCACCAGTACGAGCCTTGAGGTGAGATTTTTCTCGCGAACGTAGTCGTGCATGATGTCGCCACGCTGGACAATGATTTCCTTGCCCCGAAGGTCCGCCTCGGAGCGGATGAGAGAGTCCTTTCGCGTGAAGATGGCGTGACTGATCATCAGGTGAGGCTGAGAAAAATCGACGAGTCGGTCCCTTTCAGCCGAGTACAACATGCCGATCACTACGTCGATCTTGCCCTGCTCCAGTTCCTTTCGCACTTGGTCCCAGGGGCCCAGGCGGATCTCGGCGTTGAGCCGCATGGCCTTGGCCACGGCGCGAAAGATGTCCACGTCGTACCCTGCGGGACGCCCTTCTCCATCCAGGAATTCATAAGGCGGGTAGTTTTGGTCCCCCCACACCAGGAGGGTGCGGCCCGATGGGGGCTCCCCTGCGTGCGCCAAGAACGGCAAGGAAGGGGAGGCCGCAAGGGAAAGGATGAGCAGGAGGGCGGTGCACCAAAGAGCCTGGGCTCCAAGATGTCTCTTGCGGGATCCTCGGCCGTGACGTGCGTTTGCGGTTTTCAGGCTTGTTTGAAGCATGGTGCCGTTCCTCACAGCGCGCAATCACAGAGGTGGGGCGGGGCCGGGCGGGACAAAGGGCTTCACCTAGAATACCCCCTGGGCGCCTTGCACAGGGCTCATTCTTCCCGGACGCATCAGCGCTCCGAGGGTAACCCCCGGGGAAGCAAAAATCAACCCCGGGCCCCCTAACGAAGTCTTGCCTCTCTTTTCCTCCTCCTCCGGACGAATACTAATCGCAAAAGGATGAGCAGAACAGGGATCCCCAGGAGGAGGGCGTCGTCCACAGATCCCACGGAAAGGTCGGGCATGAAGAAATAGGTGACCCCGCCCAGCAAGAGACTCGCCCTCAGGGCCCTGCCGTAGCCCAGGAAGGTGAACACCCTGAAAAAGGTCATGAACAGGAAACTCCAGAAAAAGAAAAGGAACACATTGGCATAGTACCGGTAGCGCACCGGGATTTCCCGGAAAAGGGCCTGGATCCACTTTTCGTAGAAGGCCTGTTCCCGCTTCAGGCGGATCTTCAGCACCTCGTCGATGGTGATTTTCTCATCCACGTAAACGCCGCCGGGGATCAGGAAGTCGAGGTTGAAAGATGCGCCCCGCTGATGCTGGGCGTCATTGGTGGGGCGGAAGAGAAGTTGTAGCACATGCCGGGCACCGAAAAAGGCGGCGAGGCAAACCAGAGCCAAAAGGCACAGGGGGATGAGCGTGGCAATTTTCCGGTTCATGGTGATCACCGGGAGGGAGGGTGGCTTTTCGTTTCGCTATCGATAGATGCCTTGTCGATGGCTGATCCTCAAGATTAGGACCGTGTCCTCGATGATCGTGAAGATGACCCGATAGTCTCCGACGCCAAATTTTCTAAGTCCAGAGAACTTTCCAGTGAGTCCCGGCAGGTCCTGGGCCTTTTCGGGAAGATCGCTTTTGATCTTTTTCAGAATCCTTCCCGCCTGGGCCTCGTCGATTTTTTTGAGATCTCGGGAGACCGACTTCTTGAAAGCGATCCTAAAGGCCAATCTCTTTCCTCATTTCGTCCAGATCGATAGCGGGGTCCGTTGTGTCGTGCAGTCGGTCCATTGCGATCTGCAGATCTGCGAGGTCTGCCAGGTAGGCTTCCAGTGCTTTCTGTATGTGAAAAGATTTCGGTCTCTCTGTCTCTTCTGCAACTTCGGCTAATCTCAAGGCCAATTCATCTGGAATTCTAACAGAAATTGCCTTGCCATCTCTGTCCTCCAACGTCTTGATGTGTAATACAATACAGGCGATGTGTGGTAGGAAAGCAAGGTGTTTTTCTTGTCTTCCCGCAGTGACATGTCTTCAGCCAAGCACTCGTGGGTAGATTTTCCCAGCGATACAGTGGGTTATGTCTGTCTTAACCAATCAAAAATATAAAATTCTATCTCCGATATTACTTGACTTGCCGTATTGGCCCATTTTAACATATTACGTCATCCAGCAAAAAATGGGACATCCATAATTTCATACCTTTCTCCGCCTGCACGCTGCCGGGAATCATTTGGGCGCAAGACCAAGGAAGCCTGGCACATCGTGGACGTCCCGAAGTCTTCTATGAAGAGGGCCTGGCCTCGTTGGGCCTGAGAGCCCTCGGGCTCGCCACTCCATCGCCCCATCGGTGCAGAGCAGCGTGAATACATGGGGGCCCCGTTGGACCGAAAAACCTTGATCGCACTGGCTCCAGCGATTTGAAAGGAGGACCCACAAGAGATAAAAGGGATCAATTCAGCAAAGCCTGGAGTGCTTGTCCCTTCCCATCTTCCTTCCACCCCATTTTACATGGAGGGCAGCAAAGATGAAGTGCCCGAAGCACCTGGCGGAAAGAATCCTGACCACGTGCAGTTCCCTGGAAGGGGAACGCAAACTCGTTACGGTCCTCTTCGCAGATCTGGCCAACTACACCGCGCTCTCCGAGAAGCAGGAACCCGAGGAAGTCCATCAGATCATGGACGGTCGCTTCAAGATCCTAATGGACGAGATCCACAAATATGAGGGCACCATCAACCAGTTCACCGGCGATGGGGTCATGGCGCTTTTCGGTGCCCCGGTGGCCCATGAGGACCATGCGCAGAGGGCCTGCCATGCAGCCCTCGCCGTCCAGAACGCCCTGGCAGACTACGGGCGTACAATTGCGGAAAAAGCAGGGCTGGAGTTCAAGATGCGCATGGAGCTCAACTCAGGTCTTGTCATCGTAGGGGCCATCGGCGACGACCTTCGTGTGGACTACACCGCCGTGGGGGACACGATGAACCTGGCAGCCAGGATGGAGAGCTTGGCAAAGCCCGGCGGCATCCTGGTTTCGGCCCTGCACGAGAGGTAAGGGGGTCGAATGGACGCAAGTCCCAAAAAGAGCTACGGTCCCCATTTTTGAAAACCAACAACCATATCACCCAAAAAGGAGGAGAAAGCGATGAAGGCGTGTCCAGTGAGGAAATGCTTGCTGTTGGCAATGGGGTCAATCCTTTTCTTGGGTCTTTTCGCGGGGGCGCCCTCGGCCCAGGAGACGATGAAGGTCTACACCAAGCTCCCGGGTGTGCCGGAAGGTATTTGTGTTGACCGGAACAACAATTTGTACGCGGGCGTTGCCTATACGAATGAACTGGTGAGACTCAAGGATGACGGGACCTATGAACATGTGGCCTGGATTCCGTCCAAGGAGGAGACCGGCAAGGGGATGTTAATTGGCATTGAAGCAGACGATCAGGGCATGATCTATGCGGCCTACAAGCAACACGCCCACGGTGAAAATCTCATGAACCCCCGTCATCCGGACTGCAATCTCGTTACAATAAAGAAAAGCGGCGTTTACAAAATCGATCCGGCCACGGGAAGAGTCACGCCGGTGATTACCAGAGCAGACGGTTGGCCGGTCTGTTTCCCGGATGACATTGACATTGATCACGCCGGTAATATCTATGTGACGGATCTGACCTATAGCGGCATTTGGAAAATCAAGCCGAACGGCAAATACGAAATGTGGTGTGACGATCCCCTGCTTAACTGGACCGACCCCGTGTTGCCGTTGGGCGTGAATGTCTGCGTTTTGGACAAGGCGCAAAAAAATATCTATGCGGCCACGACCACCGTCGAAGGCCTTATCCTGCGCATCGCAATCAAACCGGACGGATCCGCCGCAAAACCGGTGATTCATTCGCGGGGACACACCTATTTCGATGGAATCGAAATTGACGATGACGGATATATTTACGCATCTGAACCGGGTGTGAATCAAATCATCGTGGTTTCACCTAAAGTTGGTTTCGCCGGGCTGACGCCCAGAAAGGTCATTGCCCGTGGTGCGCCTCTGGAAGGGCCCACAAGCCTGGTCCTCAGAAACGGAAAGCTTTACACGGCGAATCTTGCCTGGGGTTGGCCCAAGGGAGCAGCATCAAAGACGGTTGTAGAAATCTCCGGCTTTACCCGGGATTAGGAACCGATGCGATTCAGACGCCCGTCCCTTTCAAGGCCGGACCCTGGGGCGGGCGTCTCATCATTCCACGTTGAAGCGAGGCTTTCGTTTCTCCAGGAAGGCTGTGATCCCTTCGATGCGGTCCTTGCTCTTGGACGATCGGAGCACGGCGCGGCGCTCCTCGTAAAGGGCCTCCTGGAGTGATCTCTCCCCTGCGCCCACCACGCAGCGGAGCACACCGGCAACGGAAGCGGCAGGGGCCTCTGCGAGTTCCCGGGCAAGTTCCCGGGCTCTGGCCTTGAGTTCGGTGTTGGGCCAGACTTCGTTCACCAGCCCGATCCTGTGGGCCTCGGGCCCCGAGATCTTCTTGGCACGCAGGATCATGTCCAGGGCGTGCATCCTGCCCACGCAGCGGGTGAGCCTCGCCGTGCCACCCCAGGCGGGAACGGTGCCGATGTCCAGTTCCGGAAGACCGATCTTGGCGCCTTCCTGGGCTGCCAGGCGAAAATGGCAGGCCAGGGGCAGTTCCAGGCCCCCTCCCAGGCAATAGCCGTAGAGCACGGCGATCCAGGGCTTTTCCATGTTTTCGATAGCTGAAAGGACACGAAGCCGCTGGTCCAGGACAGCCTCCAGTTCCCGCTGGGAGCGGGCTGCGCCCGCCAGTTCCTTGAGGTTCATCCCCACGGAGAAGTGCTCCTCGCCCGCCCCCTCCAGGACCACGGCCCGGATGGCGCGGTCCTCGGCAATTTTGGGCACGAGATCCTCCAGCGCGTCCATGAAGGCAAGGCTCATGGGGTTCCATGGGGGATCGTTGATGCTGACGATAACCACAGCGTCCTGCCTTTCGAACAGGAGTGAAGGCCCTCGGCCCTTTTTCTTCTTTGTCATATCTTTTCCCCTTCATGTACTTGATGACGGTCTTGGATCCGCCTCTCTATCCGTATCCATCCGGGTGACCTCTGGATCTCATCAAAGCGCCGAGGGACCCAATAGGCTAGCCCCGGATGTTGGACCGAAGAAAAGGCCCGATTCCAATTCCCGGCATCCTATACATTGCCGTTCGGTTCCCAGGGTGGGTTCTTGCCCCCACCCCGGATTCATCGGGTGATTTCCTAGAAAAGGAAGATAGTGAGACAGAGTGGGACAGGGTGTCAGGGCTCAACATTTGACGGAAGTGCCGAATTTAGAGCCCTGGCACCCCTCACACTCCCTACCTAGGGCTGGTCGGGGCGAGAGGATTTGAACCTCCGACACCCTGCTCCCAAAGCAGGTGCGCTACCAGACTGCGCCACGCCCCGTAGGCCACGTAAGACCCCTGAAAGGTACTCCGGGAAAGGGCAAAAATCAAGGGCTTTGAAGTGGGGACGCCCCTGGGGCTGGGGCCCGGCCGGTGAAAATCCCCGGCGCGGTGTGGGGGGCTCTTAATCCACCAGGTTGGCATTGACTTTCCCCATGAGATGGGCTAGTTGAGGATCAAATTTGTTGTGCCAGTTCCGGGCGTCCGAAGGGTGTGCAAGCGGGGTCCTCCTCCGATTCGTCCAGTCCCCTCCCAAAGGGGCGTTCGAAGCTACTTCGGATCCCGCCCGGGGAAGGGAGCAGTACGGGGCCGGGGGCGCGGGGCACCCCCCCCGGATCCGTATTCCAGTGATTCATGAAAGACATTCAGAACCACAAGGACGACCGCAACATCGACATCGACCAGGTGGGGGTCAAGGATATCCGTTACCCCATCACGGTGCTGGACAAGGACATGGGCGAACAGCAGACCGTGGCCAAGATCAACATGTACGTGAACCTGCCCCGCTACTACAAGGGCACCCACATGAGCCGGTTCGTGGAGATCCTCAACGAGCACAGCCGAAGGATTTCTTTGCAGAACTTCTCGGAGATCCTCGAGGAGATGAAAACGCGTCTCAAGGCCGAAAGCGCCCACATGGAGATCACTTTCCCCTACTTCATCAACAAGCACGCCCCCGTGACGGGCGCCGAGGGGCTTATGGAGTACAAGTGCACCTTCAAGGGGTCCCTGAACAGGGGAAGCGACCTCGTGGTGATGATTCACGTGCCCATCTCCACGCTCTGCCCCTGCTCCAAGGAGATCTCCTCCTTCGGCGCGCACAACCAGCGGGGCGAGGTCCGGCTCCAGGTGCGCTTCAAGCGATTCGTGTGGATCGAGGACCTGATCCGGCTGGTGGAAGAGTCCGCTTCGAGCGACGTGTACTCGGTCCTCAAGCGGGAAGATGAAAAATACGTCACCGAGCGCGCCTACCAGAATCCCCGCTTTGTGGAAGACATGGTCCGGGAGGTGGCCCTGAAGCTCAACCAGGATCCGAATATCACCTGGTTCACGGTGGAAGCGGAAAACTTCGAGTCCATTCACAACCACAACGCATACGCTTACATAGAAAAGGACAAGCGAGAGGGGGCATGAGGGGCGGCGAATGCTTGCCGGCGCGCGGAACCAGGACCCCTCAAACTATCTCAGAGGAACGGAGGCGGACATGAGCGACGATCTCAAAAAGATGTACCGGACCGTGATGGACGACCATTTTCCTCGGGAAATTACCATCACATTCGGGGATCAGAGGCTCGTTTATCGCAAGCGGTCCTGGAAGATCCGGGACGAAAAGACGGGGGAACTCATTGAGAAGGGACTGCGCTACGGGGAAAATCCCGGGCAGGAGGCGGCCCTTTATGAACTGGTGAACGGAAATTTGGTCCTGGGAGAGTGTCGTTTCATCGAGCCGGGCCGGGGCCTGGTGTCAGCCGTCACCGAAGAGGACATGATTCAGAGTGGAAAGCACCCGGGGAAAACGAACCTGACGGACCTCGACAATTCCCTGAACGTGTTGCGGTATCTCACGGAAAAACCAGCCGCTGTGATCGTCAAGCACAACAACCCCTGTGGTGTAGCCTGCGCCGAGACGATCTCCGAGGCCTATGACCGGGCCAACATGGCGGACCGTATAGCGGCCTTCGGGGGGTGCGCGGTGTTCAACCGCCCTGTGGACAAGGAAACGGCCGAGTTAATATCCCGGAACTACCTGGAAGTGGTGGGATCTCCTGATTTTGAAGAGGGAACCATCCCCATCCTGGCCCGCAGGGCCAATCTGCGCATCGTACGAATCAGCGGGATCGATAGGCTCTCGGAATATGCCGGCCTGCGCTTCGTGGACTTCAAGAGTCTCATGGACGGAGGTCTCATCGTTCAGCAGTCCCCCCTCAACCGGATCCGCACCGCAGCCGATTTCACGCTTGCCCGGTGCGAATACCAGGGTAAGCTCTACGAGATCGCCCGTAAACCAACGCCCGAGGAATACTCGGACATGCTCTTCGGCTGGCAGGTGGAGCAGGGGATCACCTCAAACTCCGTGATCTACGTCAAGGACGGGGTCACGGTGGGGATCGGAACGGGAGAGCAAGACCGGGTGGGGGTGGCCGAGATCGCCATCTTCAAGGCCTACACCAAGTACGCAGACGCCCTTTGCTTTCGGGAGCACGGCCTTTCATACAAAGAGCTGGAGCTGGAAGTGGCCAAGGGCCGGAAGGACGAGGGACTTCTGAAAGAGATCGACGCGAAGACCCGCAGCGCAAAGGGAGGTCTCATGGGCGCAACCATGGTTTCCGACGCCTTTTTCCCTTTCCGCGACGGCGTGGACGTGGCCATCAAGGAAGGCATCCGGGCCGTGGTTCACCCCGGGGGGTCTCTGAGAGACTACGAGGCCATAGAGGCCTGCAACGAGGCTCAACCCCAGGTGACCATGGTCTTTACGGGGCAGCGGGCCTTCAAACACTAGCCTGAAAACGGTCTCGCGGGGAGGGCGTCCTCATGCCTGGCGTGTCTCCTCCAAGAAAGCGCGGATGGCGGCGTTGACCTCTTCGGGGCGTTCCTGTACCACCCAGTGGGTGGCCCCGGGGATTTCCAGGGGTCAAAAGAGTGTGAGTTGCTTGTGGGCCCTGCCCGCGTGCCTGGGCCCCGACCGTCCAAGGGGCTCCATGAGGGTCTGCGGGATGTGGGACAGGTAGGGAGAGGGGTCGGCCCGCAGGACCCTGCCGTTCAAGGCCCTTCGTGCGGCGTGGGAAAAGACCACCGTGTGGCGCGCCCGGGTGATTCCCACGTAGAAGAGCCGTCGTTCCTCGGCTTCCATGGCCTCACCGTAAAGGGTCAGGGGCATGAGCCCTTCCTCGCAACCCACGATGAACACCACGGGCCACTCAAGACCCTTGGCCGCGTGAAGGGACATGAGGGCCACACGGTCGCCCGGCAGGGCGGTGTGGTCGATTCCCCGGTCCAGGCACAGGCTCTCCAGGAAGGCCCCGAGATCCGGTCCTGCGCCGGCGGTAAGTTCCCGGAGCCGGTCCAGGACGCGCCGTGCCTCCTCCGTCTCCGGTGAGATTCGGTGGTGTTCGAGGGCCGTTTCAAGGGCCTCGTGCGGGGAGAGTGTCATCTGAAAGGCCCCGAAATCCGTGACTTCCCGTATCCCTCGGGCGGCGGCCACGGCGCGATACCGTTCCCGGTAATATGAGTTTTCAGGGGATTGGAGCACCTGGAAGAACCGCCACAGGATGTCTGCGGGAAACCGGTGTATGAGGGGTTTTTCCCCGGATCTGGCCACGGGGATGCCCGCCCGATGAAAGGCCTCCTCAAGGGCGTCTCCCATGGCGTTCAATCGGAACAGCACCGCCAGGTCCCCGAAGCCCAGGTCCCGGTCCCCCTCGTGGGATTCGACCCTTCCGCTGTCCAGGGAGAAGTAGGTGGTGCCGCCGATCCTTTTTTCCACCTGCTCCACGATCATCTCGGCTTCCTCGGCCTCGGTCCGGCAGGCCGAAAATAGGAGCGGAGCGGATATGTGACTCTGGGCGTCGAGGGGTCTCGGGGAGCACATCACGGCGGCGGCCGCATCGCAGATGGTCTGGGTGGAGCGATAATTACGTGTGAGCACCACGCGGCGGGCGCCCTCAAAATCCTCTGAAAAGCGGTGGAAGTTTTCCACCTGCGCCCCCCGGAACCCGTAGATGGCCTGGTCCGGATCGCCGATGGCGCAGATACTCACCTCCCCGCCCCGCGCCATCTCCTTCAGTATATCGGCCTGGATCCGGTTCGTGTCCTGGTATTCGTCCACGAAGACCCATGGATGCCGTTGGGCCCGGGCCGCGGCCACCTCAGGGTGTTCCTGAAAGAGCCTCAGGGTTTCGACCTCGAGATCCGAAAGATCCACCATCCCCAGGGTCTTCAGGCGTTCCTGATAGGCCTCGAAAGCCGAAAGGAAGTCCTCTTCGGCCGGTCCGGGGCGTGACCCTGAGAGGTTCGAGGCCTTGAGGTGGTCCAGGCGGTCCAGGAACCGGCCCAGGGCCCTGGCCGAACCTCCGCTTTCCTCCCATGCCTCACGGGCGAGATGTCTCCTGTCGACCTCGGAGCAGAGAGTCAAGGGGTCCGGAAGTCCAGTGAGCCCGGCGCTTTCCTTGAGCACATCCAGGCAGAAACGGTGAAAGGTCGCCACAAGCACCTGGCGAGCGTCTCGACGCGGCAACAGGCTTTGCATGCGCTCTTCCATCTCCCGCGAGGCCTTCCTGGTGAAGGTCACGGCCAGGACCTGTCGGGCCTGGGCCCGTCCCTCGCGGATGAGCCATGCCACGCGGTGAGTGAGGGTGAGCGTTTTGCCGGTGCCCGGTCCCGCCACTATGAGCAAATGCCCCCGGGAGCTCACAACGGCTTCTCTCTGCTCCGGGTTCAGGGGATCCAGAATGGGGTCGAAGTGATCCTCCGCCTCCGCCCCCGGGGAAGGCTCTTTCGGAGCTGCGCCCTTCAGGCTTCCCTTGTGTCTCGCCCTCGAGGGGGATCGCTTGGACGTCCTGCTGGGTGGCTTGTCGCCGAAGAGCCCCAGTTGGCCCAGCAGTGTCGCTTTTTCCGTCTCCTCGAAGAGACGGATCGTGCCGTACTCCCCGTCATATCCCCCTTCCCGGATCACCCGGTCCCGCCGCATGCGGGAAAGGGCTTCGGCCAAAAGACTTCCCCCTGCCCTTTGTACGTCCTCCAGGGGGGTCTCCATGAGAATACCCAGTTCAGGCCCCAGTTCCCGGAGCAGTTCTTCATAAAGCCCCCGGACCTTTTTCGTGCCGGGTCCGCACTCGAGGAGTTCCGCCAGGATTTCCGTGAGAGGGATGAGGCTGAAAAATTCCCTGGAGAGCCGGGGGGTCGTGCGATCGGCCAGTTCCTCCACCCGGTGCAGGACCCCCACGGTGAGGGCGCGGCCGCAGACCGGGCAGGCCCCGTCGTGGGCCCTGGTTTCCGCCGGTTCGAGCCTCACACCGCACTTGCGGTGGCCGTCCAGGTGGTACTTCCCCTCCTCGGGGAAGAACTCGATGGTTCCCAGGAAACCGGGCCCGCCTGACATGGCCTGGATCATGGGCTCATAGGCCGTCGGAGTGTCGAAGAGATTGGCCTCCCGGCCCAGCTTGGCGGGGGAATGGGCGTCCGAATTGGACACCAGGATGTAGCGGTCCAGGTTCGAGAGCATGCGGTTCATGGGAGGATCAGAAGAGAGCCCGGTTTCCAGGGCGTGGATATGGGGAGTGAGATCCCCGAAGCACTCCTCTATACAATCGAATCCCGACTTGGAGCCGAACAGGGAAAACCAGGGGGTCCACACGTGAGCCGGGATGAAGAAGGCGCGTTCCGAGACTTCCAGGGTGGTCTCCAGGAGATCCCGGGAATCGAGGCCCATGATGGGCCTCCCGTCCGAGGTGATGTTCCCGATGCGGCCCAGCCGCTCCTGGAGCCTTTCCACTGCCTCCATGTCCGGCAGGAGGATCAGGTGGTGGACTTTGCGCGTCTTTCCGTCCCTTTTGTAGATGCAACTGATTTCGCCGGAAAGTAGGAATCTCACCGGAGCGCGGCAGGACTCTGGCAACTCCTGGTCCACGGCCCGTTGCAGGTCGGGCCGAAGGGCAAAAAGCCCGGGTTCGGCCTCAACCAGCTTTTCACGGAGTTCGGCGGTCCAGGCGGGGTGGGTGAAATCGCCCGTACCCACCACCCGGATACCCTTTCGGGCGGCCCAGAGGGCCAGGTGCTCGGGGTCCAGGTTTCGGGCCGTGGCCCTGGAGAAGCGGGAGTGGATGTGAAGGTCTGCGACAAACTTCATGAGGCGTAGAAAACACCATCGCGGACGCGATGTCAACCGCCGTTGCTTGACAAGGACCTCTTACAACACGCAGGGCAGGGCACGTCCCATGTCGATCCCCTCGAGGTCGAGCCGGACGTCGTAGCAAAAGATCTCCACCCCTCGCCGCACCGCCTCCCGCAGCTCCTTGCCGTAGGCGGGATCGATCCGGTCCGCCGGACTGAAACGGTCCGCGTCCATGCGCTGGACCAGGTAGAACATCACCGCGCGGTGGCCGCGTCGGATCTGTTCCCGGAGTTCCACCAGGTGTTTGAGGCCCCTGGAAGTTACGGCGTCGGGAAAAAGGGCGGTTCCATCCTCCACGAGAGTGCAGTTCTTGATCTCCACGAAGCACTTGCCCCTGTCGCCTTCCAGGAGGAGGTCCACCCGGGAACGGTTCCCGTAAGGGACCTCGGTCTTCAGGCTTTCATATCCCTCGAGACCCGGAATTCTGTCCGATTCCACAGCCTTGCGGATCAGCCGATTGGGCAACAGGGTATTGATCCCCACGAGGGAGGTGGGCATCCGGATCATTTCCCAGGTGTATTTGAGTCGCCTTCGGGGGTTGTCGTGCCTGGAAAGGTATACGGTCCTGCCGGGCTCCGAGCATGCCTTCATGCTGCCCGAGTTGGGACAGTGGGCAGTGACCACGTGCCCGTTGCGGAGTTTCACATCAGCCATGAATCGCTTGTAGCGCTCAAGGAGCGTGCCCTGGAGCAGCCTTGGCCGGGAAATCAGGGGGGAGGGAGTACGCTTTACCATCGGTTCTACCGGTTACGGGTCGACATGGTGCTCAATCCAGTTCTCGCGGTTTCACTTGCAACCCTCTTCCCAACCATATCTCCACCGTCAATTGAAACGAAGACCTTTTCGTAGTTCTTTAGAACAAGAGAACTAAGAGAACTGGACGCGCCGACAGGTGCGCCCAAAGGGTGCGAGCCAAGGATGGCGAGCATCAATGCCCACCGTGCCCCGTTTGCCTCCCTGCCTGCGCCGTGCCCAGCGCGGCAGGCAGGTCGGACCGATGGTGAATTTCGCCCCGCGTGGCCCGAACGAGAGAGACCCGCCCGACTTACTCAGGTTCAGGGTCACGCCCGGTGCGATCCTGATTCGCCTCCAAAAGCGGAAGGCCATGTTTTAGTTTCCCATTATGTGCTTTCGTGGATTCGCACCCTTGCAATCGCTCGCGTTCTCACACGCTCGCGGAGTTCTTGGTAAATACGAACACGTTCACTCTCGTGCCAGAAACGAATTGCAAGCGCATAACGTTGCCGCGAATCTTCGCCCGTACTAAATCGTCGCTGGCACCCCACTACTACGTGTAGAACAGGAGCGTCTTGTTCTCCAATTATGGGTAGTCTGGGAGAGCGACTCCAAATTCGCCTTCGTACCTGCAGTGTTGACCACTGGAGCGGTTCTTTCGTTGGGCGCAAATCAAGAACAGCTCTTTGCGGAAGTTTTGGGGCATCTCCCTCCCCAACATGACGCCCTCGGCACTCCTCTATCTCTTCAATGGTCATTCCTTTAAGCACCTCAACCCACATTGTGCGAGAGAGGTATTCGCGGCGACTTGCCCGCACCGGAGGATCGTATGCCAGTGCCACTGTAATACCACGTTTACCTCGGCTACTGAGAAAGGAGTGAGGCACTGGCAGTGCATAGACATGCCAACGATCTTCTGCCACTTCATCCTCGGCGATTAGGCAAGTGTCATTGTCTGTCGAAAAACCAATACGGTGTTCTAAACAAATTCCGTAACCTACTAGCCACAGTTTTTCCCACGGTTCCCTATTCTGTGGATCTTGTAACCACTCCGCCATAGAATCAGGAATTTCAGCGCAAGCTCCAAGGAGGGCGCGTATAGCATTAGCGGATGGATCTACACCGAACACATCGTCGCGAAGCGTGCGCTCTGCTATAGCAGCGGAATGAGAAATGTGAGGGCATGAAAAAGAAGTACCTGTAGCAACTCCAACAACGCGACCATCGTCTGTGGGCAAGCGAAGAATCGGTTCTCCAAGATGTAAATCATTACGCACCCATCTCGGTTGGCCTCTCGCTAACGTTTGAACAGCGTAGTTTCCACCGTAAGATACAAATTCAGGTTTCACGGCGCGTTGAGTATCTTTGATTTGATATCCAGGCCCCACTCTGCTAAAGGGAGCCGGCGATTTCTCTGGGACCGCTGCGAATGCATCTCGTGTGCGAGGACTAGCGGAACGTGCAATAGCTCCAACAGTGACACCGATTGCAGCAGTAGCGGGGTTACAAATTCTCTGCTCTGTGTCATCCAGCATCTGTTCCCGAACAGCCTCTTGAAATGCGTCTCGCGTATAGCCAACATTTGGAATCGGTGGCTCTCCACGATTCCCTGCTGCAATCACAATGACGATATCGAGCTCTTTAGCAAGTTGATCCAGTTTCTCAGCCCATGGAAATTGACGACCGCCACGATACACATCAAAAGCGTTACCAAGTGACAGATTGAATATCCGGCATCCCCATTCATCGTGAAAGTACCTGATAGCTTCTTCGACGACTGCCTCTGGACGTCGATCCTCAGGAAACACAGGAGGATCCAAATTAGGATTGGGAGAATTAGGATCGCGACGGAGAACCTTCCCGCTGCATATGCGTACCTTTGGATGCCACCGCCTCTCTTGTAGGCAACTCGCTACGTCACCATAAACAACAAGTCCAGCGACTTGGGTTCCGTGACCATGCTGATCAACTGGTGTGCCTTCTCCTGTGTTAAAATCCCGTTCATCGACTACCCAACCTTGAAGCAATGGATGTCCCGGTAGTACACCACTATCAATTACAGCAACTATTGGATCATCCTCTCTAGGCTCGTGAGGCACCGGGAGCGGTTCAATTGGCTCGAAAAGACTTGTATATGCCGCCGGAAGCTTAGGTGGCAAATCAACCCTCGCGACAAAATCCAATTGTAACAACACTTCACATAGAGATCGATTAGCGGAAACCCTTGCGAGAAGTAATGTGGTAGTTCGTGTGTCATCAGTCACTTGTCCGCCGTATTGGCGGCATACACTGCGGAGCTTTTCGAGAATCTCGCGAGCTCCATCGGCTGTTCCTGGATGCCAAAGATCTACATCAACGTAGAATTGTTCTTGCTGTGGCCATCCTTCGGCACGAAGGCGATTTCCTTTTCTCTCTTCAGGCTCAAGACCGCGAACTGTTTCTATGGCATCAAAGAATTTTCGTCGTAAACCAACCGGCAGAGCGTCTCTAACAGTATCGTCCCTCTGGTAATGTCTTAACTCGTGCTTGAATAGCTCAAGGGTATCCCTAGTAGGAAATTGGACAATAATGCGAGCCTTCTCATGCTCATCAGTCCGATCCAGTCTATCGTCAACAACGATAGCGCCGAAACGTTCCTCGAAGACATCTCTGATATTAGGATCCCATGAACTAAATTCGACCACTATAACTTGACTTCGTAATTTTATTTGCGGCGATTGCCGCGAGTTTTTTTGGCGACATTCTTTTCTTGGCAGCGAGCATGAGACTCGATAGCCTTCTGCCTCTGCTTATGTCGCTGTTC
>JAFDIS010000008.1 GCA_019307945.1 Deltaproteobacteria bacterium | reverse complement strand
CGGACTGTTCAGCCCCCGATGGAGGACATCAGGGCCCGGGGTCCTTGTCCGGGGTGGGTTCTCAGGGTGTGCTCGAAGGGTTTTTTGAGGGCCGCCTTCTTGAAGATTTCGGCCAGTTCCCGGTCCGTGGCGCCTCTGCGCAACGGACCCTTGAGATCCAACTGGCGGTCCGAGAGCAAGCAGGGGCGGAGATGTCCGCTGGCCGTGAGCCGAAGCCGGTTGCATGAGCGGCAGAAATGGTGGCTCACGGGACTGATGAATCCCACCTCCCCCCGGGCCCCGGGGAACCTGAAGCGCTCGGACGGGCCGTCATCGGGTCCCCGTGGTACGGGGATAAGTGGGCCCAGTTCCTTCAACCGTTCCTTGATCCGCTCCGTGGGGACGAATCGACGGGACTGATTCATTCCCATGCAGCCCATGGGCATGTATTCGATGAAGCGGATGTGAAAGGGTTCTTTCCGGGACAGGGCGGCGAATGCGGGAATCTCATCGCTGTTTATGCCCTTCATGACCACCACGTTCACCTTGATGGGGGAAAAGCCCGTTTCCCGGGCTTCCATCAGGGCCTCCCAGACGCGATGGAATCCGTCCACGCCCGTGATGCGGGCATACTTTTCCGCCACCAGGGTGTCGAGGCTCACGTTGATCCTCCGGATCCCCGCCGCGCGGATTTTTTCCAGGTTTTGGCCCAGGAGGATTCCGTTGGTGGTCAGGGATAGGTCCCTCAGTCCCTGGATCGCCGCGAGTCGGGGCAGAAACTCCAGGATTCCCTTGCGGACCAGGGGTTCGCCGCCGGTCAGGCGGATCTTGGTGATCCCCAGGCCCACGCCGATATGGGCGAGACGCAGGATCTCCTCGTAGCGCAGGATCTCGGCGTGATCCAGCTTGGGGACCCCGGAACGAGGCATGCAGTAGGTACATCGCAGGTTGCACCGGTCCGTGACGGATATCCGCAGGTAGTTGAGACGCCGCTGGAAGGGATCGATCAGTTGTGGAGGCGGTGCCGCCATGAAAAATTCCTCAGAGAAGTTCAGGGGGCCGTGACCCTACGCCGGGCCCCTGATAAGTATTAGAACATTCCCGGGGCCTCCGTCAATCCCCATCGGCACCCGGGGGTTCGGGGGCGACCGCGGTGCGCCCCGGAGGTGGGGATGGCGGGTCATGCCTGATCGTAGTGGCTGAAATGCATGGTGAAGGTCCCCCGGCCCTGGGACAGCGACCTCAGGGCGGTGGAATACCCGAACATGCGGGCAAGAGGGACACGGGCGTTGACCACCTGCACCGGGCCTTTGCTGGTGATCTGCTCCACCTTGCCTTTGCGGGCGTTCAGGTCGGCGATCACTTCCCCCGTGAATTCCTCCGGCACAAGGATTTCGGTGGCCATGATCGGTTCCAGGAGGAGGGGTTTGGCCTTTACGCAGGCGTTTTTAAAGGCCATGGCCGCGGCCACCCGGAAAGCCATTTCTCCCGAGGCGCCTTCCTTGATCCGGACGTCCAGCAATGCCGTCTCCACGTCGATCACCGGATATCCCATGAGGACGCCGGCATTGGCGGCCTCCGAGACGCCCTGGCGGATGGCCTCCAGCAACTCTTCGGTGAGATCGGGGTTTTCGCATCGATCCACGAAACGGTTGCCCGCAGCCCGCTCCAGGGGGGAAAGGGCGACACGCACGCCCGCGAAGTGTTCCTGACCGCCAAGTTCCCGCTGGAAGATCTCCTCGTGCTCCACGGGCAGGCTTATGGTTTCGCGGTGTACCACCTGGGGCCTTCCCCGGCTCGTTTCCACGGAGAATTCCCGCTCGAGCCTCCCGACGATGATCTCCAGGTGCAGTTCCCCCATGCCTGAAATGACGATCTGTCCGGTCTCCTCGTCGGTCTTGAAACGGAAGGTGGGGTCTTCTTCCGACAGCTTGGCCAGGGAGTCCAGGAGACGGTCTTGATCCTGCACGCGCTTGGGCTCCACGGCCATGGTGATCACCGGGTCATTGAACCGGATCGGTTCCAGCAGGATGGGGGCCTCTTCCGTGCAAAGCGTGTCGCCGGTGGTGGTGGCCTTGAGCCCCATGGCGGCGACGATTTCACCGGCCGACGCCTGGTCTATTCGTTCCCGTTTGTTGGAGTGCATCCGCAGGAGCCGGGCGACCTTCTCCTTGGTTCCCTTACCGACATTGAATACCGTGTCTCCGGCCTTGACGGTGCCCGAATAGATGCGCAGGTAAGTCATCTTGCGCCCCTGGTCCATGGCCACCTTGAAGGCCAGGGCCGCCAGGGGGTCCTTGCTCCGGGCCCGGCGCTCTTCTTCCTTGCCCGTGGCGGGGTGATGTCCTTTGACCGGGGGGATGTCCATGGGTGATGGAAGGAAATCAACGATGCCGTCCAGCAGCGGCTGGATACCCTTGTTCCGCAGGGCCGAGCCGCAAAAGACCGGAACGAGGTCCAACCGGATGGTGGCCCGACGAATGGCGGGCTTGAGCACACCGGGGTCCAATTCCTCCTCGGCCAGATATTTTTCCATGATGGCGTCGTTTTTGTCCGCCAGGGTCTCCAGCATTCTTTCGCGGTATTCCTGCGCTTCCTCCGCCATCTCCCGGGGAATGGGGACGTATTCGTATTCGGCGCCCAGGGTTTCTTCTTCCCACACGATTGCCCGCATCTCCAGCAGGTCGATGATGCCCCGGAACCGGTCTTCGGCGCCCCAGGGAAGCTGGAGCACCAGGGGCACGGCCCCCAGCCGGTCCTCCATCATGTGAACGGCCCGAAAAAAATCAGCCCCCACCCTGTCGAGCTTGTTCACGAAAGCCATCTTGGGTACGCGGTAGCGGTCCGCCTGGTGCCACACCGTCTCGGATTGGGGCTCGACGCCTCCCACTGCGCAAAAGACGCCCACCGCCCCGTCCAGTACTCGGAGTGACCGCTCCACTTCCATGGTGAAATCCACGTGACCCGGCGTGTCGATGATGTTGACTCGGTGGCCTTTCCAGGGACAGGACGTCACGGCCGAGGTGATGGTGATGCCGCGCTCCTTTTCCTCCTGCATCCAGTCCATGGTGGCTTCGCCGTCGTGTACCTCGCCCATCTTGTGAACGCGGCCGGTATAATAAAGGATGCGCTCGGTGACGGTTGTCTTCCCGGCGTCGATGTGGGCGATGATGCCGATGTTTCTGGTCTTGTCAAGATTCAAGGTTGCAGCCATCCTTCAGATCCCCTGCGCAGCGGGCATCCCGTGGGGCATGCGCGCCCCCCCGGGCGGGCCGTTTGACACGGTGGCTCAATCTAAGGTATCCTTCCTGGCCTGTCAAGGCATTAGCCCGGCCGGGAAGGCGCCTTCGCCGGGCGGGCGTGGAGAGGAAGGTTTTCATGTCAAAAGGGACTCTTACGGGGCGTTGGCTCATGGAGATGTTCGAGAGAATGTCGGCCCATTTCGGGCCGTGCAACTGGTGGCCTGCGGACAGCCCCCTGGAGATGATGGCTGGTGCGGTGCTCACCCAGAACACCAACTGGCAGAACGTGGAAAAGGCCCTGGAGAATCTCAAGAAGGCCCGCTGGCTATCCCTGCAGACCCTGCATCGGCTGACCGAGCGGGAATTGGCCGGGGCCATTCGGCCCGCAGGGTATTACAACATCAAGGCGGGGCGACTCAAGAACCTGGTTCGCTTCATCGTGGAGCGTTACGGCACTGATCTTTCCGCATTCCTGGAAGAAGACACCGAGACGCTGCGCGAGGGTCTGCTGTCGGTCAAGGGTATAGGTCCCGAGACGGCCGACAGCATCCTGCTCTACGCGGCGGGCCGCCCTGTTTTCGTGGTGGACGCCTATACCCACAGGATCCTGGCGAGGCACGAGATGGCAGAAGAGCAGAGCACCTACCATGAACTTCAGTCCCTGTTCATGGACCATCTGCCCCCGGACCCGGGACTCTTCAACGAGTTTCACGCCCTGATCGTTCGCGTGGGAAAGACCTATTGCCGCAAAAAGGCCGACTGCGGCCGATGCCCTCTGGGCCGGTGGGGGCCTGCCTCCCCCCTGGCTGAATGATGCTCCGGGGGAGCCTTGACCGCACGGGGTGCCGGGGGTAAACTCGGAAAACCGGGCGGGAAGTCATCTCGAGGCGGGAGGGGTGCGCATCCTAAGCGCTGTTCCCGCGATACGCACCGCGCCCGCAGGTGAGGAGGCATTAGCCATGAATCCCTACATCAGGGCCCTCAGGGCCCCATTCCTGGCAGGTTCTCTGGTGCCGGTGGTGCTCGGTGGGGCGTTCGCCTTTGCGCAACATGCCTTTTCTCTCCCCTCTTTCCTCCTGGCCCTGGCGGGTGTGGGGGCCTTGCACCTGGGGGCCAACCTTCTCAATGACTACTGGGATGCGAGGGGAAGCGATCCGGTCAACCTCAAGGTGACCCCTTTCAGCGGCGGAAGTCGCGTAATACAGGAAGGAGCGCTGAAGGAGCAGGTGGTTCTTTTCCTGGCCCTGGCTTTTTTTGCCGTAGGCCTGGCCACGGGCATCCTGCTGGTTTGGATGGGAAGACCGCTTGTGCTGCTGCTGGGCGGCCTGGGATTTTTCGCCGGATGGGCCTACTCGGCCCGTCCCCTGCAACTCATGTCCAGGGGATGGGGTGAGGTGGTGATTTTCCTGGCCTTCGGACCGCTGGTGACCCTGGGCACGGGATATGTCCTGACGGGAGCATTGTCCCACGAGTATTTTGTCCTGGGACTCCCGCAGGGATTTCTTATTACAGGAGTGATATGGATCAACCAGTTTCCGGACTACGAGGCGGACCGAAATGCGGGAAAGCGAAACCTGGTGGTCCAGCTGGGGCCGGCCCGAAGCCGTTTCCCTTATGCCGCCATCATGGCCATGGCTTTCGCCTGTGTGCCGCTGTTGATCCGGGCCGTGCCCATGACTTCCCTCACCATGCTCTGTTTCGCCGCTCTGCCAACGGCCTTCAAAGCGGTGAGGACGGCCTGGCGGCATTACCTGTCCCACGATCTGATGGTTCCCGCACAGGAACTCACCATTCGGACCCTGGTGATTCACGGAGTCCTTTTTTCGGCGGGCCTCGTCTTGGGCAGGCTCACGGGGTTTTGAGGTGTTTCGGAGAAGGATGATCCTGGGGGCCGTGGGCCTTCTGCTTTTCTGCTGCTTGTCCCTGGCCGCCGGGTTTGCGCTTTTTCTGAAAATGCCCCCCTCTCCGGCGGGGGTTGAGCGGGTTTTTGTGGTCCCCTCCGGCGCCACCTTGAAAGACGTGGCCCTTGGGCTGGAAAAAGAAGGGATGGTGCGAAGCGGGAGGCTCTTTCATCTCTGGGCGCGGCTGAGCGGCGCCCAGCGCCGTATCAAGTCCGGAGAATACCTCCTCCATCCGGGCCTTTCACCGGTACAGGTCCTGGACAGGCTCACGCGGGGGAGCATCCTGACCCATGCGGTGACCGTGCCCGAAGGATACACGGCGCGGCAGATCTCGCGGCTCCTGGGACAGAAAGGCATCACGGATTCACGTGCGTTTCTGGCCCTGGCCCTTGATCCCGAAACTCCCCGTAAATACGGGTTTTCCGCGCCCAGCATGGAGGGATTCCTCTACCCGGACACCTACCAACTGGGCCGGGGGCTTTCGGCCTCCGCGGTGATGAACGCCATGGTGGGCCGATTCAGGGAGGTGATGGGGCCTTTCCGGGATGCCGTGGCCGCCTCGGGCATGTCTCTGGAGCAGGTGGTCACCCTTGCCTCCATCGTGGAGAAGGAGACGGGCAAAAAGGAAGAGCGGCCCATCATTGCCAGTGTGTTCCTCAATCGCCTGCGGCGCGGTATGCGGCTGGAGAGCGATCCTACCGTGATCTACGGGTTGGAGCATTTTAACGGCAACTTGACGCGAAAGGACCTGGCCCGGCCGGGACCTTACAACACCTATAGGATTCGGGGCCTTCCCCCCGGCCCCATCGCCAATCCGGGCCGTCAGGCGATCCGTGCGGTGCTGTTCCCCGCGAAGACCCCCTACCTCTACTTCGTTTCCCGCAACGACGGCACTCACCACTTCTCGGAAACCTTGAAGGAGCACAACCGGGCGGTTCGCAAGTACCAGAAACAGGGTGCTTTCACCCGCAAGAAAGCATCTTGACACTCTGGCATTGTATACAGTATACAACGAAGTGCCTCAGGGGGCGACGCGGCGGTTTCCTTCCATGCGTCAAGCGCCTCCAATCGGATCACCCTCCAGGGAGGGGGGCGGCATTTCCCCCGGGAGTATGCCGCGGCCCCCGGGAGTACGGTTCATGCCCGTCTTCGAGAATCTCACCGTATTGTCTCTTGAACAGGCCACCGTGCTGCCGTACCTCACGTATCGGCTTGCCCAGGACGGCATGGAGGTCATCCGTCTCGAACACCCGGTCTACGGCGATCCTAACCGGTTCGTGGGTGAAGACGCACTGGGCGAAGAGCGGATGAATACTTACTACCTTTGCATCAACGCAGGGAAGAAGGCCCTGACTTTGAATCTGGCGGAAGCCGAGGGCAGAGAGATCTTCCAGGCCGTGATCAAAGATCTGGACGTGGATATCTTCGCCACGAACCAACTCCCGCGAAACTACGAAAAACTGGGGATAGACTACGAGACGCTCCGTGCCCTCAAGCCCGACATCATCTGGCTGGGGGTGACCGGGTTCGGCCCCGACAGCAACGAGGCGGCCTACGACCCGATCCTCCAGGCCCGCTCCGGGTTGATGGACCTGACCGGTGAACCGGACGGGGCCCCGCAGGTCCTGGGCATTCCACTGCCCGACATGGGAACGAGTGAACACGCCTACGGGCTCATCATGAAGGCCCTGTATCGCAGGCAGTTGACGGGGGAGGGGGCCTGCATACGCCTGTCCATGTTCGAATCATCCGTTTCGTGGCTCACCGTGCCCATTACACTCTCGTCGAGCTTCGGAAAGCGGATTACGAGGCGGGGCAACACCCATGAGTTCTTTGCCCCCGTATCCGTCTATGAGACCCGGGACGGATTCGTCTACATCGCGGTCGGAAACGACAGACAATGGCGGTCCATCGTTTCCCTGGAGCAGTTTCGCTCTCTGGAGCGACCAGAATATGAAAAGAACGCGGGGCGGATCAAGGACGTGGCACGTTTAAACCGGGCCATCAACGAGATCACCCGAAGGCACACCTCGGAGGAACTGATCCATCTGCTGCGTTCCATCACCGTACCGATAAGCGCCATTCAGCCCATTTCCGGAGTGGTGCGGGATCCCCTGGTGAAAAGGGTCCTGCTCCGGTCCAGGGACCCGGTGTCCGGCACCGAGATTACCCTGGCGCCTCCCCCGCACATGACCCCTTTCCTGGCAAGGAACGGACGCAGGTTGTCCTTTCCGCCCAGATTCGGGGAACACAATGCGGAGATCTACGGAGGACGGCTTGGGCTGTCACCGGACAGGCTTTCGCGACTCAAAGAGACGGGAATCATCTGAGTGCCGCGGCAGGACCCTGAAACTCTCCCCCCCCGGGGGGCCGGGGCGCCGCCGCGGAGGGAGTCTCCCACATGAACATCATCGTCTTGATCAAGCAGGTGCCCGACACCACGGAGGTAAAACTGGATCCCAGGACGGGAAACCTCATCCGGGAGGGGATCGACAGCGTCATGAATCCGGACGACCGGCATGCCCTGGAAGCGGGTCTTCGCCTCAAGGAGTCCGGGGGGGGGAAGGTCACGGTGCTTTCCATGGGCCCACCCCAGGCCATCGACGTGATCAGCGAAGCCCTGGGGATGGGTGCGGACCGGGGGGTCCTGCTGACGGACAGGGCCTTTGCCGGAGCCGACACCTGGGCCACCTCCCACACCCTGGGTAAGGCCGTGGAAAAGATCGGGGATTACGACCTGATTCTCTGCGGCAGGCAGGCCATAGACGGGGACACGGCGCAGATCGGACCGCAGGTGGCCGAGTACCTGGGGATTCCCCAGGTGACCTATGTCTTCGGGATGGAGGAGGTCAAGGGCCGCAGCATGACCGTTAGGAGGCGGATCGAGGCGGGCTACGAGCGCCTCAGAGTTTCCCTGCCGGCCCTCTTCACTGTGACGGCGGAGGCCAACAGCCCCCGCGATCCGGTGATCGGTTCATTGCTGGCGGCCTGCGGGGCAAAGGCCCCGATTCAGGTCTGGGACGCGGCCGACCTCGGCATGACCACCGCCCAGGTGGGTCTCGAAGGTTCCCTGACACACGTGATACGGACCTTCCCTCCCAAGTCCCAAAGGGCCGGAGAGATACTGGAGGGCAGTCCCGCTCAGGCCGTCGAAGATCTGGTGGGGCGTCTGAAGGAGAGGAATCTGATCTGAAGGGCCACCGTTTTCCACAAGGAGTCCCTCATGAGCGTATGGATCGATGAAAAGCTGTGCAACGGTTGCCGCAGGTGTCTCAAGGCCTGCCCCTATAATGCCGTGGAAGTGGAGGAAGGAAAGGCCAGGATTCTTGAACGTTGTACTTCCTGCGGGGCCTGTTTGGCCGAATGCCCCCAATCGGCCATCTTCACGGATATCGAACCACGCAGCATCCCGGACTTCAGTGACCGCAAAGGAGTCTGGGTGTTTGCCGAGCAAGAGGAAGGACGTCTCATGCCCGTGTCCCTGGAACTTCTGGGCAAGGCGTCCGAGCTTGCCGCGGAACTGGATGAGGATGTCTCGGCCCTGCTGTTGGGCTCACGGGTCTCGGGCCTGGCCCCCACCCTGCTGGAGTACGGAGCGGACCGGGTGTACCTGGCCGAGCATAGGGCATTGAAGGTATATCGCACCCTGGCATACACGCGTGTGGTGTCGGAACTGATCGAGGAATTACGCCCCGGCATCGTTCTGATGGGGGCCACCACCGTGGGACGCGATTTGGCGCCGCGCGTCTCGCGCAGGGTGGGGGCGGGCCTCACCGCCGATTGCACGGGCCTTGCGATCGATCCGGAGGAGAGGATCCTGCTTCAAACCCGGCCGGCCTTCGGCGGAAACGTAATGGCCACCATTGCGAACCGTTACTCCAGACCCCAGATGGCCACGGTGCGACCGGGGGTCATGGAGCCGCGCCGCAGACAGGGGGGGAAGGGCCGCGTGATCCGGCGCAAGGTCTCGTTGCTGGAAAAGGAGATCGGCGTCAAACTTCTCGAACGGGTCAAGGAAAAGCGCAAGGGCGAGGCGCTTTCCAGGGCACGCGTGGTCGTCGCCGGCGGCCGGGGCGTGGGTGACCGGACGGGTTTCAGGGCCCTCGAGCGATTGGCCGCCGTCCTGGGAGGGGAGGTGGCGGGTACACGCGTGGCCGTGGAGGAAGGATGGATCCCGCAAGATCGACAGGTGGGACAGACGGGGCTTACCGTGAGGCCCGAACTGTACGTGGCCTGCGGGATATCGGGGGCGATCCAGCATCGCGCCGGCATGATGGGATCCCGATATGTGATCGTCGTGAACAGAGATCCCCGCGCACCCATCTTTCAGGTGGCGGACTGGGGGATCGTGGGGGACCTCCGCGATGTAGTGCCGGAGATGACCAAGCGGCTCAAACGCGTCCTGGGCCGGTAGGGGAGGAGGGACGATGATCAGGTCAGATGCCGAGGCCCTCGTTCGGAAGACCATGGCGCGCTTCGTGGACAGCGAGCTTGCGCCGCGGGCGAAAGAGATCGACGAGGCCGGTGAGTTTCCCGGGGAGATCTTCCGGAGGATCGGCCGGATGGGCGTTTACGGGATCCGATATCCCCGCGACCGGGGAGGTTCCGGGGGGAACACCACCCTGTATTGCATCATTTGCGAGGAGCTCGCCCGGGGGCTCATGAGCGTGGCGGCCATAACGGCCATGCAATGTCTAATGGGAACGAATTTTCTCTTCCACTTCGGCAGCCCGGAGATGATCGAAGAATATTTCCTGCCGGCTATGCGTGGGGAGAAGGTCGCCTCCTTTTGTCTCACGGAGCCGGAGGCGGGATCCGACCTGGGGAACGTGAATACGCGGGCCGTGCCCGACGGGGACGGGTACCGGATCGACGGCATGAAAACCTGGGTCACCAACGGGCCCGTGGCGGATTTCTTTACGGTTTTGTGTCAGACGGATCCAGCGAAAAGACTGAAAGGGGTGAACTTCTTTTTCATTCCCCGGGACACGGCCGGCGTATCCGTGAGCAAGCCCTTCGACCTGCTGGGCACCCGCACCACGAAGATCTCCGAGCTGGCCTTCACCGATGTGCGCATCCCCCGCCGATACATGCTCGGGGGCGAAGGACAGGGCATGCGAAACCTCATGTCCATCCTGGCCGAGATTAGGTGCATGACTGCCGCTCTGGCGGTGGGGCTTCAGCAGGCGGCATTGAACGATTCCATTCGTTACGCACACGAGCGGGCACAGTTCGGAAGCACCATCGGTCGATACCAGATGATCCAGGGAAAAATCGCCGACATGGCCACGGACCTGGACGCCAGCAGGCTGCTCACGTACCGGGCCACCCGCATGATCGACGAAAAGATCTCCTGCATCAAGGAGGCTTCCATGGCAAAGTATTTCGCCACGGAGGCCGCATGCAGGGCGGGCGACAAGGTCACCCGGATCCTGGGGGCCTATGGTTATTCCATGGAATATTCGGCCCAGCGCTACTACCGCGACAACCGTTTCCTGCTCTACGGCGGGGGAACGCATGAAATTCTCAGGCAGAACA
This sequence comes from Deltaproteobacteria bacterium, assembly GCA_019307945.1. Classification (GTDB taxonomy): domain Bacteria; phylum Desulfobacterota; class DSM-4660; order Desulfatiglandales; family Desulfatiglandaceae; genus B17-G16. The sequence continues at coordinate 63,296 of JAFDIS010000008.1, read as the reverse complement.
TCGCCCGCTGGGCGGGCCTGTGATCGACGGGGCGCGAATGATGGACGAGGGCGAAGGGGCTGAATGGCGGGAATTGAGGGCCTTTTGGGTGCCCCCCAGGAGGCGTTCCCTGGGCAAATACGTCTACGAGACCCTCAAGGAGGCCATCGTGACGGGGGAATTGCCCGAGGGGCGTCGGGTGGTGGAGAGCCGCGTGGCCGCGGCCCTGGGAATCAGCAGGACGCCGGTCCGTGAGGCCATTCACATGCTGGACCGGGAGGGCCTTCTGACCCGCACGGGAAATACGGGATATGCCGTGACCGCGCTTTCGCGCGAAGAAATCGTGGAGACCTTCGGAATACGCGGCATCCTTGAGAGCTATGCGGCCAGGCTGGCGGCGGCGAGGCATCGGCAGAGGGATCTCCGGTCGCTGGAAGAACGGATCGAGACCTATCAGATGCACCTGGACGCGGGAAGGCTCGATGCGCTTTCGACCATCAACACGGAATTCCATGACCTGCTCTACGCCCTGAGTGGAAGTCCCAGGCTCGTCAAGATGATCAACGATCTCAGGGATCCGATCTATCGCTTCCGCAGGATCATCCTCAAGCGGACGGACCTGGCCCGGAGGAGCAACGAGGATCACCGGGAGATGCTCCGCCTGATGCGGGAGCGGGACGAAGAGGGCGTGGAGCGCGTGGTGCGCGAGCATATCCGGCGGGGTCGGGACGCGGTGCTGGCCGAATTCGACGAGGAACACCGCAATGACTGATCTTGAAGGGATGGGATAAGGCATGGACAGGAAAAGGATCAGAGTGCTGCTGGCAAAGCCCGGCCTGGACGGGCATGATCGCGGGGCCAAGGTGGTCGCCCATGCCCTGCGCGAGGCGGGAATGGAAGTGATCTACACGGGGCTTCATCAGACCGTGGCGGGGATCGTGAACCAGGCCGTGCAGGAAGGCGTCGACGTCATCGGCCTGTCCATCATGTCGGGCGCCCATGTGCCCATCTGCAGGAAACTCACGCAACTGCTCAAGGCGGAGGGCGTCACGGACAAAATAGTGGTGGTGGGAGGCGTCATTCCCAACCGCGACATCCCGGTACTCGAGCAGATGGGGGTGAGCGGGGTCTTTCCCGGTGGGACCCCTTTTCGGGAGATTATTCGGTTCATCGAAGAGAACGCAAATGGGGGATGAATCCCCTGCGGGAAGAGAGGGCAAAGAAAATGGGCGTAGCCACGTACGTAAAGGACGAAAAAGACGCCATCCAGGAGGTGATCCTCCAGTCGGGCATTAAGGTCAAGCCGGTCTACACCCCGGAGGACCTGGAGGCCGTGGGATTCGACTATGAAAAGGATCTGGGGGACCCCGGGGAATTTCCCTTCACCCGGAGTCTCCACCCCCTGGGATACCGGAGCAGGAACTGGACCACGAGGCAGTATACCGGGTTCGGGACCCCCGAGCAAACCAACGAGCGCTTCAAGCTCATGATCTCCCACGGCCAGACGGGTCTCAACGTGGCCTTCGATCTGCCCACCCAGATGGGTTATGATTCCGACGATCCCATGGCCGAGGGAGAAGTGGGCCGTGTGGGCATGGCCGTGGATTCCCTCAAGGATCTGGAAGTGGCTTTCAAGGACATACGGTTGGACCGCATAGGCACGGGACTCACCATCAATGCGGTGGCTTCGGTCATGCTGGCCATGTATCAGGCCATGGCGGAGAATTTCGGCTATGACCGCAAGCGCATATCCGCAACACCCCAGAACGATATCCTGAAGGAGATCGTGGGGAGGGGGGCCTGGGTCTACCCGGTGGAGCCGGCCGTGAGGTTGATCGGGGACGTGATCGAATACGCCATGAAGGAACTGCCCCGGTGCAACCCCGTCTCCGTGTGCGGGTACCACATCCGGGAGTCTGGCTGTACGCCCGCCCAGGAGATCTCCTACGCTTTTTTAATCGCCTTTGCATACATCGACAACGTGGTTGCCAGGGGCTACCGGGCAGAGGACTTCGTGGGACGCTTTTCCTTCAACCTGAACGTGTTCGGAAACCTCTGGGAAACCGTGGCCAAGTTTCGGGCGGCGCGCAAGCTGTGGGCCCGGCTGTTGAGGGAAAGGTACGGTGTGAAGGACAAGAAGGCCCTGTTCCTCCGAGGGATCTTCGGCGGAGGAGGCTCCGGCATGACGAAGCAGCAGCCTGAAAACAACATTGTGCGGGGGGCCTATTACGCCCTGGCCGCGGCCCTTTCGGGCGCCCAGACCACGGCCCTGTGCTCATTTGACGAGGCCTATACCATTCCAACGGAGCGCGCGGCCCTCCTCTCCCTGCGCACCTTCCAGATTCTGATGGACGAGATCGGCCTCCGGGACACGGTGGATCCCCTGGCGGGATCCTACTTCATCGAGACCATCACGAAACAGATGGAAGAAAAGATCCTGGAGGAGATGGAAAAGGTGGAGAAGGTGGGGGGCATGGTGGAGGCCGTGGCCTCCGGATACGTCCAGCGGGAAGTGGCCCGGCAGGCCTACGAGTATGAGAAGCGGCTCCAGGAAGGACAGGTCACCAAGGTGGGCGTGAATCGCTATACAGAGGGCGTTGACATGGAGGTGGAACTGCACGAGTATAACGAGGCCTGGGCGAGTCTCCAGGTCGAGCGGCTTCGTGAGTTGAAAAAGAACAGGGACGGCCGGGCCGTGGGCCGGTCCCTGAAGGCCCTGGAAAATGCCGCGCGGGAAGGCCTAAACGTAATGCCTTACCTGGTCACATGCAGTAAGGAGTATGCCACGCTGGGCGAGATGGCGGGTGTCTTCCGGGAAGTATTCGGCGAGTACGTGGAACCCGGGATTTTTTGAATCACTACACAGAGACCGGGACAGGGACACCATCACCGGAAGGGGGTGAAATCAAGAGACAGGGGGAACGGGGAACGGACCATTGATCTGCTCAACCAAATAAGGAGGTCGAACCATGAGACAGAAGCTGGTTGTCATTTTCGGGGCGTTTTTCCTGGCGGCCCTGCTCTTCACGGGCCCGGGCCTGGGTCCTGCGGCGGCGGGCCCCATCAAGCTGAGCTACGCCAACTTTCCGCCCGCGCCTACTTTTCCCTGCATCCAGATGGAGCGCTGGAAAAGGGAAGTGGAACGGCGGACCGGGGGCAAGGTGGTGGTTGATACCTATCCGGGCGGAACCCTTCTGGGCGCCAAGAACATGATGGACGGCGTTATCGCCGGGCAGGCTGACATCGGGTGTCTCTGCATGGCCTATCAGCCGGGCCGTTTCGTTATCACCAACGCCACGAGCCTCCCCTTGGGGATTCCCAACTCCAGGGTGGGAAGCCTGATGTTGTGGGATCTTTACAAGAAGTACCGTCCCAAGGCCTTCTCCAAGGTCAAGGTCCTCACCATGTTCACGACGGCGCCTTCCAACATCATGTCCAGGATTCCCATCCGCAGCCTGGGAGACATCAGGGGGGTTGACCTTCGCGCCTCGGGCGGCGCCGCGCAGATTCTCAAGTTCTGGGGGGCCAACCCCGTGGGCATGCCCATGCCGGCCACTCCGGAGGCCCTTCAGAAGGGTGTGGTGAAGGGCCTGTTTTCCTCCCTCGAGGTGATGAAGGATTTCAAGTTCGCCGAACTGTGCAAGTACGCCACTCTCACCAACACGGCCGTCTACCCTTTTGCCGTGGTCATGAACATGGAGAAGTGGAATTCCCTGCCCCCCGATGTGCAAAAGGTCCTGGAGATGCTGGGCACCCAGCAATCGGCATGGACCGGTACCTACATGGACAATCACGCGGCCGAATCCGTGGCGTGGTCCAAGAAGGTGCAGGGCGTGGAATTCATCGAGCTGTCCGCGGCGCAAAAGGCCGAATGGGACGCACGCCTGAAGCCCATCACGGAAAAATGGGTCAAGGAGACAGGCGCCAAGGGGTATCCCTCCAAAGCCATCGTGGAGGATATCCTGGCATTCGGCAAGATGTATTCCGGCCTGTAACGGGTCCTCGTGGGGCGGGAGCGGGGAGGTTGGGCCCCGCTCCCGTTTTGCGGGCCGAGGAGACGGACCGTGGCATTCCTGGAGAAGATGAGTCTGTGGGTGAACCGCGTCCTGCTGGGGATTGCGGGATTCTTCCTGGCCGGTATGATTTTGCTCACCTGCGCCAATATCTTTATGCGACTGGTGTGGCTCCCGCTCCGGGGGACCTTCGAACTGATGGGCTATTTCGGGGCCGTTGCCACTGCATTCGCCCTGGGATATACACAGATCCGGAAGGGCCACATTGCCGTGGACATAGTGGTACAGCGTTTTTCAGCCGGCACACGGAGGGCCCTCAGGGGGGTCAACGCCCTCCTCTGTATGGCCTTTTTTGCGCTGGCCGCCTGGCGCATAGGGGCTTACGCCATGAATCTTCACGAGACGGGTGAGGTCACCGAAACCCTCAGGATCGTCTATTACCCTTTCACCTGGGCCGTGTCCGTGGGATGTGCCGCCCTCTCCCTGGTGTTTCTCGTGGAACTGCTGAAATCGTTTTTGGAAAAAGGGGATAGCGAGCCGTGAGCCTGACCCTGGTGGGTGTCCTGGGAATCCTGCTGCTCCTGCTGGCCATGTTTTTTCTGGGCATGCCCGTGGGATTCGCCATGGGCCTGGTGGGATTTTGCGGTTTCTGGTACGTGGTCTCTTTCAAGGCGGCCGTGAGCATGGTCGGCAACGACGTCTGGGCCACCTTTTCCAAGTACGGGCTCACGGTGGTGCCCCTGTTCATCTTCCTGGGCTACCTGGCCTTCAATTCAGGCATCGCGGAAAGGCTTTACAATGCAGCCTACCGCTGGTTCGGTCACTGGCGGGGTGGCCTGGCCGTGGCCACCATCGGTGCGGACGAACTCTTCGCCGCCATCTGTGGTTCCAACACGGCCACGGCGGCAACCATGGGCACCGTGGCCCTGCCGCAGATGAAAAAGTACGGCTATCACACCATGCTGAGCAGCGGGACCGTGGTCACCGGGGGCACGCTGGGTACGGTCATGCCTCCCAGCGTGGTGCTCATCATCATAGGGCTTCAGACGAAGCAATCCATCATCAAACTGTTCCTCGGGGGGATCCTGCCGGCGATCCTGCTGGGCCTGCTTTTCGTCCTGACCATAGTCATACTGTGCAGGGTTCATCCCCATTACGGACCGGCGGGTCCCCGGAGCACCTGGACGGAGAGGTTCAAGGCCCTGGCGGGCACGCTGGAGGCGGTGGCCATTTTCCTGCTGGTGATCGGCGGGCTCTACCTGGGCTGGTTCACCCCCACCGAGGCCGGGGCCGTGGGCGTCTTTTTCACATTGTGCTTCACGGTTCCCTTCGGACGGCTGGGGTGGAAGGGGCTGGTGGACTCGGTGCGGGACACGCTCAAGATCTCGGCCATGGTCTTTTTCCTGGTGACAGGGGCCATCATCTTCGGGCGGTTTCTAGCGGTGACGAGGCTGCCTTTCATGGTGGCGGAATTTGCAGCCGGTCTCCCGGTATCCCCTTATGTGATCCTTGCCATGGTCTTGATGATCTACCTGGTGGGAGGCTGTTTCGTGGATTCCCTGGGATTCCTGGTACTGACCATCCCCATCTTCTTTCCGCTGGGAATGGCCCTCGGATTCGACCCGGTCTGGTATGCCATCATCCTCACCATGATCACCACCATGGGGGCCATCACACCGCCGGTGGGCGTAAACATCTATGTGGTCAAGGCCCTGGCTCCGGAGATCGAATTGAGCACCATATTCAAGAGCGTGAGTTTTTTCCTACTCGCCTGTGTGGTGTGCATCGTGATCCTGATCGCATTCCCGGGAATCGTATTGATAATACCCGGAATGGCCGGATAGGGGCGGAATTTTGTCTCCCCCCCCGACGGGGGGGACGGGCGAAACTGTTGTGAAAACGGAGGTGAAGATGCCCAAGACCTTTATGCCGGAGGTCACCGACGTCCCGGGACTGCGGGAACTGCAATTGCGGGGCCTTCAGTGGACCGTTGCCCATGCCTACCGGGGATCGGAGGCCTACCGCAAGAAGATGGACGATGCCGGTGTGAGGCCGGAGGACATCCGTTCCCTGGAAGATCTCACGCGGCTTCCGTTCACCACGGCCGACGACCTCAGAGAGGGCTACCCTTTTCCCCTCCTCTGCGTGCCCTTCGAGAAGGTGACCCGGATCCATGCCTCCTCGGGCACCACCGGGAAGAGAAAGGTGCTCTGCTACACCCGGAAGGACGTGGACGACTGGACCCATTTTTTCGCCCGGTGTTACGAAATGGCGCAGTTGACGCCGGAGGACAGGGTGCAGATCGCCGTAGGCTACGGCGTATGGACGGCCGGCATAAGTTTCCAGATGGCCTGTGAGGCCTACGGCGCCATGGCCGTTCCGGCAGGCCCCGGCAACCTGGACATGCAATGTGAATTCCTGGTGGACTTTCAGAGTACCGTGATTTGCTGCACCGCCTCCATGGGACTCCTGCTGGCCGAGGAAGTCAACCGGCGGGGACTGCGGGACAAGATCCGTCTCAAGAAGATGATTTTCGGGTCCGAGCGATCGGGAGATGCCATGAGGCGCAGGATCCAGGAGCTGCTGGGCCTGGAACACCTGTTCGATATCCCCGGTATGACCGAACTCTACGGTCCGGGAACGGGGCTCGACTGCGTGTACCATACCGGCATTCACTACTGGGCCGACTATTATATCCTGGAGATCATCGATCCGGAAACTCTCGATCCCCTGCCCGAAGGGGAGACCGGAGAAATGGTGGTGACAACTCTCAGAAAGGAGGCGGTTCCCCTGATCCGGTACCGCACAAGGGATCTGAGTCGTCTGGTGCCGGGGGATTGTCCCTGCGGCTCCGTGCTGCCGCGTCACGACCGCATCCTGGGCCGTTCCGACGACATGATCATCTTCAGGGCCGTGAACATCTATCCTGGACAGATCGACCATGTGTTGTCCGGCATCCCCGGACTGGGAAGCGAGTACCAGGTGCACCTGGAAAGAAGATCCGACGGCCGCGACACCATGCGGGTCAAGGTGGAGCGGGACCCGGCCGGGGATGCCGCCGGGGATCGGGAGCTGATCGTAGAGGTGATGAATGCGTTCAAGACCAAGATCCTGGTGAGCCCCGAGGTGGAATTGGTGGATTACGGAAGCCTGCCGCGCTCCGAGCGAAAGAGCAAGCGCGTGTTTGACGACAGGGAGCCGTGAAACGGGTTTCGGAAAACCCCGCCCTGTGAAGGGCTCAAGAGGTAGCCGATGAAGGGGTTTGACTATTTTCAACCTGGTCGCTTGGAAGAGGCCTACGGTCTCATGGAGACCCTGGGCGCTGAGGCCGGGTATATCGCCGGGGGCACCGATATCCTGGTGCGGATGAAGCAGAAGATCATTGCCCCCCCGGCCCTGATCTCACTTCGCCGCATCGAGGAACTGGCGCGAATGGGCCGGGATCGAGGGCTCCTGCTGGGGAGCATGACGCCTCTGAGGGCCCTGGAGAAAAGCGAGGAGATCGCCGCCTCCTATCCGTGTCTTTCCCAGGCGGTGGGGTCCCTTGCCAATCCGCAGATCCGGAACGTTGCCACCGTGGGGGGAAACCTCTGTAACGCCGCACCGTCGGCCGACTGCGCTCCTCCCCTCATGGTCCTGGGGGCGACCCTGACCATCGGCGGGCCCGGCGGGGAAAGGACTCTTCCGGTGGAGGATTTTTTTGAGGGGCCCGGCCGCACCGTCCTTCGTAGAGAGGAGATCCTGACGGGCATTGCGATTCCCGAAAGGGTCCCCGGCACCGGATCGGCTTTTCTGAAACTGGGCCGGGTGAGCCAGGATATCGCCGTCATCAATGCGGCGGCACTGGTGATCATGGAAGGGGGTGTGTGCCGTACCTGCAGGCTTGCCGTGGGCGCCGTGGCCCCCACTCCCCTGAGACTCAGGGGAGTGGAGCGTCTCGTCGAGGGAAGGAGGCCCGACCCCGAACTCCTGGCGGAGGTGGAAAGAGGGGTCCGCGGCGAGGTCAACCCCATCACCGATGTGCGCTCCACCGAGGAATACCGCAGGGAAGTCTCGGGCGTGTTGCTCAGACGGGCCCTTGAGCAGGCCGTACGGGACGTCCGCTGAAAGGAGGCCGGCGTGAAGGCGGGGGGCTGAGACGAGGAGAGGCTGAATCATGAAAAAGACGATCCGATTCGTCCTGAACGGTTACGAGGTCACGGCCGAGGTCGCGGCACACAAGATGCTCCTGGAAGTGCTTCGGGAGGGCTTCCAGCTCACGGGCGCGAAGGAAGGGTGCGGCCAGGGGGAGTGCGGTGCCTGTACCGTGCTGGTGGACGGGCTCAGTGTAAATTCGTGCCTTTACCCCATCCTGGAAGTGGAGGGCAGGAGCGTGACCACCGTGGAAGGGCTCCTTGGGGAGGGAAACCGGCTCCATCCCATACAGGAGGCCATGGTGGAAAACGGCGGGATCCAGTGCGGGTTCTGCACGCCCGGGATAGTCATGTCCGCCAAGGCGCTTCTGGATGAAATTCCCCTGCCCGACGAGGCCCGGATCCGCCGCGGGATCGGCGGTCATCTGTGCCGCTGCACAGGGTATGTGCAGATCGTGGAGTCGATCCGCAGGGCCGCCGAAAAGATGGCGGCGCAGGGCGAAAGGGATTCTTGATCCAGCCGAAAGAGGCTCGGGAGAGATTCAGCAACTTAGCGGAGTGCCCCATGTATGATACACGATTTGTGGGCGGGAGCGTGCCCAGGCCTGACGCTCCGGACAAGGCGGCCGGAAAGGCCCTATACATCCATGACCTGATTCGGCCTGGTATGCTCTACGGTAAGATCAAGTTCAGCGACCACGCCCACGCACGCATCATCCATATCGACACGTCCAGAGCGGAGCGCCTGGCCGGTGTGCGGGCCGTGGTGACCGGCTACAATACCCCGGAAATCCGGATCGGTTTCATAAAGGACAACTTCGCTCTGAAGAAGGGCAAGGTGCGCCAGTACCGCGACGAGGTGGCCGCCGTGGCGGCCGTGGATCCGGATGTGGCCCAGGAGGCCGTGGATCTCATCCGGGTGGAATATGAAGAACTCCCCGGCGTTTTCGATCCCGAGGAAGCCATGGCCGAAGGGGCCCCCCTGGTGCACGAAACGGATCCCAGGGGCAGGCCCAAGGTTGACAACATGGTTCCGGTCCCCTGGAAGTTCGAGGCCGGGGACCTCGAGTCGGCAAAGCGGTCTGCGGCCTTCATTGCGGAAGGCCGGTATGAGACGCCCCTCATCCAGCAGTCCTGCATGGGCACGGCGGGCTGTATTGCGGAGTTCGATCTGCAGAACAATCTGATCATCCACACCAAGACCCAGATCCCGTTTCTGGCCCAGAACGATTTCAATCAAGCTCTTGCCGCCATGGGGCTGAGGGGCAAGAGGACGCGTGTGATAGTGCCCACGCTGGGGGGCTCTTTCGGGACGGGCCTGGACACCCACGGCTATGAATACATCGCCATCCTGCTGGCCTACAAGAGCGGAAGGCCCGTCAAGATCGTTCTGACACGCGAGGAGGAGTTCACGGCCCTTTCTCCACGACAGCCCACCCGCACCCACATCATCCAGGGATGTGACGCGGCGGGCAGGCTCGCCTTCCGGGAGGTCCGCATGCTCCTGGACAACGGGGCCTATACCTCATGGGGCGCCACCACGCCCAGCGTGATGATGCTGCCCATTTCCTCCCTCTACCGGGTGCCCAACGTATTTTACGAAGCCAAGATCGTTTACACCAACAATACGTACTGCCAGGCCATGCGAGGGTACGGGAACCCCCAGGCGGCCTGGGCTCTTGAGTGCAATATCGACCAACTTGCAGAGACGGCGGGCATTGATCCATACGAGTTCAGGCAAAGGAACGCGAACGTGCCGGACGAGATAACCCCCATGGGGCTTCAGATCACCACCTGCGGTCTGGATCGCTGTCTGGACACGGTGGCGGAAAAGCTCGATTGGAAAAGGAAGCGCGGCAAGGGCGGGGCCCGCGGGGTGGGTATGGCCAGCCTGTTTCATGTTGGAGGATCCGGCAGGGTCTATCGGTCGGACGGCACCGGCGTCATCATGAAGTTGGACGACTTCGGCTGTGTCTCCGTCCTGGCGGGCGGGGTTGAAATGGGCCAGGGCTTCATCTCGGCCCTGAGCCTTACGGCGGCCGAGGCCCTGGGCGTGACACCCGATCGCGTCTCGGTGCTCACGGGTGATACGGCCACCTGTCCCTGGGACGTAGGGACCCATGCGAGTCGAGGCGCGTTTACGGCTGGAAACGCCGCCATCATGGCCGCGCGCAAGGCACGGGAGCAAATCTTTCAGCTCGCCTCGGAACACTTCATGCCCAGGGTGCATGCCAATCTCAAGAGGCGGCGGAAGAGGGACCCCGACTTTGAATTGCCAGACTTCAACTATGAGAGACTATGCGATCCATCCGAGTTCGAGCTTCGTGAGAACGTGGTTTTTCTCAAGGAAGAGCCGGAAAACCCCATGCTCCGGGTCCCGCTGGAGGAGATCCTGCGCGCCGCACATTACAAGGAGCAGGGGACCATGATAGTGACCGAAGCCTTCTACGATCCCTGCAACCAGATGCTGGATGCGAGGACCTGCCGGGGTAACATGTCCGCCACCTATATCTTTGGTACCCAGGGCGCGGAGGTGGAGGTGGATACGGAGACGGGCCGGGTGCGGATACTGAAATTCGTAGCGGCCCATGACGTGGGACGCGTGATCAACCAGCAGACCATCAAGGGCCAGATCTACGGCGGTGTGGTCCAGGGACTGGGGTACGCCCTGTGCGAGGAGTACAAGAGTCGTGAAGGGCGAAACCTCAATCCCAATTTCCTCGACTACAAGATCCTTTCGGCTCCGGACCTGGATTTTCCCATCGAGATCGAATGCATCGAAACCCATGACCTGGAGGGTCCTTTCGGGGCCAAAGGGGTGGGAGAGCCGGGCCTGGTGGCCACGGCCCCGGCGGTGGCCAATGCCGTTTACGATGCCGTGGGGGTGCGGATCACGGATCTGCCCATCACGCCGGAAAAGGTCCTGGCCGCGCTGAAACGAAAAAAGGAGCGGCCCTGAGCAGGGGTCCGCCGAAGGGGCCGAAAAGGGAGGGTTAGGGCGTGCCTGCGGAAAGACGCTATCGGTTGGGTTGCGACATAGGAGGGACCTTCACGGACTTCGTCCTGCTCGACGACGAGACGGGGCAGGTGCGGATCCATAAGTGCCTCACCACCCCAAAAGATCCGTCTGACGCCGTGGAGCAGGGTATCCGTGAACTTGGAAAGGCCGTTGCAGGGGCCGCGGCGGGAATGGACGAGGTGATTCACGGAACCACGCTGGTGATCAACGCCATCATCGAGAGAAAGGGTGCCAAGACGGGGCTCATCACCACCCGCGGCTTTCGGGACGTGCTGGAGCTGGGGCGGGAGATCCGCTATGCACCTTACGACATCTTTGCCGAATTTCCCGAACCACTGGTGCCCAGGCGGCTTCGCCTGGAGGTTGACGAGCGCATCCGGAGCGACGGCAAGGTACTCCGGCCGCTGGACGAGGCTCAGGCCAGGAACACGGTGCGTCGCCTGATCGCGGAGGGCGTCGAGTCCATCGCCGTGTGCCTCATCAATTCCTTCGAGAACCCGGATCATGAGCTGGCCCTGCAGCGGATCATTCGGGAAGAGGCACCGGGTCTTTCCGTTTCCATATCCTACGAAGTCCTGCCCCAGATCCGGGAATACGAGCGGACCAGTACAACGGTTACCAACGCCTACGTAAAGCCGCTGACGGGCCGTTACCTGGAACGGCTCTCCGACAGGCTCAGGTCCCTGGGATTCGGCGGCAGACTCTTCATCATGCTCTCCAGCGGGGGCATTACCTCCGTGGAGACGGCGGCCACGTTCCCCGTGAGGATTATTGAATCGGGACCCACCGCCGCCGTGATTTCCGGACAGTACTATGGAAGGCATTTCCAGATCCCCGATATGTTCTGTTTCGACATGGGGGGCACCACGGCGAAGTCATGCCTTATTCAAGGTGGAGAGGCGGGCGTGGTGCCCACGTTCGAAGTGGGACGAGTTCAGCGCTTCATGAAGGGCAGCGGCCTGACGATCCAGGTGCCGGTGGTGGACCTGATGGAGATCGGGGCAGGGGGGGGAAGTATCGCCAGGGTGAGCAAGATGGGCACCCTCCAGGTGGGGCCTCAGAGCGCCGGCGCCTCACCCGGACCCATATGCTACGGGCTGGGTGGCACGGAGCCGTGCGTGACGGACGCCGACCTGCTCCTGGGCTACCTGGACGAGAATTACTTCCTGGGCGGGGAGATGAAACTGGATCGCAAGGCGGCCGAACATGGGATCCTGGAACGCATCGCCCGACCTCTCGGCGTGGAATTCATGGATGCGGTGTGGGGGATCCATGACCTGATAAACGAGACCATGGCCGCAGCGGCCAAGACGCACATCGCTGAAAGAGGCGGAAACCCCAAAGTCGTCACGGTGGCCGCATTCGGAGGCGCGGGTCCGGTGCATGCCTACGGTCTGGCCAGGAAGCTGGGGGCCCCCAGACTGCTTGTGCCGCCCAATGCAGGAGTGGGTTCGGCCCTGGGTTTTTTCACCGCCCCACGTGCATTCGATCTGGTAAGGAGCCACAAGAAGAGCCTTGCAGCCGCCGACATGGAGGAAGTGGAAAACATATTCCGCGAGCTGGAAGCGCAAGGCGCCGCGGCCCTGCGCAAGGCGGGCGCAGTGGACGGGCTTCTTTTCGAGCGGTCCGTGGATATGCGCTTCGTGGGGCAGGGATCGGAGACTCATGTCCCCCTGCCTCCGGGGCCCCTCACGGGTATGGCCAAGGAAGAGGTGAGAGACCTCTTCGATGCAATCTATGAAAATCTCTACGGCAGGACCTATCCAGATTCGCCCGTGGAATTCATCAACTTCAAGGTTCGGGCCACACTCCCCCACAAACTCCTGAAACTGCCCAGGCTCAAGGCGAGCGGGGGTCGTGTGCGGGACGCGGAAAAGGGGGTGCGCCAAGCCTATTCTGGCGCGGCCCGCGACTTCGTGCCCCACCGGGTCTACGACCGCTATGGCCTGTTTCCGGGTGCCGCCTTCGAAGGGCCCGCCATTGTCGAGGAGAGGGAATCCACCGTAGTGGTGGGGGAGGGTGCCGAAGTCCGGGTTGACGAATATGGGTTCTTGTGGATCGACATGGGCGATGCGCCTGGCGCTGAAAATTCGGCCCGAGCCGAGAAAGGAGGAGCAGATGGGCGGCAAGTTTGATCCCGTCACCTTAGAGATTCTCTGGCGAAGGCTGATCTCCATCGTGGACGAGGCGGACACTACTGTTGCGCGGACCGCCTTTTCGAGCCTCCTTCGGGACGCCCACGACTACACCTGCATGTTCACGGATCGAAAGGGCAGGGAACTGGCCCAGGGCACATTCGCCACGCCCGGGCAGTCGGGTGCCATGGCCCTGGGGATAAAGCGAATGGTGGAAAATCTGACCCCCGAAGGCTTCGGGCCGGGCGACGTGTTCATCACCAACGATCCCTGGGCCCTGGCAGGGCACCTCAACGATGTCTGTGTCATGAGTCCCATCTACCACCGGGGAAGGCACGTTGGGTTTACAGCCTGCGTGTTCCACCACGCAGACATCGGCGGGCGTGTGTCCTCTGACAACCATGATGTCTTTGAAGACGGTCTCTTCATCCCACTCGTCAAACTCTATGACGGGGGCGTCATGAACGAGGCTCTCATGGAGATGATCCGCTGGAACGTGCGTACCCCCGAGGAGGTCATCGGCGACATCCGTTCCCAGATCGCGGCCAACCATGTCTGCTCCGAGAAGATCCGGCAGATGCTGGACGACTACGGCATGGAGGGCCTCGATGAACTGGCCGACGAGATCATCGGGCGCACGGAGCGCAGTATGCGCACTTCCATCCAAGAGGTCCCCGACGGTATTTACAGGGCTCAAGGCATCATCGAACAGATGGAGGGCAAGGATGACCTGGTGATCCGGGTGGCCGTTGAGGTGCGGGGGGATTCCATCACCGTGGATCTGGAAGGATCCTCGGACCAGGTGGACTGGGGAGGGAACGTGGTCTACAATTTCACCTATGCCTACGTCTTCATGGCAATGAAGAGCATGTTCGACCCGGACATCCCCAACAACGACGGTTGCGCCGCGCCCATCGCCATGAAGGCCCCGGAGGGCAGCGTGGTGAACTGTAAGTTTCCTGCCGCAGTTGCCGCGCGGATGCAGATCGGACACTTCATCACGGAGATCATCTACCGGGCCATGGCCGAAGCCCTGCCCGGTCGGGTCATTGCGGGGAGCGGAGGCACGCCTGCCACCATGAACGTAATGTACGGCCGAAGGCACGACGGGACCCCGTTCCATTCCGTGAGGATCCGGGGGGGAGGTATGGGGGCCGGGCGGGACCGGGACGGGGAATACTGCTACATCTTCCCTGCAAACGGCGCCAACACCCCCGTGGAAATTTTTGAGAGCGACACGCCCCTGATCGTGGAAAAGCGGGAACTGATCACGGATTCGGGCGGTCCGGGGAGGATGAAGGGGGGGCTGGGCAGACGGGTGGTCATCAGGATCCCGGACGATGATTCCGCTCCGATCCCGCCGATTCACCTGGGGATCCAGGCGGGTAGGTACCGCTACCCGCCTGAAGGTCTTTTCGGGGGAGGACCGGGGGCCGGGGCCCGCTTTTTGGTCAACGGGAGGCCGGGAAATCCTTACGGGTTGACCCTGCTCAAACCCGGTGACGAAGTGGTGATGGACGCTGCAGGGGGGGGTGGTTACGGGGACCCCATGGAGCGGGACCCGGAGGCGGTGCAAAGGGATGTGCGTGAAGGCTATGTGAGCCTGGAGGCGGCAAGGGCCGACTACGGCGTGGTCCTGGACCCCGAGACCCTCGCACTGGACTCCGAGGAGACGGCAAGGTTGAGGGCTTCGGCCAAGGGTGGCTAAAAGCAAGGGATCCGCCCCGCCCTAAATTGAATGATTCTCTTGACATCTCTCCTTTGATGGTAAATTTATGCCATGTGCTGTGGGAAGCCACGGCATGGGGCGGAAACAAAGGGCCCGGTGCCCGTTTGAAGACATGGGAAGGCCGGCATGACGCGACAGGCGGAAGTGGAACGCAAGACCAAGGAGACGGAGATCCGGGTGCGGCTGGGCCTGGAGGGTACGGGAAAGTGCCGGGTGGAGACCGGGATCCCTTTCATGGACCATATGCTCTCCTTTCTGCCGGGTCACGGGTTCGTGGACCTCGAGATCTCGGCCAGGGGGGACACGGAGATCGACGACCACCATACCGTGGAGGACCTGGGGATATGTCTCGGCATGGCCGTGCGGAAGGCCCTGGGTTCCATGGAAGGGATCAGACGTTACGGGGAAGCCGCCATTCCCATGGATGAGGCCCTGGCGCGTGTGGTTCTGGACATCTCCAACCGATCCTTTTTGGCGTATCGCGTCTCACTCCGAAACAGCTGGACGGGCACCTTCGACGTGGGCCTGGTCAAGGAGTTCTTCCGGGCGTTTGCCCTCCATGCTGGAATGACCATTCACATCGATCTGATTACCGGTGAAGACCCCCATCACGCGGCCGAGGCCATATTCAAGGCCTTTGCAAGAGCACTGGACCGGGCGGTGGGTCTTGAAGACCGCCGGAGAGGGGTCCCGTCCACGAAGGGCGTATTGTAGATGCCGCGCCCTTGGAAATGCCCATGCTGAAGCCGAAGCGGAAAGAATGGGTCCTGCTGGGCGCGGGCGCCGTGCTGTCGGCCCTGTTCCTGGCCATGGCGGGGTGTACGCCGGGGGCAGCGAGAGGTCCGGGCGCCGCCATCACGACGGGCGACATGGAACGCGTTGCCGTGGTGGGTTTTCGGTCGGCCCTTTCCCCGGGGGAACCCTCGGGAGTCGTCAGAGACCCCTTGACGGGGTCAATTTTTCATGCGGAGCCGGTTCCCGAACGTGTGGTCCGGCGGATGACACGCGCCCTCATGGATCGACTCACGCAGCGCGGCGGCTTTGTATGGCTACCCCCGGGCCAGGTCAGAGGAGTCATTTCCGCTGTGGTGGGAGAGGATCGGGGCCTGTCTTTGAACAGCCGCCAGATGCTCCAGGCGGTGGGAAGGGCACTACGGGCGGACGGGATCCTGGTGGGCCACGTTTACCGATGGAAGGATCGGGCGGGCACGGACTACGCGGTGAACCGGCCCGCCAGCGTTGCCTTTGATCTTTTGCTGGTGAGGACCCGGGACGGCAGGGTCCTGTGGCGCGACAAATATGACAAGACCCAGCGATCCCTGTCGGAAAACATCCTGGATTTTTCCACCTTTTTCCGGGGGGGCGGCAAGTGGATGACCGCCGAGGAACTGGTCCTGATGGGTCTGGGCAGAGTCCTCTCCCGCATGCCGGGGCCTGATCCTGATAAGGGGAGGGAGGAATAGTCGGTGCTGGTGATTCCCGCCGTAGACATCAAGGACGGCCGGTGCGTTCGTTTGGAGCAGGGGCGGATGTCCCGGGAGACGGTCTTTTCCGAGTCCCCGGAAAGGATGGCGGAGCAGTGGTATGCAAAGGGCGCTCAACGACTGCACGTGGTGGACCTGGACGGCGCCGTGGGCGGAAGACCCGTGAATCGCGATGTGATTCGAAAGATTGCGGCCGCCGCACCTATCCCGGTGCAAATCGGGGGAGGCATCAGGGACATGGAGACCCTGGAGGCCTATCTGGAACTGGGGGTTCAGTACGCGATCCTGGGGACCGCCGTGCACAAGGACCCCGGATTCGTGGCGCAGGCCTGCGAGCGGCACCCGGGCCGCGTGATCCTGGGTATTGATGCACGGAAGGGGCGAGTGGCCGTGGAGGGATGGACCGAGGAGACCACGGTGGGGCCCGTGGAACTCGCCAAGCGGTTCGAAGAGGCGGGGGTGGCGGCGGTCATCTACACGGATATCCAGCGAGACGGCATGCGCACCGGACCCAACGTGGAAGGAACCCGGCAGTTGGCGCGGGCCGTGAAGATTCCCGTGATCGCCTCGGGCGGGATATCGGATCTGGCGGACGTCCTGCGTGTCAAGGAGCTGGAGGTCGAAGGTGTCGTGGGTATGATCACGGGGCGTGCGCTTTACGATGGCAGTCTTGACCTGGCCGAGGCCATCCGCGCGGCTCGTCAGGGTTCTGAAGGTTGAAACATGAGGCCATGCCTCGGGAAAAGGAAGGAAGTGACGCCGAAGAAGATTTTTCACTTGACAAAAGGAAAAATTCTTGTAAACTAAAAGTTTATCCCTGGAAATTAGCCATGTCCCTGAAGCAAAAAATCGAAGACGACCTCAAGGCCGCCATGAGGGCCAAAGACGGCGTCAGGGTCTCATGCCTGAGAATGCTCAAGACCTCCTTGACGAACGCTGAGAAGGAAAAGCGGGGGGAGCTCTCGGACGAGGAGTCCATGACGATCCTTTCATCCCTCGTAAGGAAAGGCCGGGAGGCCGTCGGGGAGTTCAGGAAGGGCGGCCGGGAGGACCTGGCGGAAAAGGAAGAGGAAGAGATCCGGATTCTGTATGGTTACCTGCCCCAGCAACTCACGCCCGAAGAGATTGAGACGCAACTCAAAGAGATCATTGCAGAGCTTTCCGCCGGCGGCCCCAAGGACCTAGGAAAGGTCATGAAGGCGGCCATGGCCCGAATGGCTGGGCGCGTGCAGGGAAAAGAGGTCAACGAAATCGCCAGAAAACTCCTCGGATAGGTGTCCGAAAAAGAGCCTGCATGATTGAGCAAACCTATCAGGTGCTGGGCTTTCACCGCCTGTTGGAAATTTTGTCTACATATGCGACCTGTCCGCCGGGCAGGGCATTCTGCCTGGCCCTCAAACCGTCACATGACCTAGACCGCATCGAAAGTGAACTCAATCTGGTATCGGAGATGAGACTCCTGCTCAAGGCGGAAGGATTCGCCTCCTTCTCGGGGGTGGAGGATCTTTCTCCCTTGTTGGAGCGGGCTCAAGTGGAGGGGGCGTATCTGGAGGGAGGCGAATGCCTCACCGTGGCCCGGACCGTGGAGGCGGCCGAAGATGTTCGGAAAAGGCTTCGCAGGAGGAAACTCCTTTTCCCGGGTCTGTCGGGGATCGCCGGGAAATTGCCGGCCCTTGACGGACTGGCCCGGGAAATCCTCCGGTGTGTTTCCCCCCAGGGGGCGGTGAAGGACGAAGCGAGTTCGGAACTGCGGAGGATCAGGCGGAAGAAGAAGGGCCTCCGGGAACAAGTGGAGCGGCGTCTGGAGGGGTTCCGTCTCTCCCACGGACTCTCGGAGCGGGATCGGCAGAGCGTGGTCTCGGTCAGGGAAGGGCGTTATGTCGTCTCACTTCGCTCCGACCTCAAATCCAGGTTCGGGGGAATCGTCCATGGCTATTCCAATTCCCGGGCCACTTGTTTCTTCGAGCCGGTGGAGGTGATCGCGGACAACAACCGGATGGCCGAGCTCGAACAGGATGAACGGGCGGAGGTGATTCGGATCCTGGCGGGACTCACCCGTGAAGTGGCATCGCGGATCCCGGATTTGCGTTTCTCCCAGTTTCTGATGGCGCGGCTGGATTCCCTCCGCGCGAGGGCGCGGTTTGCCGAGGAGTTCGGATGTGTGAGCCCGTTGCTGGGGGCGGGTGGAGGAATCAGGCTCCTGGAAGCCAGAAATCCGCTGCTTGTGGCCATGGCCATGGTCCGGCGCGAATCGAAATGCACCCGGGTGGTCCCGGTGGATGTGCGCGTGGAGGGAGGAAAGCGGCTGCTCATCGTGTCGGGACCCAACAGGGGCGGCAAGACCGTTACCCTCAAGACCATCGGTCTTCTGGGACTCATGACGCAGGCGGGCCTTCACATACCGGCCCGGGAAGGGAGCAGGCTTCCGGTTTTTGACGGGATTCTGGCTGAAATCGGGGACGACCAGGACCTGGAAGCGGGCGCAAGCACCTTTTCAGCCCATGCCGGGCACCTGAAGTACATCCTGGAGAATGCGGGCCCTCACACCCTGGTCCTGATCGACGAGCCGGGCATGGGCACGGACCCGGACGAGGGGGCCGCTCTGGCGATGGCCGTCCTGGATGAACTGATGGAAAGAGAGGCCTTCGTGGCCGTCTCCACCCATTACAACCGGTTGAAGGCATATGGAATTTTGCACGAGCGGGCGGTGAACGCATCGGTCTTTTTCGACGAGGCGGAGAATCGGCCCACCTTTGAATTGCGGTACGGTTCCCCCGGGGTGAGCCGCGGATTGGAAGTGGCCCGAAACGTGGGCCTTCCCGAGGGCGTTCTGGCGCGGGCGGCCCAATACCTGGACCGGGACGAGGTCAGGCTGAATCATTTGATCGAAAAACTCAACGGCAGGCTGCGGGAGGCATCGCGTCGGGAAGATGAGGCCGAAGAAGCCCGACGTCGTTTCGAGGCGGCCGAAGCGGCCGCCAGGCAGCATGCAATACAAGAGGAAGAGGAGCGGGCCCGTCTCCTTGAGAGCCTCCAGGCGGGAGGGGAGGCCTTGCTGGCCGACGCGCGTGAGGAGCTGCGAAAGACGATAAACGCCCTGAAACGAAAAGAATCATCCCAATCCGAGACGGCACGGACTCTGGACAGGGTGCAAGAGAAACTCAAGGCCCGTCTCGGGGGGTCAGCCGCCGAGTATGGTGACGACAGGGCCTTGTCGCTGCGGCCGGGCACCAGGGTTCGTCTCAAAAAGCTGGGTGGCGAGGGGATCGTGCATTCCCTTGATCCCGAGCGGGGACGCGCGGAGATAATGGTGGGCAATGTCAAGGTCACTGCCTCCCTGACCGACCTGGAAGCGGCGCAAACCGGCGCCTCCCCACAAAGATCCGGAGGTGGAGGCGGCATCTCCTGGACCATGAGGGAACGGGTGCCCATGGAGGTAAACGTCATCGGATACCGAGTCTCCGACGCCCTGCCCCTCATCGACCGGACGCTGGATCAGGCCCTGGTGGAGGGCGAGAGGTCCCTCAGGATCATTCACGGGTACGGCACGGGCCGGTTGCGGGGGGCCATACGGGCACACCTGGAAGGGGTTCCCCATGTGAGACGCGTATCTAGTGCGGATCCCCGGTACGGCGGTGACGCCATAACCGTGGTGGAGCTCACCTGATGGACGCGGGGCAGGGATCCGGGAGCATGGATGCGATGCATTCGGCCAAGGAGGAGGTCAAGAGGGCCGCGGACATCGTGGAGGTGGTGGGCCGGTATGTGCAGCTTCGGAA
Source organism: Deltaproteobacteria bacterium (assembly GCA_019307945.1). Classification (GTDB taxonomy): domain Bacteria; phylum Desulfobacterota; class DSM-4660; order Desulfatiglandales; family Desulfatiglandaceae; genus B17-G16. The sequence goes on along the minus strand of JAFDIS010000008.1, from coordinate 43,025 downwards.
GGCCGGGCAGAATTACGTGGGTCTTTGTCCCTTTCATTCGGAGAAGGCGCCCTCTTTTACGGTGAGCCCCTCGAAGCAGATGTTCCATTGTTTCGGGTGCAAGAAGGGGGGGGACGTATTCGCATTCTGGATGGAGTACCACAATGCCTCGTTCCCGGAAGCCCTGCGGGAGCTGGCACAAAAGTTCGGGGTGAACATCCCCGAAAAGCCCCTTTCCCCGGCCCAAAGGCACCGCGCCGAAGAAAGGGAGGAGATCTTCAGGGTCAACGAGCGGGCGATGAGCTATTTTGCACGGCTCCTGAATGAGGACCGCAGGGGCCTGGCCGCCCTCCGGTACGTTGAGGAGCGCGGCATTTCCCGCGAGATCATAGAGGAATTTAGGCTGGGATTTGCGCCGGACCGGTGGGACGGACTGGTGGAATTCCTCAAGAGGGAGGGCCTGAGCCTGGATACCGCCGCCAAGGCGGGCCTGGTGGCCCCGCGAAAAAGCGGGGGATACTACGACCGGTTCCGCGGGCGCCTCATCTTCCCCATTTTCGACCTGGGGGGAAGGGTCCTGGGGTTCGGCGGCAGGGTCCTAGACGACGGCATGCCCAAGTATCTCAACACCCCCGAGACACCGGTCTTTCAAAAAGGGCGCTGTCTTTACGGGTTGCATGCCGCGTACCGGGCCATCCGGGGCGAGGGAAGCGCCGTGGTGGTGGAAGGGTACATGGATTTCCTTGCCCTGAGAAATCATGGCCTGGCGCACGTGGTGGCCACCCTGGGGACCGCCCTGACGGCGGATCATATCCGGAAGCTGAGGGGCTATGCGCCCATTGTGGTGCTGGTCTTCGATGCGGACGAGGCGGGTGACGCAGCCGTGCTCAAGAGCCTTCCCCTGTTCCTGAACGAAGGGGTTTCCGCCAAGGCGGTTCAATTACCCAAAGGAGAGGATCCGGACAGCTTTGTGAATCAATGGGGTCTTGAACGGTTCCGGGAACTGGTGGAAGGGGCTCTGCCCCTGTTCGATTTTTATCTGGAAAGGGCCTGTTCCGAAAAGGAGATGGACCTGGACGCTAAGGCCAGGGTCTTGAAACAGGTGGCGCCGATTCTCTCGGAGTTCCACGACGCCCCCCAACGGGCCCTTTACGCCGGGCACTTGGCCGAAAAGCTCGGCATCCGAGAAAACCTGGTATGGGAAGAACTCCGCGCCGGCAGGCGGGGGCCTGCGCCTACGGGGGGGAAATTCCAGGACGCGGTGGGCACCCCCTTGCGCGGGCAGCGGGCGGGGCTGGACGGCATCCACCTGTTGAACCTGCTGATCCATTACCCTGATGCGGCCGGACCACTGATGGAAAGCGACTGGAAGGTCCTTGTTTCAGAGGACTGGATCGTGCGGGTCGTCGAGATTTTTTTTGAGCGGTATGCCCGGGATGGAGCATTTGCTCCGGAAAGCCTTCTGGAACAACTGGAAGAGGAAGATTGCCGGAAGCGCCTCAGGGAAGCGTTGCTCCTGCCCCCGTTTTATTCCGTGGAGCTGGCCCAGGAGGCGGCCGCGGATTTTCAGAAGAAGATTAGAAAAACAAAGCTGGCCCGAGCCTACCGAGAAGCGCGGGCCCGCGGAGACATGGAGGGCATGAATCAGCTGTTGAAACAGATGTCTCATGGACCCCAAGGCCCCTTCGGGGAACCGTAATGGTGTGGGAGGGAGCACGGAATGACTAAAAATCCCGACATGATAAGTTTGAAACGGTTGATCGATATCGGCAAGGACAAGGGCTACATTACCTACGAGGAGCTCAACGACGACCTTCCCGATGATCTGGTTTCTTCCGAGGAACAGATCGACGACTTGATGATGATGTTTCAGGAGCTGGACATCCTGGTCATCGACGAGTCGGCACGGGAAGAGATCGAAAAGTCCAAGCGCATTAAGAAAAAACAGGCCAAGGCGCAAGTGAAGGAAAATCTCCGCATGGAGGTGGCCGAGAGCGGGTCGCGGGTATCGGACCCGGTCAAGATGTATTTGAAGGAGATGGGCTGCATCTCGTTGCTGACCCGGGAAGGGGAGGTGGAGATCGCCAAGCGGATCGAGTCCGGAGAAAAGGAGGCCCTGGCGGCCCTTCTGGACTGCTCCATCGGTATCGAGCACATCATCGATCTCGGACGAGAACTCCGGGAAGGGGAGATGAAGCTCAAGGACGTGATCAACGACCTGGACGATGAGGAGAATTACACGCAACTGGGGGAACGAAAGGACTCCCTGCTCAATCTCATCGATGAGATCCAGGCATGCCACCAGTGCGTGTGCAATGCGAGGAGGGAGCGTTCCAAGGCGCGTTGCTCCGAGACCAAGAAGAAGACCCTGACCCGGGAGATCCGTGCGAACCAGAAACGGATCTCCGAGCTGGTCAGTTCATTCCGACTGGAAAAGCGTCAACTCGAAGAGATGGTCAAGAAGCTCCAGCAGGCGGTGGCGGAAGTGAACGAATCCGAAAAGGCCATTGCCGAGTGCATGCTCCGGGCGGGGGGAAAGCCGATTTCGCAGATCAAGAAGTGTTTTTCCAAGATCCCCAAGAACGCAGGCCCCGACCGCGTCGTCCCTCCCCTGGGGCTCACCAAGGCGGAGCTGCAGGAAATGAAGGGCCGTATCGACCAGGCCCAAAAGACCCTGAAGCAATTCCGGGAAAGAACCGACCGCACGCCCCGGGAGCTCAGAAAGACCTTGGAACGCGTGGAGAGGAGCCTGGAAAAGGCAAAGAAGGCCAAATGCGATCTCATTGAGGCCAATCTCCGACTGGTGGTGAGCATCGCGAAAAAATATACCAACCGGGGACTTCAGTTCTTGGACCTGATTCAGGAAGGAAACATCGGCCTGATGAAGGCGGTGGACAAGTTCGAGTACCAGCGGGGCTATAAGTTCAGCACCTATGCGACGTGGTGGATTCGTCAGGCCATAACCAGGGCCATCGCGGACCAGGCGAGGACCATCAGGATCCCGGTTCACATGATTGAGACCATCAACAAGCTGATCCGCACCTCACGGTATCTGGTGCAGGAACACGGCCGGGAGCCTACGCCTGAAGAGATCGCCGAAAAGATGGAGTTCCCTCTGGAAAAGGTGCGCAAGGTCCTGAAGATCGCCAAGGAGCCGATCTCCCTGGAAACCCCCATCGGGGAGGAGGAGGACAGCCATCTCGGGGATTTCATCGAGGACAAGAAGGTGATGTCGCCCGCAGACGCCATCATCAGTTACAACCTCTCCGAGCAAACGCGCAAGGTGCTCACCACCCTTACTCCGAGGGAAGAGAAGGTGCTTCGAATGCGGTTCGGCATCGGTGAAAAGGCCGACCACACCCTGGAAGAGGTGGGAAGGGACTTTGACGTGACCCGGGAACGGATCCGCCAGATCGAAGCCAAGGCACTTCGCAAGTTGCGGCACCCCAGCCGGAGCAAGAAACTGAAGAGCTTTGTGGACAATTGATGCCGCGCACCCCCGGGGAGTTGACAAATGTGCTTGACAATCCAGGGGCGAGTTCGCATGCTAAGAATTTAAATGACGGTTTGAACGGGCCTATAGCTCAGTTGGAAGAGCCACCGGCTCATAACCGGTAGGTCCCTGGTTCGAATCCAGGTGGGCCCACCACGAGAAGATGAGCGCAGGCAAAGGAAAAAAAGACAATAGATCCCCCGGGCGACCCCACGCGCGACCCGCTGAAGGGGCGCACCCTTTAGAGGGTGCGCCCCTTCAGTTTGATGCGGGGACAGGGAGACGCAACGGATGAGACCGACCCTCAAGGATCTCTTGCATCTCCTCGACCGTATGGCCCCGTTCCGGCTGGCGGAAACATGGGACAACTCCGGCCTTCAGGTGGGATCCGCCTCGTGGGAGGCAAGGGGCGTCCACGTGGCCCTCGATCCCGGTATCCGGGCCCTCAAGGGCGCCGTGGAGAGTGGTTGCGGCGTCCTGCTGACTCACCACCCCCTCCTCTTCAGGCCGTTGGCCAGGGTGGAAACCGATATCTATCCGGGCGAGGTGGTGAAGGAGGCCGTGAGGCACGAGGTGGCCGTGGTGGCAATGCACACGAACCTGGATGCGGCACCCGGCGGAATCAATGATATCCTTGCCGAGTTGCTGGGCCTCACGGATGTGGAGGTCCTGGAGGAATCCGAATCCGCGGCCGGCGCCGGGATCGGAAGGGTCGGGAATCTTCCCGCACCCGTGCCCGCCTCCGAATTCCTGGGGCGGATAGGTGAGATCATGGGGGCCCGGCACCTCGGGGTTGTCAACCCCCCGCGCGATCCCGTGAGGCGTGTGGCCGTGGTGGGCGGTTCCGGCGGGGGGCTCCTTCGGGTGAGTGCCGAAAAGCGCGCCCAGGTCCTGGTGACGGGAGACATCGGCCATCACCATGCCCTGGAAGCGGGTGCTTCGGGGCTCTGCGTGGTGGACGCGGGCCACTACCGGACCGAAAGGTGCGCCATGGAGGTTTTTTCCCGGCGCCTCGGAGATGCTTTTTTGCGGGAGGGATGGCACATCCCGGTCCATTTCGACCGCGACGAGAAGGATCCCATAGAGCGGTGGTCCGGGAGAAAAGGGGACGGTCCCTCCATGAGACCCCCGGACTCTGAGGTCGATGATTTGTAGCACACGGTGACATCCGTGGCGTAAAGCAAGAAGGGGAGGTTGAATCCTGCGAAATGGTTGAGTTGAAGGACACGATGCGATCACTGATTCTCCTTCAGGATTGCGATTCCAGGATAAAGAGCATCCTGGAAAAGAAGATGGCGGCACCGGCAAAGATGCAAAGCATCGAATCGCAGCTTCAGGAGGTGGAAGAGCGGTGGGAGGAGACCTCCCGGGATCTGGAAGACCGCAAGCGGCAGAGGCGTGAGGCCGAGCGCGAAATCGAGGAATTGGAGACCAGGGCGGCCAAGAGTCAAACAAAGCTGGACAGCATCAAGTCCAACAAAGAGTACCGTGCCGCGCTCAAGGAACTCGACGACCTCAAATTCCGGAAAGCCGGCCTGGAAGATCGGGTTCTCGAGATGATGGAAGCCATCGAGGAGCTGGAAGAAAAATGCCGGAGCGTTGAGGAGGAACGGGAGGAGATCAACGCGGAGGGCGCCAGGAAAAAGCTGGAGATCCAGGAAGAGCTCACTACCCTCGACCAGGAACTGGAGAGGCTCAGGAAGGAGCGGGAGCGGATCTGCGGGGGGGTGGAGGAAGACCTGCTCAAGCGATATGACTTGATCCGGGAAAGAAAGGACGGCATCGCCGTAAGCCCGGTGCTCAAGGGGATCTGCCAGACCTGCAACATGGCCCTCCCACCCCAAAGGTACAATGAATTGATCGGCGGTATGGAATTGATGGCCTGCCCCAACTGCCACCGTATCATCTACTGGGGAGAAGATGCTTATTACCGGGAGGGCGAAGGGGACTGATCGCCCCTCAAAGGTCCTGTCCCCCCTGGGTGATTCGGCACTCCCAACCGGAGGGCGGGATGAGAGAAACGGGCATGTCGGAGTAGGACGGACGGCCGCTGCCCCGCCCTTCGTGGCGGGGGGGAGGAAAGTCCGGGCTCCACAGGACAGGGTGCTGGGTAACGCCCAGTCCCGGCGACGGGAAGGAAAGTGCCACAGAAAGCAAACCGCCCCGGAGTACCGGCCTCGCGCCGTGCACTCCGGGGTAAGGGTGAAACGGTGAGGTAAGAGCTCACCAGTCCCGCCGGTGACGGCGGGAGCTAGGCAAACCCCACCCGGAGCAAGACCAAATAGGGGAACGTCTGAGGGTGGTCCGCCCGAGTTCCCGGGTAGGTCGCTTGACCCCGTCGGTAACGGCGGGGCTAGATGAATGGTCGTCGTCCCTGAAACGGGTGACCGCTTCGGGGAAACAGAACCCGGCTTACGGACTGCTCCGACATGCCTGATTCCTCCCCGGGGGACCGGGTTCACGGGACCGGAAAGGCTGAGGATCTTGGCTCAAGGTGGAGAGGCCGGAGACAGATCCGGCCGGATTTTCACATATGTCATCGGCGCGGGACACTTCGGGGCCCGCGCGGCCCGGCTGACGTCGAGAGACAGCAAGGGACCCGTGGTGGTCGTGGATAGGGAGTTGCAGGGCCTGGAGGAGATCAGGCACCTGCCCGTCCAGCGCGTCCGAGCGGACGGGATCGATTTTTTGGTGGGCCGTTTCGAGGATCTGGCCGAAAAGGACCTCATTATTCCGGCCGTCCCCGTGCACCTGGCCTACCTCTGGCTCAAGGCCACGCTGCGCGGGCAGTTTGACCTTGAACAGAGCCCCGTGCCTGAATCCTTGAAGGAGACTCTGCCCCACACATGGGCGGGCAGCGAGGGATCGCTGCTGGTAAGCTACGCGGATTTTCTTTGCCCGGATGACTGCCCGGAACCCGACGCCTGCACGGTCACGGGGGAGCGGCGCCGTCCGCTTTACGAGTTGCTCGGCGAGTTGACGGCCTGGGGCCGCAAGGCCCTGGTCCTGCGAAGCCGGCAGGTGGCACCGGGGGTGGGCGGGTATCGGGCGGGGGATTTGAAAGCACTGAAGCACGCGCTGGTCTCCGGCGGGGAGGGCCATCGGCTTCTGGCCACGGCCTGTAAGTGCCACGGGATTGTCACGGCCTTCCGCTTCGTGCCTCACAAGGCCGTTCCCGCGCGTCCGGGACCTCAAGACAAGGAGAAGACATGTTCGTGATAGCCAATTTCCTGGTGGCCGTTGCCAAGATCATTGACATCGGCCTGAGCATATATATGTGGATCATTATCGGAAGAGCCATCATATCTTGGGTCAATCCTGACCCATTCAACCCCATAGTACGGTTCCTGGCAGGGGCCACGGAACCGGTCCTGGGGCCCATTCGGCGGAGAGTCCCCCTGAACTTGGGCGGGATCGATTTTTCGCCTATCCTGGTGATCCTGGCCATCGTATTCATCCAGTCCTTCCTGGTGCAAAGCCTCTACCAACTAGCATCCAGGATGGGAGGATAGCCCCCAGACCCCGTCGAGAAACGGAAGCCGCCCATGCCTGCCATGCCCGGCAAGAGAACGGAGCGATCCTGCATCATTCAGGTTCGCGTCATTCCCCGGTCTTCAAGGAACAAGGTTTCGGGGAAAGAGGGCGGCGTCTACCGCATAAAAATCACCGCCGCCCCCGTGGAGGGAGCAGCCAACAGGGCCTTGCGGGATTTTCTCGCCGGAAGGCTGGGCCTGGCAAAAAGGGACGTGGAGATCGTCTCCGGTGAGCGCGCCAGGACGAAACGGATCCGTGTGGCGGGTCTTACACCGGCCCAGGTGGACGCCATCTTGTCATCCTGAGGCTCTTGGCCCGGGCTTCGGGGGATCGTTCCCGGTCTCGCGGGAGGCCAGAATGCGCAGCATTTCGGCATGAATGGGGCGGTTGGCCGCGAGGATCGAACGGCCGAAGGGGGAATAAGGGTTTCCATGGAAGTCCGTGACCACGCCTCCGGCCTCCTTCACGATGAGGGCCCCTCCGGCCGTGTCCCAGGGCTTCAATTTCTCTTCCCAGAATCCGTCGAAACGTCCCGATGCCACGTAGCACAGATCCAGGGCCGCCGAGCCCGGTCTGCGCACCCCCTGGGCGCGGGTGATCATGCGGGTGAAGCGTTCCATGACGCGGTGGGGTTTTTCGTGCACATCGTACGGGAATCCCGTCCCGAGGAGGGCGTCTGTCATGCGATCCGTTTCGGACACCCGTACGGGACGTCCGTTGAGAAGCGCCCCCTGTCCCTTGACCGCCTCGAAACATTCTTCTCCGATGGGATCAAATACAAGGCCCAGGACGAGATCTCCTTTTTCCTCCAGGGCGATGGATACGGCGAAAAAGGGGAATCCGTGGGCGAAATTGGTGGTGCCGTCCAGGGGATCGACGATCCATGTCCGGCCGGAGGCCTGGTCCCGGGCGCCTGCCTCTTCGGACAGGATCGTGTCCGCCGGAAAGGAGCTGGAGATGATCTCAAGAATCATCTCCTCGGAGCCGAGATCCGCGTCCGTCACCAGATCGATCAGCCCCTTTTTCATGATGGTGTTGCGCCCGCCGAACCTGTCAGCCAGGAAGGCCCCGGCCGCCCTTGCCGCCTCATGGGCGATTTCCTTTTCTCTTTCCCACATGAACCCCTATCCCTCCCCTCGCTGGTTTTTGCCCCCTGGAGAAGTCGTGTGGGCGACACCCGTTTTTCCTGAAGATGTCCCCGTCCCCGCCATTGCCCCAGAAGGTAATTCATGATAAGGGAGTTGTCCATGGACTTTTGAAAAACCCTGCTCTCCGCGTCGGGGCCCAGGGTCCGGAAGCGGTCGGAGGGAAGGAGGGATGGAGATGCCCGACGTGCGGTTTTCCAAATCGCGCCCCTACCGCGAACGTTACCCGGAGGTGCCCTTCGGTTTCGTCCTGGTCACGGGCTGTCAGAACCCCGTGAATCCCCCGGGGTTCGACCAGTATAAGCGCAAGAAACTCAGGCGCATGAGGAGCCGTGCGACCCTGGCCGAGATCGAGGCGCGCATAGGCGTCTATGATCGGTTTTTTCGAGGGTTCGGGTATGCCTGCCCTCTTCCAGGCCATCTGAAGAGGACCGTGAACAGCGGCTTTCCCCGCTACAACATCATGGTGGACGCCCATTTCATGGCCGAGATGTGCGCCGGGATCCTGGTGGCGGCAGCCGATTTCCAACGGTTCGACGGCGGGCTCACATTGGATGTGTCCGAGGGGAGTGAGACCTGCGAAGGCATGGGCGGTCGGACCATGACCACTCGCGCCGGGGAGATCGTGCTGAGGGATGAGAAGGAAATCGTCTGCGTGCTCTGCCAGGGTGCGGATGAAAAGACCCGTGTCACCGAAAGGACGCAAGACGTGCTTTTTTACGCCTATGCCGTACCAGGTATCGACGCGCAGCACCTGGAGACCGGATTGGCGCTGGCGGGCGAAGCCGTCAGCCGGTTCGGCGGGGGGGCTTGCCGGGAAGTCAGGATCTTCTGAATGTTCGGGCCTGTCTTATTCAGGATTTGCCAAGGAGTTCATGAAAAGGAGAAAAAACTTCTTGACACGTAAAACAGCTTCCGAATAAAATTTTTTGATAACATCATTTTAGAAAATCCACGGAAGACACAACTCGATGGATTTGAAGGTACTCGATTTGATCGGCATTATCAGCGCAATAGGGGCGCTTCTGCCCCTATTGCTCCTCGGCCTGGGGCTCCGGCCCCGTGCGCCCGGTCTGATGATGGCGAGTTGAGTCCGGCATAAGTCCTCAAAAATCCGTTATCAGGCCGGGACCTGATAACGGATTTTTTTGACCGGAGAAATGCCATGGGAAACGGGATCATACTTTACGACACCACGCTTCGAGACGGCACCCAAGGGGAACAGGTCAACCTTTCGGCTGAGGACAAACTGCGTATCGCCGGAAAGCTGGACGATTTCGGCATTCACTACGTGGAGGGAGGTTGGCCCGGGGCCAGCCCGAAGGATGAACGTTTTTTCTCCATGGCGGCGGAAGTGGCCTTTAAGAACGCGCGCATCACGGCCTTTGGGAGCACGCGCAGAGCCGGGACGAGGCCCGAGGAGGATGAAAACATGAGGGCCCTCCTGGAGGCGGGAACGGACACGGTCACGCTGTTCGGCAAGAGCTGGGAGCTTCACGCCACGGAGATCCTGGAGGTCTCCCTGGAAGAGAACGCAGCCATGATCCGCGACTCGGTGTCCTATCTAAAGAGATGCGGGAAGCGCGTGATCTATGACGCGGAGCATTTCTTCGACGGGTTCAAGGAAAATCCGGACTACGCGGTGAGAACCGTGGAGACTGCCGCAGAGGCAGGCGCGGATCTGGTGGTGTTGTGTGACACGAACGGAGGTGCCATGCCCGATGAAGTGCGTGAAGTCGTGGAGGGGTTGGTCTCGCGTCTGACCGTGGACGTGGGAATCCACGCCCATGACGATTGCGGCCTGGCCCTGGCCAACAGCCTTGCGGCCGTAAAGGCCGGGGCGCGGATGGTTCAGGGGACCATCAACGGGTATGGAGAGCGGTGCGGTAACGTGGATCTGCTGGCCGTGGTGGGAAACCTCCAGCTCAAGTTGGGTGTGCCCTGCGTGCCCGAGGACCGGATTCGACAGATGACGGAACTTTCCAGGTTCGTGAGCGAGGTGGCCAACATCCCGCCGCACAACCAGCGGCCCTTTGTGGGCAAGAGCGCTTTCGCCCACAAGGGGGGGGTTCATGTGAGCGCCATCATGAAGAACCCCCGGGCCTACGAACACCTGGCACCCGAGGTGGTGGGAAATCGCCGCAGGGTCCTCGTCTCCGACTTGGCCGGGAGAAGCAACATTGAATACAAGACTCGAGAACTGGGGATCAGGCTCGGGGGAAACGGATACGACAGCCAGAAGATCGTAAACCGAATCAAGGAACTGGAGGACGCAGGCTACCAGTTCGAGGCGGCTGAAGGCTCCCTGGATCTCTTGATCAAGAAGGTGACGGGGCAGTTCGAGGATCCTTTCACCCTTGAATCATTTCGGGTGAACATCGAAAAGAACCGGGCCGGAGCCAGTACCTCCCAGGTGACCATAAAGATCTCCGTGGGTGGGGACCAAGAAATCACCGCAGCGGAAGGAGAAGGGCCGGTCAACGCCCTGGACAACGCCCTGAGGAAGGCCCTGGCCAAGTTCTATCCCGAGGTGGAAGAGATGCGTCTGGTGGATTTCAAGGTGCGGGTCATAGATGGACGGGACGGTACGGCGGCCAAGGTGCGGGTTCGGATCGAATCGCGAGATTCAAAGGAGATCTGGTCGACCATCGGCGTTTCGGAGAACATCATCGAGGCCAGTTGGCAGGCATTGGCCGACAGCGTGCAGTACAAACTGTCGAAGGAAACAAAGAGATGTTGAGCATGTGGGATCGCACTTTTTCATCCGTGGAGGAGTTCGCCGCAGGTGCACGGGCCAGTGATCACCTGCGGCGGGGCCTTTTCGAGGCCCCCGGACGGGCGGGTTTGAGATGGAAACGCCGTACATACCACTGGATATGAAAAGGAGAAGTTCCCATGGAAGATCGTGTTATTATTTTCGATACGACCCTGCGTGACGGTGAGCAGTCCCCCGGGGCCGGCATGAACGCGCAGGAGAAACTGAGGCTGGCCGTGCAACTGGAAAAACTGGGCGTGGACGTGCTGGAAGCGGGTTTTCCGGCGTCATCCCCGGGCGACCTGGAGGCCGTAAGATCAATTGCTGAGAAGGTGAGGCGCCTTGAAGTGGCCGCCCTGGCCAGGACGTCGAAAGAGGATATCGACGCGGCCTGGAGCGCCGTCAAAGAAGCGCAGGATCCTAGGATCCATGTCTTCATAGCCACATCGGACATTCACCTGGAACACAAACTGCGCATGACGCGGGAGGAGGTGCTCCGGGAGGCGGCGGAGGCGGTGCGCTACGCCAAGCAATTCACCGAAAACGTGGAGTTCTCTGCAGAAGACGGGAGCCGAAGCGACAGAGATTTTCTGTGCCGCGTGTTCGGGGCCGCGGTGGAAGCCGGGGCCACGACGGTGAATCTCCCCGACACGGTGGGGTATGCCCTGCCCGACGAGTTCGAGGAACTCGTCCGTTACGTGCGGAAAAAGACCCCCGGCATCGGCCGCGCCGTGTTGAGCGTGCACTGCCACAACGATTTGGGGCTCGCCACGGCGAACACCCTGGCAGGTCTCAAGGCGGGGGCCCGGCAGGTGGAGGTGACCATGAACGGGATCGGTGAGCGGGCGGGAAACACGGCATTGGAAGAAGTGGCCATGAGTCTCCACACGCGCAGGGACATCATGGGCCTGCACACCGGGATCCGGACCGCCGAGATACACCCCACCAGCCGTCTGGTGAAAACCGTGACCGGGATCGTAGTCCAGCCCAACAAGGCTGTCGTGGGGGCCAATGCTTTCGCCCATGAAGCGGGGATTCATCAGGACGGTGTCTTGAAGAACAAGATGACCTATGAGATCATGGAACCCGAAATGGTGGGCCTGACCAGCAACAGCCTGGTCCTGGGCAAGCACTCGGGGCGGCATGCCTTGAAGCGGCGGCTCGAGGAACTGGGTTACGACCTTACCGAAAAGGAACTCAACCGCCTCTTCAAACGCTTCAAGGAACTGGCCGACAAGAGGAAGGAGATCCTGGACGAGGATATCGAGGTGCTCGTGGCCGAGGAGATCCTGCGCTGCCCGGACCAGTTCGAGCTGGATTACCTCAACGTGGTGAGCGGGACCGTGGCGGTGCCCACGGCCACGGTCAAGCTGAGGGTCAGGGGAGAGGAACGGCAGGGAGCGGGCTTCGGGATCGGGCCCATCGATGCCACGTTCAATACCATCGCCAAGTTGGCCGGGAGTCGATCCAGGCTGCTTCGTTTCTCGGTAAATGCCATCAGCGGCGGCATGGACGCCCAGGGTGAGGTGACGGTGAGACTCCAGGAAAACGGCCTCGTGGCCCTGGGGCGCGGGGCGGATCCCGACATCATCACGGCCAGCGCCAAGGCATTCGTCAACGGCCTCAACCGGATCGAATACATGAAGCGAAACCCATCTCGGACGGGAGAGATCACCTTGTGAGAGGAAATTCCGCCTGCCCCCTGTCCGGGGGCGGGTGGAGCAGGGGAGCCGATCATGGAGCGACATGCGTTACCCATGACCATCACGGAAAAGATCCTGGCTCGCCACGCGGGAAACAGGAGCGTACGGCCCGGTGATCTCGTGGAGGTGGAGGTGGACCTGGCCCTTGCCAATGACATCACGGCGCCCCTGGCCATCCGCGTCTTTCATGAGTTGGAAGCAGAGCGTGTCTTCGACCCTGAAAAGGTGGTCCTGGTTCAGGATCACTTTGTTCCCAACAAGGACATTGCAAGTGCGGCCCAGGTCAAGATGATGGCCGAATTTGCCGAGGCCCTGGGGATCAGCCATTATTTCGACCTGGGTGAGGCGGGCATCGAGCATGTGATCCTGCCGGAACGGGGACTGGTGGTTCCGGGGGACCTTGTGATCGGTGCGGACAGCCACACCTGTACCTATGGGGCCCTGGGGGCCTTCGCGGCGGGGGTCGGGAGCACGGATCTGGGGGTGATATGGGCCACGGGGAAAACCTGGCTCAGGGTCCCGGAGACGATTCTGCTGGTCTTCGAAGGACAAAGACCCCGGTGGGTGGGCGGCAAGGATTACATCCTTTCGGTCATCGGGCGCCTCGGAGTGGACGGCGCCTCCTACAAGGCCCTGGAGTTTCGTGGCGGAGCACTTGAGGGACTTCCCATGCACCACCGCTTCACCATGGCCAACATGGCCGTGGAGGCGGGGGCCAAGAACGGTATCTTCCACGCCGACGCGGTTGCCCGGGATTATGTACGGGAGCACGCTTCGCGGTCAGGCGAACTTTTCAAGAGCGATGACGAGGCCCGATACCTGAGAGTGGAACACTTTGACGTGAGCGACATGGAGCCGCAGGTGGCGCTTCCCAACTCCCCGGACAACGTGGCTCCCATCTCCGCCGTGGATCCCGTGAGGCTGGATCAGGTATTCATCGGTTCCTGCACCAACGGGCGCCTGGGGGATCTTCGTGAAGCGTTTGAGGTGCTCAAGGATAGGAAGGTGGCCCGCGGCACCCGTCTCATCATGATCCCGGGTTCCCCCAGGGTGTATCTCGAAGCGGTGCGGGAGGGTATGGTGGAAGGCTTTCTGAAGGCGGGGGCGGTTTTGGGTCCTCCCTGCTGCGGGCCCTGCCTGGGAGGGCATATGGGAGTACTGGGCCGGGGAGAGACCGCCCTTTCCACCACGAACCGCAACTTTGTGGGGCGGATGGGGCATACCGAAAGCCGTGTTTATCTTGCCAACCCGGCCGTGGCGGCGGCATCGGCGGTCCTTGGACGCATAGGTTCCCCGGCGGAGCTTTGAGCAGGTCTTGGTACCGTCCTCCAGTGCGTGCGGTCTTCGGGGGTCGGGACAAGCCGGTCGCGGCCGGCGGAAATACCGGGGCTCGTCCCTACACCATAAACCACGGAGAATGCGGGGCACGAGGCGTTGAGCATGGATTATGAGGGCAGGGTTTGGAAATTCGGGGACAACGTGGACACGGATCTGATCATCCCCGCAAGGTTCCTCAACGAATCGGATGAGACCATACTCGCAGGACACTGCTTTTCCGAATTGCGCCCCGATTTTGCCGAGGAAGTGAAGCAGGGAGACATCCTGGTGGCAGGGACGAATTTCGGGTGCGGTTCTTCCCGGGAACATGCCCCCCTGGCCATCAAGGCTTCAGGGATCCGCCTCATCGTGGCGCAGAGCTATGCGAGGATTTTTTATCGAAACGCCTTTAATATCGGTCTCCCCGCCCTTGAAGCCGAGGAGCCCCTGGAAGGGCTCCGGGACCGGATCCGTGTGTCGGTCTCCCTGGAGTCGGGACGTCTACGGGATCTGGAATCAGGCAGGAGCTACCGCGTGAGGCCGATCCCTCCGTTCATGCGCGAAATCATTCGTGCCGGGGGACTGGTGCCCTATGTCAAGGGCCGTGCGCGTGCCGAAGGGAATTGGAGATTGTATTGAGAGTCGGGGCCGTGTGCATGCGCTCCACCCTGGAATCGGTGGAGGAGAACCTGGGCCGGATGGAGTCCCTTGTGGAAGAAGGTTCCCGGCGAGGGGCCGAACTTCTCTGCTTTCCCGAACTCTGTGTGACCGGTTACAGTCTGAGGCGGGCGAAAGATTTGGCCAGGGCCGCCCATCGGGGCCGGGTGGCTGAAAGGCTGGCAGGGATGGCAAGGCGATGGAACCTTGCGATCCTGGCCGGTTATGCGGAAAGATCACGGGAAGGCCGGCCCTACATCACCCACCTGGCGGCGGGACCGGGCGGCTTGCTGGGCCTTCATCGCAAGACCCATCTGTCACCCCCTGAGTCGGATGCGTACACGCCCGGGAAGGCCTTGGAGGTCCATTCGTACCGGGGAATCGTTTTCGGGATGCAACTTTGCTGGGAAGCCCACTTTCCTGAGATCAGCACGTTGATGGCCCTCAAAGGCGCCACCCTCCTCCTCTTCCCTCATGCCTCACCCCGCGGAACCCCTGAGGAGAAACTTTCAAGCTGGCTCCGGCACCTGCCCGCCAGGGCCTTCGACAATACGGCCTATGCCGTGGCCTGCAATCAGGCCGGTGAGACGGCCGAAGGGCTCTCATTCCCCGCTGTGGCCGTGGCGGTGGATCCGGATGGACGGGTCGTGGGCAGTTACGCCGCAGAGGAGGACCACATTCTCATGGTGGATGTGGATCCCCTGCGGGTTTCCCGCCTGAGGCGGCATCCCATGCGTTACTTCCTGGGTGGCCGAAGCCCCGAATTGTACGGCCCGCTCTGCAGACGCAGGCGGTCCCAATAAAAGGGCGCAGGAGACTCTTATCCCCTGCGCCCGATCCATGTTCTGGGCTGGGCCGGTCCTCGTCCGGAGAACCGATGCTCCGAAAAAGGACGCGATTTTGTTACACGCACCCCGTGGGTTTGGGCAGTCCGGCCATTTTGCAGGCACCTTTCCCCGGTCCCGATGGAAACAGTTCGTAGATGTACTTCAGCTTGTAGCCCGTGACCTTGGACAGAATTCTCACCATGGGGGCGATGCCGTTTTTCTTGTAGTATTCCTGGAGAACATTGATCACTTTCCAATGTTCGTCCGTTAGTTCCTCGATGCCCTCAGTGCTCTTTACATATGCGACCCATTTCTCGTTCCAGTTGTTGAAGTCATCGATGAAACCGTCTTCATCAACGTTAAAGGTCTCGCCTTCAAACTCTACCGTCGGCATATCCTCAATCCTCCTCCTTCTTTTGGTTTGTCGACTTGGATGAAAAATGAAATGTGGAACTATAAATTACTTTCAGACTCTTGTCAATCCTTGATTTGATTTCGTGGAAGAAAACCGCCCCCACGCCGCGCAAGGGCCGTTCGAATAAGCCCTTTTCCCCAATCGGGAAAGCCCCCCGCATGGACGTGTGTATAGGTGGCGAGGAGATTTTTCTTTAAAATTCCATCTCTTCGACCGTCGATCCCATGGCCCCTGCGCACCTTGAAGACAAAGTCCGGCGTCTGCCCCCGGTCGAAGACAGGCCGGGAATAATGGAATTCATGCCCCCTGATGACTTCACCGGGCGAAAAATAGGGGTTGGCATGTTCCGCCTCCAGGATGGTGTACCCGTGACCCTGGGGCCTTTTTTCGAGGATCAGCTCCATGGGCAGGGCTCCCACCATGGGATAGGATGTCCCCTCATAATGAAGCATTTTACCCAGGTACATGAGGCCTCCACATTCCGCGTACACGGGAAGCCCCCCTTCAACGGCCTTCCGGAGCGATTCCCTGAAGGGAACGTTATCGGCCAGGTAGCGGGCCTGGGTTTCGGGGAAGCCGCCGCCGATGTAAAGGGCGTCGATGTCCTCGGGGAGGCGCGCATCCTCGAAGGAATTGATCTGAACGAGGCGTGCCCCGAAGCCCTGCAACGATTCCAGGTTTTCCGGGTAATAGAACCAAAAAGAGGGATCCAGGATATAACCGATACGCAAAGAGGGGGCCTCGGGGGGTTGGCGGGTTTCCACCACCGGCGCCTCGGGTGAGCCTGCCAGCTTTCCCGCGCGGCGGGCAAGATCCAGGATCCTTTCCATATCAAGATAGCGGTCCACGGTTTCCCGCGCCCAGCGGAGAGCGGAGATGCTTTCTTCCCTCTCATGCGTGGGTACCAGTCCCATGTGGCGCTCGGGAAAAGGGTTGCCCTTGAGCTTGGGGATGGCGCCCAGCACGGGAATGCCGCAGTAGGTCTCCACCGCCTCCCTGACCAGGGACTCCTGGCGAGGACCCGCCACACGGTTGAGGATCACTCCTCCCAGCCCGAGGGCCGGGTCAAAGGCCTGGCATCCCTTTACGAGCGCCGCCACGGTGCGGGTCGCCATGCTAACGTCAACCACCAGGATTACAGGCGTTTTGAGAAGCTTGGCCAACTCCGCCGTGCTGGAGCACCCTTCTACGTCGAGGCCGTCAAAGAGACCGCGGTTTCCTTCGATAATGGAGATGTCCGAACCCTCTGCATGGTCCAGGAAGGAGGAAAGGATCTGAGGGGCCGTCATGAGAAAGGCATCCAGGTTGTAACAAGGGGTGCCGGCTGCGAAAGTCAGCCATCCCGCGTCGATGAAATCCGGCCCCTTCTTGAAAGGGGCGACCTTGAGACCTTGTTCCATCCAGAGGGACGTCAACCCCAGCGACAGAATGGTCTTCCCCGAGCCGCCCCTCAGGGCGGAGATGATGATCCGGGGGATGGATGCGGCCGTTGAATTCATTCGTATCTCCAAGGGGCGTTTCAATTCGACGCGGACGGAACCCTGCGGCAAATGGGTAATGTCTTGAAGTCTTGCGGGAAAACCTTCAAACCCTGTAAGAGATGGCCGGTTTTTCGGAGAACGGTGCCAATGCCTTTGGGGCGCTCTGCGGAGCTCCGGCCCCCCCTGGTTCGACGAGGGCGGCGTATAATTCATTGGAGCCCGATGTGTCAAGGAAAAACCACGCTTTTTTTTATTGACAATCTACGTGATTTCGGATTATAAGTCAAACCTTAACTATTTGAAAAATAAACTAATTCTAATATTCACAAATAGTTAAGCCGATCCGATTCAGCACCGCGGGCGGCCTTGCCGCACGTTGCGGGAAGTCGGTAAGGCCGAGGGGTGCCTGCGAAAAATTTCGAGGTTTCATGAGGGAGGAGGTGACCGTAGGAGATCAAGTTCAAGTTTCTTAGCTCCTGAAATGCGTTTTAGGACCGAGATCGCTTTTTACACTTAATCCGAGGAGGCAGAAAGAATGGCTTTCGAACCTAGAGAGGATCAAAAAGAGCTAAAATACGACGAGCTCAGGATCTACTCCGACGAGGAGTTGAATAACTACACCGAGGAGGAACTCAAGAATTTCAAGGTCAAGCATGATATCTCCATGCTGGAAGATCTGGAATCCGGACCATGGCCGAGCTTCATCGCCGACGCCAAGAGGGGCGCATTGCACCGCAGGAAATTGGCCGATGACAGAATGCTGATCGAGCGCGACGTCATCGAGGACATGCTGGGCCAGTTGCAAATCTCCTTCAAGGACGGCGAAACCCACTGGAAGCACGGCGGAATTGTGGGTGTGTTCGGGTATGGTGGCGGCGTTATCGGCAGGTATTCGGACCTGCCCGACAAGTTCCCCTCCATCGCGCATTTTCATACCATGAGAGTCAACCAGCCCGCCAGCAAGTTTTACCACACGGATTATCTCCGGTCTCTTTGTGACCTCTGGGAATACCGGGGAAGCGGGATGATGAATATGCACGGTTCCACGGGAGACATCATCTTCCTGGGGACATTCACCGAGCAGCTGGAACCCATTTTCTACGATCTGACCCACATCCTTCAGCAGGACCTGGGAGGCTCCGGGTCCAACCTGCGTACGCCCTCCTGCTGCATCGGCAGGGCCCGCTGTGAGTGGTCCTGTATAGATACGCAAGACATGTGCTACGAGTTGACGCATTACTATCAGGACGAGCTTCACAGGCCTGCGTTTCCCTACAAGTTCAAATTCAAGTTCGACGGGTGCCCCAATTGTTGCGTGGCCTCCATAGCACGTGCGGATATGTCCTATATCGGGACCTGGCGCGACGAGATTCGTATCGATCAGGAAGCGGTCAAGGCCTACATGGGCGGTGAAATCGCACCCAACGGCGGCGCCCACAAAGGCAGGGACTGGGGCCCGTTCGATATCCAGAAAGAAGTCATCGATTTGTGCCCGACCAAGTGTATGTGGTTGGAAGACGGCAAACTCATGATCGACAACAAAGAATGTACCCGCTGCATGCACTGTATCAACGTGATGCCCCGGGCCCTCAGGCCGGGTGAAGACACGGGCGTGAGTATCCTTTTCGGGGCCAAGGCTCCGATCCTCGAGGGTGCCCAGATGTCCCTGTTGACCATCCCGTTCATGAAATGTGAGCCTCCTTACGACAACATCAAGGAGAACGTTATCGAGCCACTGTGGGATTGGTGGATGGAAGAGGGCAAGAACCGTGAGCGTCTGGGCGAGTTGATTCAACGGCAGGGTGTTTCTAAGTTGCTTGAGGTATTGAATATTCCACCCATGCCGCAGATGGTGAAAGAGCCCCGGTCCAACCCCTACATCTTCTGGAAAGAAGAAGATGTGCCCGGCGGATGGAAGAGGAAGATCGAAGACTACCGTGCCAGACACGCGAGATAGAGATAGGAGGTACGCAGAATGGGACTATCGACTGAGAGGTTGGGTCTTTATAATCCTGAAAAACCCATGGAAAATCGGATCACGGATTTGGGTCCGAGACATTTTTGGCAGTATTTTCCGCCTATTATCCAGAACAACTACGGCAAATGGAAATACCATGAGATCCTGGAGCCGGGTGTCCTGGTCCACGTCTCCGAAACCGGTGACAAGGTCTTCACGATACGCGTGGGCGGCTGCCGTTTCATGACCGTTGAACATGTGCGCGAGATCTGTGAAATCGCCGACAAGCATTGTGACGGTTACGTGCGTTTCACCACCCGGAACAACATCGAGTTCATGGTGGACAGCCAGGACAAGATGGAGGCCCTGAAGAAGGACCTCCAAAGCCGCAAACACGTGAGCGGGAGCTACAAGTTTCCCCTGGGCGGCACGGGCGCAGGCGTCACCAACATCGTGCACACCCAGGGCTACATCCACTGCCACACACCGGCCACGGACGCATCCTCCATGGTCAAGTCGGTGATGGACGAACTCTTCGACTATTTTCAGGGCATGACCCTGCCCGCCCAGCTGCGGGTCTCCATGGCCTGTTGCCTCAACATGTGCGGCGCGGTGCATTGTTCGGACATCGCCCTGCTGGGTTATCACCGCAAGCCCCCCATCGTGGACAACGAGGTGATGGAATCGGTCTGTGAAATCCCGCTGGTCATCGCGGCGTGCCCGACGGCGGCCATTTCGCCCACCAAGACGGAATCCGGGAAGAAGAGCGTCAAGATCAAGGAAGAACGCTGCATGTTCTGCGGAAACTGCTATACCATGTGCATGGCGCTGCCCCTTTCGGACAAAGAGGGCGACTGCGTTACCGTCATGGCGGGCGGCAAGGTGTCCAACAGGATCAGCCCCCCTAAATTCTCCAAGGTGATCATACCGGCCTTGCCCAACAACTTCCCCAGGTTTCCGGAAGTGTGCGAATCGGTGCGCAGGATCATCGAGGCCTATGCCGAAGGCGCCAACAAGTATGAACGTTTGGGCGACTGGGCCGAGCGTATCGGATGGGAGAAGTTCTTTGAGAAATGCGGGCTTCCCTTCACGGAGCATCTGATCGACGACTACCGGCTGGCGTATGACACCTACCGGACCACGTCCCAGTTCAAGTACACGGAAGCGGCCTGGAATGTATCCAAGGCCGTGGGTGGCGTTGAATAGCCGACCCTCTCGAAAAGACAAGGAGTCTCGTAATGGAAGATATCAAAAAGGCCATTTTGGATTTTGCTGAAAACAGCAAAAAGACGAAGTTCTACTTCAGCGACATGGAAAAGGCGGTGCACAAGGTACTGCCCGATGCCAAGACCCGGATGATCAAGAAGGCCGCCACGGCCCTGATCAACGAGGAAAAACTCATTTATTTTTCCACGGGAAGCAGCACCATGTACGGCCTGAAAGGCAGGGGGCAGACCGAGGATCACTAAGACCCCGGCTGCACGGCCCCCCAACGGTCCTTTTCGGCCTCACCCGCGGGTGTCGGCCGGAAGTGTTCCAGCCACATCGTACCTCTGACGGTGAGCCCAGGGGTGTGTGGGGGGGAGGGGCCGCCCTTTCAAAGCCCGGCCTGTCGCGGTCGGAGCGCGCGGAAATGGCCTGGAAACAAGAGGTCGCAGCCCCCTGGTGAGAGCGGGGCGGCGACCTCTTTTCTTCTTTGTCCGTTGATGCGGAGCAGGGCAGGGGGAGCCCGCAAGAAGCGACGGGCGTCTTACAACCAGCAGCACATCGAGGATCCTATGAAAACACCACAGGATTCGGAAGAATTCATAGCAGAGCAGAAACAAAGGCTCCAGGAAAACCCGGAGTGCGCGACCTCGTCCTATAACCTGGGGGTTGCGCTCCTTCAGGAGGGAAAACTGGAGGAAGCCGAAGCCGCCTTCCGGGAAGCCATCGGCAACAGCGGCCGCATGTTCGAGGCATGGGTCAACCTGGGCTACATCTATTTCCGCAAAGGAGACATGGAAAGCGTGGTCCAGGCAAACCTCCATGCAGTGGAGATCGAGCCGCGTTATGCGCGGGGGTACGCCAACCTGGGCTTCGCGTATCTGCAGATGATGAAAACGGAAGAGGCCATCGAGGCGCTGGAAAAGGCCCTGGAACTCAACCCGGATATCGTCCAGGCCCTGAGCAACCTGGTCAATGCATATCTGCAACAGGGAGACGTGGACCGGGCCGTGGAAGTGGGCGAACGCCTCGTGGACAAGGCCCCTGATTTCGCGTTGGGCCACAACAACCTGGCCTCTGCATATTACAATCGGGGCGATTACGGCAAGGCGGTCGAGCACCTGGACCGGGCCGTGGCCCTGGGCTTTGACGCGCACCCGGAGTTTCTGAAAGCCCTCGAGCCTCACCGCAAGTCATGATTTCATCGGGAATCTTCCGGCGTTATGAAGAGATCGCCGGCCTCGCGGACGCAGCGTTTCGCCGTTTGGCGGAACGCCACGCAGACCTGGTGAGGTGCATCCCCCAGTGCGCGGATTGCTGCCACGCCGTGTTCGGCCTGTTTCCCGTGGAAGCGGCTTACCTGCGTCTTCATTTCGATCAACTGGACAGAAAAGTGCGCAGGCCGGCCGTGAGGCGGGCCAGGCGTGCCCGGCAGATCATGGACAGGCTTCAGGAAAGATGGGAGATGGAAGGGATCTCAGGGGACCTTTCGGACGAGCGGATTCCATGCCCCCTTCTGGACGAGGAAAAGCGCTGCATCCTCTACGCCCATCGCCCCATCACATGCCGTGTGTACGGAATACCCCTCCGTATTCAGGGCAAGGCCAGGGTCTGCTGGAAGAGCGGGTTCAGGGAGGGGACCTCCTACGAGGCCTTTGACATGGATCGGGTCCAGCAAGAGCTTTACGGGCTCTCACGTATCCTGCTGGAACAGGGTATTCCCCCAGAAGGGGTGCCGCGCTCGGCCGATCTCCTGGTGAGCGTTGCATGGGTGATTCTGGAAAATGCGGGAATCTCAGGATCGTAGCCCTTTCAGAACCAGGCGGAGTCTAGCCAGGTGGGACTCTCCGTGCCGTACCATCATGAGCCAGGCGCCAGGGTCCGTGTTTCGCCAGAGCGACACGAGGGGCTCCATGAGGCGGCAAAGCTCCTCGTGAGTGAAGGCGCACAGCAGCGACAGGACCGAGTCGGAGTCGGGACAACACGCCCGGTTCTTGACGATTTGCAGGGCCTCCAGGAATCCTCCCACCGCCTCCTCCAGCACCGAGTCCTCCAGGAATGCCGGTTCACCCACCCCGTCGGCCCGGTCCACCCGGATTCGGGCGGTCATTTCGAGAAAGAAATATACAAGGGCCGTCATGGGGTCCGCGTCTTTTCGTTCCCGCAGGATCGGACTGGGACCGTAGTCCCGGGCCGTGGTAAGACGCACCTCCGCCTCCCTTCCTCCGGGCCCCACGATGAAGTCGCCGGCGCCATGGTGCCAGAACAGGATCTGGTGGAAACGCGCCGGGTCGTAATAGAGGGTGAGGATTCGGGCGGCCTCATGGATGATTCGCCGCATTTCGGCCCGCCCGGCGGGTCGCCTTCCTTGCCGGTCGTCCCATATAAGTACCTTTCCGGGGCTTTGAGCCTGATTGCCGGACACGTGCCATTCGTGAAATCCTTCAAACCATTCGGTCACCAGGATGGATATCTTTGCCGTGCGTTCGCCTGATCCCGCCTGAGCCTCTCCGTGCGAAAGAACCCGGGGCAGATAAGGGAGCCTGAATTTTTCGTGCAGCCGATTGAGTACCATACATTCCCTGGCCTGGACGGAGCGGGCCTCGGGTGAAAGCGCGGTGCTAAGGGCCAATCTCGTGAGGCTTGGGGAGCCTGGAATTTCGAGCGACGCGATATGATAGAAGGCGCCATGCTTTTCGGAGCGGATGAGCAGGCGGTCGGGGGTGGGGGCGGCCTCCGTTCCGCACGACGCGGTGCGAAGGAGATCCGGGAGGCGGTGCCCGTCCAGGAGAAAGTCCCTGAGGGCATTGAAGTAGTCGCCAAGGGTCAGAAATGGATGATCTTTCCGGGGGGCCGTCTTGAATGGTCGGTCCAGTTCGGCGGGTCCCAGAAGAATATCCCCGGCCGGGGAGGCCAGGAAATAGCGAACATTCATAGCTTGTCCAGCGCCTCGGAGGCCAGAAGTCCTAAGGTCTTCTCGATGAGGCGGCCTTTTTCGTACACCTCCACAGGGTCGGTCGCATCCTTCAGTCTTTCCAGTTCCTCACGCGCCTCTGTCGCCCCCAGGTTTCCCAGGAGCATGGCCGCGTAAGCCACCACTCGCGGGTCCTCGTCCCGGAGAAGTTGCACGAACTGGAAGGCCGTTTTTCTGATTACGGGACTTCGGGAGCGGGAAATCATTTCCAGGGAACGGAGGATTTCGGGCAGCAGGGCCCGATCCCGGCTCAGGGCGTAAAGTTGGGGGATATAGCCTGCAAACTCGTTTGGAGAGTGGTAGATGATTTCTCCGATGGCGTCCAGGGATCCCCAGGCCGAAGCGGCGGAGTCGGTCAGCGAAGATATGAGCCCCTGCAAGAGGCGAGCGATTCTTGAGGGATCCTCCCGGGCGATGACATGGCCTGCCAGGCCCAAGGCCTCGGCCGCACGCCGGGCCAGAATCCTGTCCACGGCATAGAGGAGACGCTTGAGGGATGCGATTACCCTGGCATCCGTCCGGGCGATCTCCACCACAGCGTCCAGTCGGTAGTCGCGAACCAGAGATTCCACCTCGCGTTTGGAGAAGGATTTGCGTCCTTTCCTTGGGCTTGAATGAGAGGCCCGGTTTTTGACTGGGTACTCTCGATTCCTCGCCGGAGAGGCATCTTGTTTCCGAAGCGGTTCGTGAAGCCTGATGAAATACAGCGTACCGGCGATGCGCCGCCCCTCGTACACCCCTCCCGAAATGACCTTGTGGGTTTCCAGGTCATAGTGCTCAAGTTGTCTTTCCAGATAGTCCTCCCCGGGCAGGAGATCCCAGGCATGGTCCCAGTCTCCGTGGCAGGCGCAGACCAATGCCTCGATCATGGCGCTTCCCAGGTTGTGTCCCGTGGCGTCATAGGCGTACGCCGCACCGCATAGACACCGACCCACCGGCATTTCCCTCGGGGTTTCGGCCGCCTCTTCGGTCGGCGGGGAGAAGGTCTGTTCGCAAAAGGGGCACTGGGGCACGGCGATGACATCTCTTCCTTGAAATCTTCCGACAACAGGGCTCATTTTAAGGTTCCTTGTTTAAGACCTTTGAAAAGTGTCCCCTTTTCACCCAATTGCGGCGCCCGCCTGCGCCGTGAAGGCAGATAGGTCAGGGGCTTTAAGTATTCCTGTGGCCAAAATTTTCGCCTTGGTGGCACTTGAACAAACCTGGACGCTTTTCAAAGGTCTCTGTTTGTAGGATTCACGGGTTCCGTGGCGAAGCGGTAAGGCGGGCACCAGGGGTCGGTGCGATTACAGGTCGAGGTCGATGGCCGTGCCGTCCTCGTCGTACTCGAAATCCACTATTTCGAAACCGTCTCCTCTGGAAGAAAAGTGTATCATCCAGTTTTTGTACCGGGGACCGGCGAAATCGCAACAAAGGGTCCCTACCCGTGCATGGATCCGCTTCAACTTGGGTTCGATGCGCTCGGAAAAGGCATCCCGAATCCTGGCCATGTCCTCTTCGGTGAGGTCCATGGGACCGGCTGTTTGTCCATCATGATCATCCATTTGACCGGGGGATCGTCTCAAACCGTCTGCCGGGGTCCGAAATCACTTGGCCGGACCCGGAATCTCGAGTGTCATGCATTGGCTTGAAGAACCGCAGGATTTCGTCGTGAGCTTGGGCTGGTTGCCACCGGGCCCCGCTCCCATGGCATAACTGGTGGTACTCAGGACCCGCTCGAAGGATTCCGAAGAGCACTTGGGGCACTTCAATTCCACCGGATCTTCCGGGTTCAGGAAAAGTTTTTCGATGATTTCACCGCACTCGAGGCATTTGAACTCATAAATGGGCATTGAGATTCACTCCGTTCCTTGACTAAAATGCAGACAGTATAGTTGCTGTCCCCGGCAAAGTCAATGAAGCCCATCTCGGGGAGGATCAGAAGGGGCCGGTAGGCTCGAAAGACCGGAGGGCGCGAATGATCCTTTCGTTTCATCCATGCCTTGAGGCCGATGTGCAGGTGGTGCTGGGCTCGCGGAAGGTGTCCGAGGAGGACGTGCGGCTCATGGAACGGGCAGAGGCGGTGATCCTCCCCCAGGGCTGCTCCCGGGATCTGTGGGAGGCCTCTGTGCGCGCCGGTCCCCCCGTGTTCCCTTTTTATGACATGCGCTTTCGGTATCCCGGAAAAAGGGGCCAGAGCCTGCTCTTCGAGCGCTATGATCTCCCTCATCCACACACCAGGCGGTGGGACTCCGTGGCTCATTTCCGGGCCGTTCAGGAGAATCGGGGCGCGCTTCCTCACGGCCTTCCTTTCATGGCCAAGCAAGATCAGGAGCACGAAGGACGGGGTGTCTTTTTCGTGGAAGACGGCCGATCACTTGAGGCGGCCCTGGAGGCCCTGGAGCGGAAAGAGCGCTCGGGCCTGGAGGGGTTCATCACCCAGGAGTATGTCCCCACCGGTGCGGAGGTGCTCAGGGTGGTACTGATGGGTGAAAGGATGGTGGATTACTGGAAGCGGCCGGCCGATCCTTCGCAGGTCATCACCACCGTGGGGCGGGGGGCGGTCATCGACCATGAAGGAAGCCCTGAACTGCGGGAAAAAGGCCGGACCCTGACCCGGTCCCTGGGGCACAAGACCGGCATCAACCTGGCCGCCATGGATTTCGTCTTTTCTCCGGGCAGGGAGGGCGAGGGGCGGGAACCCCTTCTGTTGGAGATAAATTACTTTTTCGGTAGGAGAGGCCTCGGGGGCACCGAGGCATTCTACCGCCTCCTCTATGAGCAAGTAAGGCGATGGCTTCAAGAAAGGGGGCTGGATCCTGGTGCGGTCAAGCTGCTGTAGCAAAGGCTGCTGTAGCAAAGGGGGGCGGCGGGCACGTATTTCTCACCATCAACCCGTCCCTGTGTACTGCGCTTTGCCGGAAAAAGCTCCCGCACAGGCCGTCAACCACTGGAAGGCTTAGGCCGTATTTTGCCCAACGCCTTGTGCCCCGGAAAACTCCCCGCCCGGGTCGCGACCAAGGCCGATGAGAAAAGCGGGCTAAACGACTCTTACATATACCCGTCTGGTGCGGGGGCCGTCGAATTCACAGAAAAAGATCTTTTGCCAGGTCCCGAGGACCAGATTCCCACCTTCCACCAGGACGGTAACTGAGCTGCCCACCAGGGTCGCCTTCACATGACTGTCGGCGTTTCCCTCCAGGTGCCTGTACCGGTCCCCGGCGGGGACAAGTTCACCGAGTTTGCGCACTATGTCCTCGCACACGGCCGGGTCGGCTCCCTCGTTGATGGTGACCCCTGCCGTGGTGTGGGGAACGTAAACGACACAAAGGCCCTCCGATATCCCGGAGGCGGTTACCTGTTCCGCGACGGACCGGGTGATATCCACCATCTCGTTACGACTTTTGGTCCTGACGTTCAATGATAGGGGCATGATTTTCGCCTCCTTTCATCTCGAGGATGGAGAGGGTTTGCAATACGCCGGGGCATCTAGAGAAAAGGCCCCGGCGGTATGGAAAATTCTGCCCATGGGCCTGGGAGCCGGGCCGGGGTCGGGGTCAAAGAATCAGCAAAGGGCTTTCGGTCTCAGGTTCCCGGGCCTCGTCGGCACGCCGGTAGAACCGGATGCTCCTGTCCGTGAAAAACCGGAGAAAGGGATCGGCGGGAGCCGGGACATCCCCGTTTTTCAGCCCGTCGGCAGCCTGAAGAGCGATGGCCGCCAGTTCCTCCTCACCCCTCTTTTGCAGGAACCAAGCCGTCTCCTCCAATCTGCGGCTAAGGAGCCTTCTCTCGGAGACGGAAAAATGCTCCTCCATCCACGCCTCCCTTTTCGTCCTTGCCCGGTCGGCCTGCTGGGCCCCGCTCAAAAGCAAGGGGCTTTCCTCCGCTTCTTTCATCCGCTCCAAGAGCGGACGGTACTTTTCGGGGTCCACGACCCATCCGGCCGTCAATTCATGGTCGAAGAGCTTTTCCAGGGCCGATTCCGTCAAAGGGGGAGCATCGGCGGAGGGTGAGGCCCGGAGGCTCACAAGAGGAGGGCGCTTCGGGGTCCCGGCTGCCGCCAGGAGCTTCGGCCGCAGTGAGACGTAATCGGACGGGATCGCCCTTCCTGATTCGCGGCTCGCGACATAGGCCTCCTCCAGGATCAATGCGGCATGGGAAAGGACCGTTTCTTCCAATCCGCCCAGATCCTGGAAGAAAATCTCCCTGATTTCTCGAGTCTTTTTCCTGCTGAAAAGACCCGAGTGAAATTCGATGAAACCCTGGCGATCGTTTACCACCCCGAGGCCCAGTGTGAGACCCCGGGCTCCTTCGGGCATGGCTATGAAAATGCCTCGGCTGCCGCTTGGATCGATCGGCCCCAGGAAGGATTGGGTTTTCATCGTCTCGACAGGTTTCAGCGCCGGGACGTCGTCCGCCTCGGTGGTCTGATCCCACGCCGGAACGGAAAGGCCCCGGGACTTCAGCCTGAAGGCCGCTTTGCGGATCGCCTTTTGAACCTTCTTGTCCTCGAAGACCCGGCCGAAGGCCTCCAGGATCGCAGGCAGGGCAGGTGTTTCCAGTGGTAGTCGTTCGATGAATGCCCGGGCTACAAGGGGGTGGGCAGCCTTTTTGGCTAGCAGGGAAGGGTCCTCGGTAGCGTGGGCCTGGATAAGGAGGCGGACCTCTGCCTCCTGCTCCGCCGTCAATGTGGGAGACTTCTTCTTGGACCGCTTCTTACGCTTCATCCTCAGGCAGCCTCTTTGGGCTCAATGACCACATGGTCGGGGTGGCCGCCCTCTTGCAAGTAGACGTTGATGGTTTCCTGAGGCTCCGTCTTCCACATGCCTCCCACGTAGTTGGCGGTGATGGGCAGTTCCCGGTGCCCGTTGCCACGGTCCACGAGAATGGCCAGCTCGATCTTACGGGGGCGTCCCAGGTCCATTAGGGCGTCCATGGCCGCCCGGACCGTGCGGCCCGTGAAGAGGACATCGTCCACGAGTATGATGGTCTTGTCGTCAACGGAAAAGGGGATTTCGGTCTTCCCTACCACGGGGGTGGGCCCTATCCTCGTCCAGTCGTCCCGGTAAAGCGTAATGTCCAGGATCCCCAGCTCGGGCGTCCTCCCGCTCATCCCCCCGATGATCTTCTGAAGACGGTGGGCGAGGAATGCCCCGCCGGTCCGGATCCCAACCAGGGCGAATGGATTCCCAGGGGGGTTGTGTTCCAGGATTTCCCGGGCCATGCGCTCGAGGTTTTCCCGGATCTCCTGTTCTTGAAGAATCACGGTCTTTTCCATGGACTGCACCAACTTCATTAGGACAATGAAAAGTTTTTCTTTTACCAAATGAATGCTGTCGTGTCAAACAAATTATCGGTAATTTCGGGAGGTTTCGTTAGCCACTCCACTTCCGATCCCTATTCCCCCCTTGAAATGAAAATCGGGTTCCTATAGAATCAATGAAAAAAAACAGAAAGTTAGAACGGTCTATGAACAAAGAGCAGGCAGGGGTCGACGCCCCCGAAGGCCTGAGCAGGCTTCTGGGCTATCATTTCCGGGAACCTGCACTCCTGGCGCAGGCCTTCCAACATGCATCCTACGTCAACGAACATCCTCACCTGGGCCTGAAGGACAATGAAAGGCTCGAATTCCTCGGGGACGCCGTGCTGGACCTCGCGGTGAGCCACATCCTGATGGAACGCTTTCCGGAGGCCACCGAGGGGGATCTTTCCAAGTTCAGGTCGGTAATGGTGGATGAAGCGGCTCTGAGCAGGGTGGCCGTCCGCCTTGGGCTTGGAGACTATCTCCTGCTGGGAAAGGGGGAAGAACAGTCGGGGGGCAGGGAAAAGCCTTCGATCCTGGCCGATGTCATGGAGGCCGTGCTGGGAGCGGTGTATCTGGATGCCGGGTTTGAAAGGGCCCTGGGCGTCATCCGCGATCTGTTTTCAGACGCCTTTTCCCGACTGGGCACCCGGGAGATGGTGCACGATTACAAGAGCCTGCTCCAGGAGTACACGCAGGCCATGCATAAGGTCACGCCCGAGTATCGGTTGTTGGAAGAGAGCGGACCTCCCCATGACCGCACCTTTCGGGTGGCCCTCATCCTACGGGGAGAGGTCCTCTCGGAGGGTCAAGGAAAGACCAAGAAAGAGGCCGAACAGCAAGCCGCAAAGGAGGCCTTCTTTTGTCTCAAGAGCCCGTGAGCCCTTCCATCATCCCTGTTTTCATCCCGGAGCAAGGGTGTCCCCACCGGTGCGTATTCTGTGACCAGGCAGGCATAACGGGACGTCCGGCCGCACTGCCCGGCCGTGAAAGGATCCGTCGGGCGGTTGCCGAGGCCCTGGAGAAAAGATCACCTCGCGGAAAGAGGCCCGTGGAGGTCGCCTTTTACGGAGGCACACTGACCGGGCTTCCCGAAGAAAAGATCCGGGGGCTCCTTGAGCCCGTACGGCCCTTTCTCGACAACGGCCTGGTACACGCAATCAGGGTTTCGACCCGACCCGACGCCCTGGACGAGGAAAGGGTCCGATTGCTCCGTACACTGGGCGTGGGCACCGTCGAGGTGGGCGCCCATTCCATGGACGACGGTGTGCTCGAGCGATCCCGCCGGGGGCATACGGCAGCCCATACCCGGGCCGCGGTGGGGCTCCTGCGGCGCCGGGGGCTGCGGGTGGTGGTCCAGGTCATGGTGGGGCTACCCGGTGATTCGGCACAAAGCCTGAATCGAACCGTGGAGGAACTCATTGCTTTACGGCCGCACATGGCGCGGCTTTACCCCGTGCTGGTCTTGGAGGGAACGCCCCTTGCGCGGTGGACGGAGGCCGGGACATATCGTCCCTTGGCCCTGGAGGAGGCCCTTGCCTCTTGCGAGGGGGCCTGCCGGACCCTGGAGGAGGCCGGAATTCGGGTGATCAAGATCGGCCTGTTGCCTTCCTCGGACCTGGTGAACGGAAACCGGATCGTGGCGGGGCCGTGGCATCCGGCCTTCGGGTTCCTCGTGCGCGCCCGCCTGTACCGGAAGCGGCTTTTGGAGCGCCTGCCCGGCCGCCGTGCGGGTGGAATGATCACGATCCGGGTACCGGAAAGGGAGATCCCCCTGGTACGAGGCTACCGTAACGAGGGGCTCCGTTTTATCAAGGAACGCACGGGAGCCGACGTCGTCGCCGTGGAGCCGGACGAAACCCTGCCCCCGGGCGGAATGGAGATCCTGACACCATGACCTACTGCTCGGGTTTCATTGCAATTCTGGGCCCGCCGAACGTGGGAAAGTCCACGCTTCTCAACAGGATCCTGGGCAGAAAGGTTGCCATCGTCTCCCCCAAACCCCAAACCACCCGTAACCGTATCCTGGGCATTCGACACGGAGCCGAGAATCAGATGATCTTCATGGATACCCCGGGGATCCATGAAACGCGCACGGCCCTTCACAGGAGCATGGTTGAATCGGCCATGGCGAGCGCCCGGGAAGTGGACCAGGTGCTCCTGCTCGCGGAAGTGGGAAGGCCGCGGGATCCCCGCCTCCAGCCGGCCCTGCGAAACCTCAGAAATCTCAAGAAACCCCGGATTCTTGCCATCAACAAGATCGACACGGGGCCGCGCGAACGTCTCTTGCCCATCATCGATGATTTTGCCAGGGAGGGGATTTTCGACGAGATCATTCCGATCTCCGCCCTCAAGGGAGAGGGCGTGGATGCCCTTCTGGAGTCCCTTGCAGCCAGACTGCAGCCGGGCCCTGCTTTTTTCCCTCCGGACATGGAGACCGATCAGACGGAGTCTTTTTTCATCTCCGAGATCATCAGGGAAAAGATCTTTCGGTTCACGAGAGATGAACTCCCTTATGCTACCGCCGTAACGGTGAAGAAAATGGATGAGGACCCCGAATCGGGCCGCCTGCGGGTCCTGGCATATGTCTACGTGGAGACCAATTCCCAGAAAGGCATCCTCATCGGAAGGGGAGGACGCATGATCAAGAAGATCGGCCGTTCCGCGAGGCTCGAACTCCAGGAACGGTTCGGGGTCCCGGTCCACCTGGAACTTCAGGTGGCGGTGGAGAAGAACTGGAGCCGTGACACAAGGGCCCTGCGAAGGCTCGGCTATTAGCCCGTATTTCTGTTCAGCGCCCCGTAATGTGATCGAAGGAACACAAGTGCGGGGCGTTGCGCACAAGAAATCCCTTTGACTGCATCCTTGACCCTGAGACTCAGATACTGCGTAAGCCGCTGCCCGTCCCATAGAGCAACCCGGCCATGAGTCCATAAGCTCCTTTCATGCACGGCCTGTTGTTTCTTGATCTCTCTTCCATTTTATGTTAAATTATATTAAATATGCTCATGAGGCACGTAAGTAACACTGTTCGTCTCATCCCCGTTGGAAAACAGGCCCCACCGCCAATTCGCAGGCGGAATTGCCGAATCCGCCCCTCCCGATTTCCGGGCCGTTACAACCGGCAGAAAGACAGGCTGCCCCCGTGCTCCGTGATTCACAATTCGATAAAAAATCATGTCATTAGTGAAATATTGCAATGAAAAGTACAATATAGCGAAAGGTTGCCCAACTATTCAGTTGGGCACCTTACAATATTATCGTGAGCTGGACCCTTCTTTTACCATTGCTGATCCTAATGAAGGGAAATATTCGTTTATTATCGAAGATTATGATCCGGTAAAGGGTCAAGAGACAGGAACTTCGCAATTCGTGCCTATTCATGCTCGCTTAGGCAATGTAATAATGATGCACACTTTTCCTAATTGTTATATTTTTTGTTTATCCGCAGATATAGGTAAAAACTATTTAGAAATGGGGAAAACATTTTCGCCGGAATATAATTCATACTATAAAATAACGGATATAGATACATTCTCTATTAAGCTTGCCAATATTCTTGTTGAGAATATCACCTTGGAACATTTGAATTTGGGAAGCCAGAATAAAGAACAAAGGCTTACATTAGGAGATATAAAATCAATTTCTGTGCGCATACTCAATAGATTTATAAAATATTGGCGAGTCAAAAGCGAAATTATTTCCAATAGCAAATTTCAGATTGATACCGAGGATCTAGATCCTATTAGCCGTTTTCTTTTTACAAAGGACTCAAAGTTTAAAGAAGAAAGAGAATTTCGGATCGCTTTTTTGTTTGAGCATCCAAAGTTTGGGACCTTAAGCGTCAAAAAGGCACCTATTCTTCTTCCAATAAATGTGTTTGCTCATGAAATCCAAATTTAGCAGCCTTTTTACCAACTAGGGTGATTCGGGGTCCCCCTGACGCTATCAGCCCGAATCCGTGGGAGAGGTCCTCACCGGGCCCGTTAGCCAGAAGGAAAACAATGGATCACGAGTTGAGCATCTTGCTAAGACAAGCGGCTGAGGCCCTTGCAAGTTACCTTGAGCGGCTATTGCCTTCACTTTTCGAAAACTGGTGGAAAGAAGCTGTGGTGGACAATCTGTCTTTCCAGCAACAGCGACGAATCGAACAGCAAGGGATTGTCTCCCTCTCATCATTGGATCTTGCCGCGCTGCTTCGGGTGTTGGATCAGAATTGGTACCAGATTTCAATGAAGATGAATCTGCTCCCGGAGGCTCGCCATTTTGTCAAGGAGATGCAAACTGTCCGGAACAGATGGGCTCATGTGGGCGCAGAGGGGCTCCCGCTGGAGGATGTATACCGAGACCTGGATACGCTGCAGCGGTTCGCCACAGTGATTGAGGCCGAAGAGGGTTTTATTCAGGAGATTCGAGCGGCAAAAACATCGTTGCTCGAAACGCGCTTGACCTCTATTTCCAAAGCCCCTGCAAGCGGAGAGCAACCGACTCCTGGGGAAGGAAGAGAAAAAACCGAGTTTAAGCCTGGCCAGATTGTCTTTTTGAAGTCGAATCCTGAAATAAAGGGAGCAATTGTTTCAATTATGCCGGGTAAGCCGGAAAATCGCTACAAAGTGTTCATTGATGGTGAGACCCGCATATTCTATGCCTCCCAGATACAGGCTGAAGATCGGAAAGACAAGGACCCTATCGTTTTGCCTTGTCATAAGTTCCATTCCTACCTTACCGCTCTCCAAATTCAACATCCAGGATTATCTACGCTTTATTCTCTTAATGCGGCTCGCGTTGATTTCATCCCATACCAGTTCAGGCCAGTCCTGAAATTTATTCGATCCGACCGACCGCGATTACTCATTGCCGATGGTGTTGGAGTGGGGAAAACCATTGAAGCGGGGTTGATTCTGCGTGAACTCCAGGCCAGGCGTGATGTCCGCTCTGTTCTTATCGTCTGCCCTCGCCCACTGGTAACTGAACGCAAATGGCAAATTGAGATGAAGCGTTTTGAAGAGCGTTTCGCTCATCTTGACGGCGGGACGCTTCGCTTCTGCATTAACGAGATGGACCTGGAGGGTGTTTGGCCCGAGCAATACCAGAAAGCCATCATACCCTATTCCTTGTTTGACGAAACTCTTCTTTACGGGACAAGCCCGGATGGCAGGCGAAAACGCAAGACAGGGCTGCTGGACCTGGACCCGCCACCCCGGTTTGACCTAGTTATTGTGGACGAGGCTCATCACATCCGGAATTCGGATACGTATAGCCACAAGGCGGTGAGGTTCTTTTGCGACCACGCTGAGGCAGTCGTGTTTCTGACTGCCACACCGATACAGATGGGTAATAACGACCTCTTTGTTTTGCTCAATGTGCTTCGCCCTGATCTCATTATCGATCAGGAGAGCTTTGCACACATGGCAGAGCCGAATCCGTTCATAAATCGCGCCGTAGACCTGGCACGCGGTCAGGGGGCGGGATGGGCCGAAAAAGCTGTTGAGGCGCTTGATGAAGCCGCCGCGACTTCGTGGGGACGGGTCTTGCTGCGAAACAGCCCGGAATTCTCCCGAATACGCGATCAACTCTCCCGTGGTGATATTCCATCGGGAGAACGCGTGCAACTTATTACTGACCTCGAAGCGCTACATACATTCGCTGGAATAATTAACAGAACCCGTAGGAGGGATATCGGCGACTTCACGATAAGGAAACCGGAAACGGTCGTCATTGAATTCACCCCGGCCCAAAAGAAGCTCCATAATGATCTGCTTCAAATTCAAGCGGAAATATTAAGCCAGATTCATGGAGACACCAATGTCAAATTCATGATGACAACAATCAGGCGGCAGGCGGCGAGTTGTTTATATGGTCTTGTCCCGTTTCTCGAGGAGATACTAAATCGTCACATCGACGAATTGGCGTGGGAAGAAGCCGACAATACGGGAAAGGCTCCAACTGCGGAAACTGTCGAAGCCATAGAAACAAGAATCAAAATGATTCTGGAACAAGCGCGTAATCTCGATCCCGAAGACCCAAAGCTCGAGGCGCTCAGGAAAATACTTAGGAACAAACAAGATCTGCCCAATAAGAAAGTCATGCTGTTCAGCAGCTTTCGACATACCCTCCACTATCTTCATCGACACCTGAAGGCGGATGGTTTCCGCG
Source organism: Deltaproteobacteria bacterium (assembly GCA_019307945.1). Taxonomy (GTDB): domain Bacteria; phylum Desulfobacterota; class DSM-4660; order Desulfatiglandales; family Desulfatiglandaceae; genus B17-G16. Next base: position 8,145 of record JAFDIS010000008.1, on the reverse strand, counting down.
TCGGACTTGTCCATGGAGATATACATGATGAGGATCGTGCGGAGTTACGTAATCGTTTTGAATTAAATAACGAAAGTGAAAATGCGATAGATATAATGCTATTTTCTGAGGTCGGCAGTGAAGGACTGGATTATCAATTTTGCGACTGCATAATAAATTATGACTTACCTTGGAACCCCATGAGAATCGAACAGAGAATAGGACGTATTGACCGTTGGGGACAAAAAAGTGAAAGTATCGCCATTTTCAATCTAATTACGCCGGGGACGGTTGACGCAGATATTTATGAACGGTGCTTGCTGCGCATAGGAGTTTTCAATAACGCTCTGGGGGGCAGCGAAGAGATACTTGGTGAAATCAGCAGAGAAATTCGAGACATTGCTGAGAATTTCAACCTGAGTGATGCGGAACGCCGTGAAAAGCTCCAGCAATTGGCAGATAATCAGATCCGCCTCATGCAAGAGCAGGAAGAGCTCGAACAGAAGCAGGTTGAGCTGTTTGGCATTCGCCTGCCTGAAGATCAGTTGAAGAAAGAGATTAACGAGGCATCGAGCTTTTGGCTTTCTCCCGAAGCGATTCGTAATCTTATTACGAATTACCTACAGAATACCTGCGGCAAAGAGCAAGAATTCATTCTTGGCGAAAAGCCGCTCAAGACGCTACGCCTCTCCCAGGAGGCTCGTAATCAGTTATTGAAGGATTTTCAGAAGCTCCCTAGGCAGAACACATCTTCGTACAGGGAATGGGAAAACTGGTTGAAGGGTGGCGCCCCTCACCTGGCTTTAACATTTGATGCTGCTTGCGCCTCCCAGAATCCCGACGCGGCGTTCATCATGCCCTTGCACCCCCTGGTAAGGCAGGCATCCAGGGCATTCGATACCACAAAACGGGTTGTTGCAACACTAAAGGTGCGGGATCGGTCTGTCCCTGGCGGAGATTACCTGTTTGCTATTTATCAGTGGCAATTTCACGGTATCAGAGAAGACCTGGTCCTGTGTCCGGTTGCGAGTTCGGAGCGGATCACCGCCCATTTGGGAAAACTTCTTGAAAAAGCCGAAGAAAATCATATCAGTGTAGATAATGTTCCTGAATCCTCAGCCTGGGACGAGCTTCTGGGACGAGCTTGATGTTCACCACTATAAGCTCTGGTCGGAGGCGCGCGAAAAACACCAGCGCCGGACCCGGGAACTTGCACAATATCGACGTGAAAGTCTGACAACCAGCCATAATGCAAGGATCGCTTTGCTGAAAGACCAACTTGCGCAGGCAGCAGACGAAAAAATAAGACGGATGCGTCAGTCACAGATAGATACAGCTGAAGCGGATTATGCGCGTCGCATTCAGGAATTGGATATTGCTATGGAACGGGCCGATATTACCGCCCAGCCGGTGGCCTATGGGGTAATCCACATCGATGGAGGGTTGTCGGATGCCGAGTGATCAGTTCAAGCATATTGAAAGGATCCGCAAAGAATGTGAGGCAAGCCAACGTATTAAGGACAGCCTTAATAATTCGATTCAGGCTCTTGCGCACGACCTTTATAGCAAAGAAACTCATTTTATTTTGGAACTGATTCAAAATGCTGAAGACAACATATATAATGATGCGAATCCTTCATTATCTTTTCAGTTAGTAAAGAATGATCCAACCGCAACTCCAAAGACTACTGGCGCATTGATTATTCAAAACAACGAGATCGGCTTTTCGCCTGCTAATGTGGATGCAATTTGTGCAATAGGTATAACGACTAAGAGCAAAATTCAGGGTTATATCGGCGAGAAAGGGATAGGTTTCAAAGCCGTCTTTCGAGTTACGAGTACTCCCTATATATTTTCTGGTGGGTATTATTTTTGTCTGCCCGAAAAGGATGAAGAGACGGGGCTTGGTTATATTGTTCCGAGATGGGTTAAAGCGCCCCCTGAAGATATAGACCTTCATTTGACCACTATAATCCTGCCGCTAGACAAACCTGATTTCACGTACGAAAAAATAAAGAAAATGTTACAGGATATTGAACCGGAAACTATTCTTTTTTTATCAAAACTAAAGGAACTTCAGATAATAATAGAAAAAGAAGGCAAATTCACTATTCTGAAAGACGACTCCAAGGCGCCTTTGGTGCAAATTTTGATTGAGGGCGAACGGCAAGGAAATCCCTTATCCGAGATAAATGAGTTCTTATTGTACACCAAAACAATTAACAAGCCGGAAGGTATCACCCATGAAAAAAGAAAAGATATCGATAAACGGGATGTCTCTATAGCATTTCCGCTAGGTGATAACGAGGAGAATGCAGGAAAGGTTTTTGCCTATCTGCCTGTACGCTACGATACAGGGCTTCCTTTTTTAATCAACGCTGATTTCATTTTAACAAGTTCCCGCGAGGGGATTTTGGAAGGGCTATCGTGGAATGAATGGCTTCGAGACTGTATATGCGAGGTGTTTGTGACCGCTTTTGAGAGCTGGTTGGAAATTAAGGAATACCGCTCGCTGATTTTTGGCTATATTCCTCTCGAAGCAGATTATAGTTTTTTTGATTCTATAGTGAAATCCATTCATGATGAATTGAAAAATCGGACCATCATCCCGACCGAACCTGATGGCAGGAAATGCAAACCTGAAAAGGCTATTAGGGCCCCCAGTAAATTTCGAAATCTGCTATCAGGAAACCCATATCCTAAGGCCCTACTGAAAAGGCAGAGGATAGTCCTGAGTGAAATTGAAAAGTACCGGGATCAATTGGAGGCAATTGGGATCGGATCACTAACTTTGGATCTGGTTGAAGAATGTTTTCAGGAAAAACAATGGATTATGCAACATGATTATGATTGGCTGCTGAAGTGTTACCGATACCTATCAAGCCAAAACTTTTCGGAAGAACTACTGGCTTGCCCAATTGTTCCAATCAAATTAGGAAATGGAATACGATGGTCCTGTGATAAAGAGCGGCCGATCTACTTTGAATGTGATGAGGAATGTCAACAACTATTTCAAAAAATTCCAGAATGCCTAAGAGAAATATCTTTAGGATTCCTGGATAGTGACTTTTTCGATAGACTAAAGGATGATCGTGATATCCGTGAATGGATGACTAAGATGCTTAACATTTATCCTTTCACAAAGAAGAACTATGCTATCGATATTTTGAATTGGTTAGGTCATAACTATAACAGCATTACAAACTCAGATCTGGTTGCGGCAACGACTTTTCTTTGCCGATTCGCTGATACAGGCTCTCACTTCGACGACCTTCCTGTGCTGCTTTCAGATGGCGGGAAGATGTTGTTAGCAGAAGCTCGGAATTTATCCGGTATACAGGCTGTAGTGACACCCGAGGGTTTCGATCCTAAAACAGGATGGCAGCTGATATGGCAAACGGATGATGATCGGGGACATTTTGTATGGTTATCCGATGCTTACAGTAAAGAGTGTATCAACCGTCTCCTTGAGATCGGTTGCATTGATAAATATCCCCTTCCTCGAAGAAGTGAATCAAAAGATACTCCTTTCAGTGTGACAAAAATTGAGGAGAATTATCTTGCACCAAATAAATTGCCTGGCGAGGCACGTGCAATGATTGCGTGGCTGAAATATCAAAGTGACAGAGATACCCCTGTGGCTTGGCCCAAAGGGGCTTGGCGATCTGATTTCATAGGGAAATGTGAGGAAAAATATAAATGGGCAAACAAAATGAAATATTATGAACAAGACGGCCAAGCATATAGAGTCCGAACGGGGAAATATCAATTCAAAGTCTGGCATTCTGATTTTTTGAAATATTTACGAGAAAGGCAATGGCTCCCAACGACAAAGGGCTTACGTAAGCCTCGGCAAGCCTTTTTAGCGAAGGAAAGCATTAAGGAAATTCTTGGCGATTTCGTTCCATATTTTGAAGATCAGCTTCCTGAAGATATAATCAAATTGCTTGGCATTCAAACCGAAGTGACCTCTGAGAAGCTTGTGTCTTTATTGGAAGAATATTCAGAGAGGAAGGATAACGGTAATAAAAATCTTGCAGAGCGAATATATCGAACACTCGGCTCCCGAGAGCTTTCTGATGATATCCTTAAGCGTTTTCAGCAAGCAAAGTTAATTTTTGTACCAGGTGCTTCAGGGCAGCACTGGGTTTCAACAAAAGGTGCGATTTGGAAAGACCTTAGTGATACCCTTTGCGACGATTTTGTCTATCTGGAGAAAAAATATGGTGCCCACCTCAAAGAATTTTTTGTCGATCAATTAGGAGTGAAAGAGAATGTTGACAAAGAAACCTTTGCGCAGCGATGGTTAACGCTACAGAAGGATACCAATAGACAACCCGACGAAATCGAAAATGTCCTTGCAAGAGTTTACCGAGAGCTGTTGCCTATTTTCAATATGAACGAAGATGAGCGCCCTTCGTGGTGGGAAGGATTTGTCTCAGATGCGAGGATATGGACTCAAAGCAAGAATTTTCAAAAGCCTTCGTCCGTATATGTACCGGATGACGGGGAGTTGAAGAAGATTTTTAATGGAGAAAATGTTTACTTTGCATGGCGGCCTCCGAAAGATGCTTTCTCTGATTGGGAGCCGTTATACCGGGCACTTGGACTTCCTTATTTATCTGAAAGCATTAATATCTCCCTTTTGGAAAATAGTGGTTATCTCACACATGATAATCCCGAATTCATCACAGAGTCAGCGAAGATACTCATCACGACGTGGATTAGAGAAAAGAAGCCCACAGATTTTAGACGGCTTTTTGAGAATAATTCTATACAGGCACTTTTTGAAACAAAGGAGGCGTATGCTCCATATCTCCAACTTGAATACCGCCTTGATAACAAAATGAAAAGGAGAAATGCTGATTGCTTTTGGGACAAGCGAAATCGGAAATTGATCATTTCGGAAAATGCTGATGCCTACAAGAAGAACGCTATATCAAGGACGCTGGCGCGTGCATTGATGCCAAACCGTGCATACAAGGAGTTATCGGATTGGATCGAATTAACGTTAGGCGAAGAAGATTGGCGATGGAGGATTGAGCAGAAGGGCTGGAGCATTCCTGATGAAGTAAATAGTATGGTTGATGTTGTCATTGAACCTAGTAATAAGGGAGAAGCATTGATTCGAGATAACCAAGTCAAGGTGAAATCAGCGGAAAATAATAGGGAAGGAATCGAGAAGACTGATATGGCCGAAACGTCATCTAGTGCAATTGCGGAGAATATCTATGTAGAAACGGATAACCAGGTTGGTGACGTAAGGGACAATGACAAGATGGAAAAAGAAGGTTCTCAAGGATTATTAGGGAACCAGAGAAACAAGTCATCGAAAAATGATTTCGTTGAAAGGCCTTTCGATTACATTTCTGAGTTTAAAAATGCTTTTAACAAGCCTGGCAAAACCCAGATAGAATTTTCAGAGAGGGATTCAGGCGTTGTAAGAAATCCTGACGGTCGTCGGGGGAAAAGTTATGAACAACATAAAAAACGTTTGCATGCTGAACCAAGCCCGGAGAAAAGACGCAAGGAAACGATGCGCACAATCCTTGAAGGACCAGACGAACAGGTGCGGGAGTATTTATCCCAATTTTATGGTGGGAAGTGTCAGATTTGCGGCAAGACTTTTCCTGAAAGGAATGGAAATCCATTTTTCATAGCCAACTACATTGTTCCCAGGAAGCACGCACGATTTGTAGATACTCCAGCCAATGCCCTTTGTCTATGTGCGGATCACTTTGCCAAATGGCAGCATGGTGCTGTTGAAGGGGATAATATCATAGAACAAATAGATGGTTTCAAAACGAAGGCAGAAGGTGGTAATATCAGTCCGACACTGAAAATTAGACTGTGCGGAGAAGAATGTGAAATCGAATTTAGAGAAAAACATCTTCTCGACCTTCAGGAGCTTCTTAACGCGTCTGAAAGGTAAAGGTAATCGACGTGTTCTGCCCGGGTGATGCGGTCTCGTTCGGCAAGGGACGTGATTCTTGAAACCCTGCGGGATTTCCGATTTTACAGGACCTGCTGCGTTGCGCCGCCTGTGCGTGTCCCGCACGCAGACAGGCGCTTCGGATTCACTCACTGCGGCGTACTAACAAGTACGCCTCATTCGTGGAATCCTCTCGCCCGGGCCTTGCATTGCCGGTAAGCTTTGGAAATCGCTCAATTTTAGGTGATTTTAGGTGATTGCAAATGAAAGCCGCTATCGAGGTCAAAGGTCTGACACGCAAGTTTGGTTCTTTGGTAGCGGTGAACCGCGTGGAGTTCGAGGTTCACCAGGGCGAGATCTTCGGGTTCTTGGGGCCGAACGGAGCCGGCAAGACCACCACCGTCCGCATGCTCACCGGTGTGATCGAGCCCACGGAGGGTACCGCCACAATACAAGGTCATGATATCCGTAAAGAGCCGTTGCTTTCCAGGGCGCACATCGCGGTCGTGCCCGAAGAGGCAAACGTATACCTCGATCTTTCTGCCTGGCAAAATGTTATGCTCATGGCGGAGCTGCACGGTGTCCCACGACATCGACGCTTCCAGGAAGCAGAACGTCTGCTTGACGCTCTGGGACTGGCGGAGAAAAGGGAGCAGAAGGCCCGTACGCTCTCCAAGGGTCTCCGTCAAAGGCTCATGCTGTGCGCTGCATTGGTGACGGATCCGGAAGTGTTGTTTCTAGATGAACCCACCAGTGGGCTGGACGTTCAGAGCGCAAGGCTGATACGCCGTATAGTGAAGGATCTGAACCGGCGCGGCCTCACCGTGTTCCTGACCACGCACAACATGAGGGAGGCCGGCGAGATGTGCTCACGTGTGGCGATAATCGAGAAAGGATCTATCGCCACCATAGACACTCCGGAAAAGCTGCGCGCCACCATAAGTTCCCGCCAATACGTCGAAGTGCGTTTTGAGGGCACCGCACCAGAGCATAATGAGCTCGAGTCGCTGCCCGGCGTCTCACAGATTGAAGCAGACGATCGCACGTTCCGGTTGTACACTAAGTTACCCGGGCAAGTGGTGACCGAGGTCGTCCGATTGGCGGAGAGCAAGGGAGTGGAGATCACGGATCTTTGCAACCGCAAACCCAGCCTGGAGGACGTCTTTGTTCACCTCACGAGCGGATACAAGGAGAAGGGTTTAAAATGACGGTCCGGAGGGAAACGGTTCGGGCTTGGCGGCGGCAGTTGCATGGTTCGCTGGTCATTCTGAAGAAGAACGCCCGGTTGTACTACCTGAAACCGCCGGTGCTGATCTTCGGGGTCCTTTTCCCGGTGTTTTTCTTCCTTGCGTTCAAGATGGGTCGTCCCATGTTTTTCTTCCTTGCGTTCAAGATGGGTCGTCCCATCGCGGCTGAAAACATCGTCCCAGGCATGATTGCCATGGCCTTGTGGTTCACGGCAAGCGCCGTCGGGCCTTTGGTGACTCCCTGGGAAAGGAGCGCCAAAACCTACGAACGCCTCATTTCCACCCCCGTGTCGCTCCGCGCGATCTTGGCGGGGGACGTGATGAGCGGCATGGTTTTCGGAATTTGTCTTTCAGTGGTTCCAATATTAATAGGACTCCTGTTTACGGATGCCTCCATAGATAGCGGGCCGATACTCACCGCCGGAATCGTGTTGGGCGCGTTGAGCTTCGCTTCTCTGGGCGTGCTTCTCGCCGCACCTCCTGCGAGCAGTCCCTCAAACATCATGCTGTTGTCGAACTTGATCCGGATCCCACTGCTTTTCGTAAGTGGGATATTCATGCCGATCGGACAAATGCCCTTCTGGGTGCGGTGGATAGCACCGTTGTCGCCGTTATCGTATGTAACCGCCTTGATTCATACTGCTTTTGGGCGACCCGCATTCTTTCCGGTCAGGCTGAGCCTGCTCATGCTGGTTTTATTTACCCTGGCATTTCTCATGGCCTCCTGCAAATTCCACAACATGTGGCGGGCAAAGGGATTGTAAGGAAAGTACCCCGGGATGTCGAACGAATCGTTGCATCTGATATTTTTCCGCTGCCATCCAAAATGAGTGAATAGGTGAATAGCGGGACGTACTTCACATTTCCATGCGCGTGAATCGCGGGACGTACTTCACATTTCCATATTTTTTTGCAAAGTCTACTTTTCCATGATAGAAGTCTTTCATGCCGAGACAAGCAAGACTCGATGCCCCAGGAGCGCTGCAC